>CAISJD010000039.1 GCA_903885605.1 uncultured Chthonomonas sp. | reverse complement strand
GGGTCCTCTCCGCGACCACCCGCGTCGCCAGTACACCTGGGGCGGCGCCCAGCCTGCGGACATGGGGCGGCGCGGGGAGAAGGTCATCGACGCGATCCTCGCGTCGCGCGAGTCCGGCGCCGTGATTAAACGGGGACGCGGTCACAAGCGCGAGACCCTGGAACAGCGCGTGGCGGCGTGGCTCAAGGAACTTGGGTTGATCCATACCTTCGCCGTGCGCCCAGTGACCCCGGAAGGGAAGCTGTTCCAGGTCTGGGTTCGGCGCCGCCCCGGCTCCGCGGAGGTGTTACTGACTGATGTGGGCTTCGGCGTCTCGCAGATCCTGCCGGTGATCGCCCTCTGCTACTACGCGCCCGAGGGCTCGACCCTGTTGCTGGAGCAGCCGGAGATCCACCTTCACCCGAGCGTACAGGCCGGCCTCGCCGACGTCTTTGTGGATGCCATGAAGACGCGTGGCGTGCAGATCATCGTGGAGAGCCACAGCGAGCATCTGCTGCGGCGGTTGCAGCGGCGTGTTGCGGAAGAGGAACTGAACCCCGAGAAGGCGGCCCTCTACTTCTGCGCTACGGAGGGCAGCACGTCAGTCCTGAACCCACTCCGTTTGGACCTATTTGGAGCCATCGACAACTGGCCCCCGGATTTCTTTGGTGATGAGTTCGGCGAGATTGCTGCAACAGCCGCCGCGGGTCTCAGACGACGTGGGAGTGTCGGCAGTTGAAGCGGCTCGAGGTTATCGACACTAACGTCGCTGTCGCCGCTAACGGCAGGGAGACGCATGTCGGCTCGCCGTGCGCGCTCAGGTGCATTGATGCCCTGACGGGCGCCAGAAGCAGCGCGATCGTCCTGCACGATGGCCTCGGACACATCTTCGACGAGTACCGTCGTTACCTGAGCCCGACCGGTCAACCGGGCACGGGCGACGCCTTCTTCAAGTGGCTGTGGGACAACCAGGCTAACCCGGAGCACTGCCGACGCGTGCCAATCACACTGCGCCCCGGGCAGGAGCGCGACTTCGAAGAGATCCCGCGCGATCCGGACCTCCTGCGTCTGGACCCCAGCGACAGGGCGTTCCTCGCCACGGCGCTCGCGGCCGGCGCCGGATCGGTGGTGGTCAACGCCACGGACAGCCACTGGCGGCAAGTGAGAGAAGCCGCGAACCGGCACGGGATCACTGTAGAGAACCTTTGTCCTGAGCATATGTCGAGCGGAGGCTAGCGGATGGCGAGAACCAACCATGACCGCGTCGGAAAAGCGCTGGATCTGCTGCGGGAGGGGCTGACCCCCTTCGTGGTTCGAGAACTGGGCGCCCGGCTCGGCAAGTACTGGGCCACCGAGGTGAGCCGGAACTGGCAGACGGACCTGCGATGGGACGACCGAGCGGACCAGCCCATAATGGACGCCGCGCTGCTGCTGCGCCTCCTCTGGGAGCAGTGGAACGACGTCTTCCGGAACACCCTCGGGCCCGCTGAGCGGACCTATGTCAGCGAGCTTCGCGAGGTTCGAAATCGCTGGGCGCACCAGGAGCCCTTCTCAGGCGACGATGTGGACCGGGCGCTTGACACCATGCAGCGCCTGCTCGCGTCCGTATCGGCGCCGCAGGCCGATGAGGTAGGCAAGATCAAGCAGGAGCTGCGGCGCCTGATCTACGATGAGCAGGTTCGCAGCGAGAAGCGCAAGGCGGGCGGCTCCTTAATCGAGGCGACCGCGACCGGCACGCTGAAGCCCTGGCGCGAGGTCGCAATGCCGCATGCCGACGTGGCGAGCGGCCGGTACCAGCAGGCGGAGTTCGCGGCAGATCTCTGGCAGGTGCACCTGGGCGAAGGCTCAGACGAGTACAAGAACCCCCAGGAGTTCTTCCGGCGCACATTCCTCACCGAGAGCCTCAAGGGGCTACTCGTGGGCGGAGTGCAGCGCATTTCAGGCACGGGCGGGGACCCGGTGGTCCAGCTCCAGACCAACTTCGGCGGCGGCAAGACGCACTCGATGCTGGCGCTCTACCACCTCGTGTCTGGTGCGATTGGGAGTGAGCTGGCGGGCGTCGACGAGGTGCTCGCTCAAGCGGGAGTGAGTAGCCTGCCCAGGGCGAAGCGCGTGGTGCTGGTGGGGAACCGAATCTCGCCCGGCAACCCAGTCACCAAACCGGACGGAACAGTGGTGCGGACGCTCTGGGGCGAGCTGGCGTACCAGCTCGGGGGGGCGGAGGCATTCGCGCGCGTCAAGGCCGATGACGAGAACGCCACGAACCCTGGCGATGTGCTGCGCGAGCTCTTCAGGACATACGGGCCATGCCTGATCCTCATTGACGAGTGGGTGGCCTATGCGCGGCAGCTACACGACCAGAGCGATCTGCCGGCCGGCGGATTCGAGACCCAGTTCACCTTTGCCCAGGCCCTCACCGAGTCGGCCAAGCTAGCGGGCAACTGCCTTCTGGTGATCTCGCTGCCTGCGTCGGACACTTCCGGCTCGCCGCACACGCAGGCCGACGACGTGGAAGTGGGTGGTATCCGCGGACGCGAGGCGCTCGACCGCCTGCGCAACGTGGTGGGGCGTGTGGAGTCGTCGTGGCGGCCGGCGACCGCCGAAGAGGGCTTCGAGATCGTGCGTCGGCGCCTGTTTGGTCCGCTCGATGGCCCCGAGGCGTTCAGGCAGCGTGACGTGACCGCACGCGCATTCGCCGACCTCTACCGCGCACAGGGGGCCGAGTTCCCGCCCGAGTGTAAGGGCGCCGACTACGAGAAGCGCGTCCAGGCCGCGTACCCGATTCACCCGGAGATATTCGACAGGCTCTACACGGACTGGTCAACGCTGGTGAAGTTCCAGCGAACACGCGGCGTTCTGCGCCTGATGGCGGCGGTGATCCATAGCCTGTGGGAGAAGGGCGATCGCAACCCGCTGATCCTGCCTTCGACAATCCCCATCGACGATGCGCGCGTGCAGTCCGAACTGACGCGCTACCTCTCGGACAACTGGGCTCCCATCATCGAGAAGGACGTGGATGGTCCGAACTCGCTGCCGCTCAAGATCGACTCCGAGCAGCCCAACCTCGGCAAGCTGCATGCGACCCGGCGTGTTGCGCGCACCATCTACCTCGGCTCGGCGCCCACGGCGACTGCGGCGCATCGCGGGATCGAGGATCGTCGCGTGAAGCTTGGCTGCGTGATGCCCGGCGATGCACCGGCCATCTTCGGTGATGCCCTGCGGCGCCTTGCGGCAGCGGCGACTTATGTCTACCAAGATGGACCGCGCTTCTGGTATGCCACGCAGCCAACGGTCACGAAGCTCGCGGAGGACCGTGCCGAGCAGCTCAAGCGCGATCCAGACAAGGCAGCGCAGGAACTCGACTCACGGCTCCGTTCCGATCTGCGCAAGTGTGGTGACTTCTCGCGCATCCATCCGCTGCCACGTTCGGGCGCCGATGTTCCGGACGACCTGGACGCGCGGCTCGTTGTACTGCCCGCCGAGCATCCATATTCGAAAGAGCCCGGCAGTGCGGCCGAGACGGCGGCTCGTGCGATCCTTGAGTCCCGAGGCAACACTCCGCGCCTCTACCGCAACACGGTCGTCTTCCTCGCTGCCGACAAGGTGCGCCTGCAGGACCTTGACGAGGCGCTGCGCAGGTACCTGGCGTGGAACTCCATCCTGGCGGAGAGGGTGGCGCTCAACCTGGATCCGCATCAAGTACGTCAGGCCGAGACCCAGAAACAGGCCGTGGACGGCGCAGTGACCGCGCGACTGCCGGAGACATACCAGTGGCTGCTGGTGCCGGAGCAGGTCAACCCCCATGTCCCCGTCACGTGGCAGTCTATCCGGATCTCGGGTGGCGACGGTCTGGCGGTACGAGCGAGCAAGAAGCTCCGGAGCGACGAGTCGCTCGTGACCTCGTTCGGCTCCACGATCCTGCGCAAGCACCTGGATGAGGTGCCCCTGTGGCGAGGCGATCACGTGGAGGTAAGGCAGCTCGTCGAGGACTTTGCCCGTTACCTCTACCTGCCGCGTCTTGTCGGTCCTGGGGTTCTGGTGCAGGCGATTCGGGATGGTGTGGCACTACTGACCTGGTCGTCGGATACGTTCGCGTACGCGGAGAGCCACGACGAGGCCGGCGGCCGGTACCGGGGGCTACGAGGCGGACAGGTGGTCTCCTTCTCGGCCGACAGTGCTGGACTGCTCGTCAGTCCGGGCGTGGCGCAGCGGCAGATGGATGCCGAGACGCGGTCCACGCCTGCACCGGTTGCGTCGTCCGTGAGTGGGCAAACCGCCGATGGTCAGGCCACCGTTGCAGGGACTCCGGTGCATCCGGAGCCGTCAACTCAGCCCGTGCTTAGGCTCAGGCGATTCCACGGCTCTGTACAGCTTGATCCTGCGCGTGTGGGCCGCGACGCAAGCCGCATCGCCGATGAGGTGGTTGCACACCTTGCGGGGCAGGTCGGAGCTTCGGTCACCGTCACCCTTGAGATTGAGGCCCTTCTTACCGACGGCGCCTCAGACCAGCTCTTGCGCACCGTGACTGAGAACAGCAGGACGCTCAAATTCACCAGCCATGGGTTCGAGAGCGAGTAGGGGAGCCTCGACGCTTAGGCCGGGCCATCGACTGAAAGCGTGTACAGACGCGCCCCGGTCTGGGTGCTCGATCACATGACGCCCGAAGGCTCTGGGGGCGACAATAGGCAATCTGTCAGTGATGGCGTCTGTCCGTGGCGCATCTACGGGCGGCAGCAGGTCGTCCTCTAAGGCCAGCCCGAACCCGAATGCTGGGCCCGCCCAGGACGACACACTATGAGCAGGGCGCGCTGCTCTTGCGGACGAGCTTCCGAGTGACCTGGCGGCTGCCGCATTTGGTGTTGGTATCGCTCGCCTCTTTCGGCCATACATGCTGCCTGACTACATTGAGCGTACTCGTGTAGGATGGTGACTGCGGGTACCCGAGGCGGCCAGTCAGAGGCCCCGGTGGTTCTCTAGGATTCGGTGAACGCCCAACCGGGTGAGCCCGGCAGGTTCACGTCGGCTTCGCAGTTCGGGTCCCAAACCGGTAATCTGGCGGGGATGACGAGACTTGAACTCGCGGCCTCCTCCCGCGCAGCTATCTGCGCGGACAAGCGAGCCCTGCAATTTCGGGCTCGCGGGCGTTGACAGGCCAACCCCTGAGGGGGTATCTTTGACGAACCTGCAGGCGGGTTAGATCATCCAAGAGCCTGCTGTTTACAGTACCGTGGGGGTGTAGCTCAGCCCGGTTAGAGCGCCTGCCTGTCACGCAGGAGGCCGCGAGTTCAAGTCTCGTCATCCCCGCCCAAAGGGGCCGAAGCGAAAGCCTAGGCCCCGGTTTCACGCTCATTCTGGCATCCTGCCTGGTGCCGCTCCGTTCCCGTAACCGCCAGTTAGGGGAGCGAGATGAAGATGAACCGAGTCCCAAGGCATCCTGTGCTGCAGAGCGCTGAACAGGTCATGCTGACGGTCGAAAGCCTCCATGAGGCCGCTGAGGGTTGGTATCAGTACGGTGAGATAGAGGGTTGGTCTCACCGAACCAAGGATGACCGAAGGTCGTGGATGGGCCGCCTGGAGGCCTTCCTCACAGCGCGGGATCTGGACTTCTGCGCCGAAGGGCTTCGCGCGTTCGTGGTCGCCCTGATGCAGGGCAACGACGGCGGCGGCCGCAAGCCGCTGAGCCCCTCCTCAGTGCTGCACGCGCACATCATCCTGTCGGCATTTGCCAACTGGTGCGTGGCCGAGGGCATTCTGACCGACAGCCCCATGCGCCGCATCCCCACGCCCAAGCAGGTTGACCCCGGCATCGACCCCTTCACCGATGCGGAGCTTGAGGCCATCCTCAAGGCCGCCGGCGAGAGCCGGTGCAAGCTGCGCGACGTGGCCCTGATCCGTTTCCTGGACGATACCGGCATCAGAGCATCCGAGCTCGCGGACCTGAGGGTATCGGACCTGAGGATGACGGAGCGGACCGCTCAGGTGCGGAACGGCAAGGGCGGGCGGCCGCGGACGATCTCATTCGGTGCGGGCACGGCGCAAGCTTTGTGGCGGTATCTGCGAGACGAGCCGAGGAAGCCGGCCGAGCCGCTATTCACTTCGAGCCGGACGGGCGGGCCGATGAACCGCAGTTCGCTGCTGCAGGTCTGCAGGCGGCTCGGCAAGGAAGCCGAGGTTGAGAACGTCCACCCGCACCGGTTCCGGCACGACGCCGCCGTGCGGCTCCTCAGGAACGGCGCCCACGTCTTCGGCGTGATGTCCCTGCTCGGGCATACGCGGGTCGCAACGACGCAGATCTACGTCAAGCTCGCCGAGGCGGACATCAGCAAGCTCCACGCCAACGCCTCGCCGATCGACAACCTGCTGACGACCAGGCGGGCGCGCTGATGGGCGCGGATGTCCGAATGGCCGAGCCGAGGCTTCGGCGCGTGGTGACCGCCACGGTGGCAGGCCGGCACGCCCTGGCCTGCTTCAACTGCCGGGCGCCGCTCTTCGTCCTGAGGCCTGACCAGGCGCAGATCATGGCCATGGTGCGCGCCACGACGGTGGTACTCACGATCGATGAGGCCTTCCGGCTCTCCAAGCGGGAGCCGGTGCCGGCCTTCGAGAATGACCTGCGTGTTGAGAGCCTGCTCAAGTCGACGGGCATCAGGTACTCGCGCGGCGGACCGCGCCTGTGGAAGACCGGCGACGTGATCGCCTGGCACTTCGGGCACTGCCCTGGATGCGGGCGCAAGTACCAGGCCGAGCCGGCGCAGTGGGAGAAGCTACTGGGTGGTCTTGTGTTGAGCGCGGGGTTCTGAGTGGCGACCGGCTCGGCTCATTCGACGGCGAATACCAAGCCGGTCACCAAGCCGGTCACCACGCCGGCGCCGCAGGCTCCTCCACAGGCTCGCCGGCCTCGCCGTCCGGGCCGTACTCGCGGCACACCACCAGCATCTCGGTGATGGCCGGCATACCCGCGTGAGAGACGGCCACCTTCTCCGGTGCCTCCAGCCCGAGCAGCCTCGCCTCCAGCTTCAGCGCACCGAGCACCGCCTGCAGGTTGCCGCTCTCGAAGCCCTGCCGCTTCACCTCGTTGAGCTGGGCTAGCTGCTCCGCGACGTGGTTTTCCATCGCTTCCCCTGACGCCTGCCGCCAACGCCTCACCATCACGCTGACGTCCTTCGCCACAGTCGTCAGGCTGTAAGGCTCGCCGGTGGCGGCGTTGACGATCCCGTCGGCCGCGAGCCGCTCGGTGATCCGCCGCTCCGACATGCCCTGGCACCGGTACAGGCCCACCAGTTCGCGTCGGGCCTCAGCAGCGTGCTCGCTCGCGCTGCCCCTCAGTCCCACTGTACGTGTACGCCCCATAGTGCACCCATCCTCCCTCGTCAGGGCCGGCGCGGCGCCGAACCCCACAAGCAGACAGCGCCCGGAAGCCGCAGGCCGAAGCCGCTGCCACCGGGCGCCACCACACAACCGGCCGCGCCGGCTAGACCGCCAGCTGCTCCACGCTGGTATACCCGCCGATGTGGCCCATGGCCTGCAGAGCCGCCATGGCCGAGAGCGTCTCCTGGTATGCCATGGCGTTCGCGTAGTGCTCACGCGCCAGCTCGGCCAGGGTCAGCTCACGCTCGGCATGGTCCTCCCAAATGTCCTTGTCCTTGTCGTGCGTCCGCTCGGCCTGCCGCAGCTGGTCCTCGGCATCCTGCATCCACACCAGCGCCTGAGCGGTCGGATCGCCCGGCCACGTCGTCAACGTCTTTCCCATTGCCTGCACTCCTGGAGGGCGCGCTGAGCGCTGCCCGCCGTTGGCGATGATGTCCAGTGGCGGCGCTCGCCGCACAGCCGCCCTGGCTTCCTCCGCAGGTTGATCTGTCTGCTGCCATTGCGATGGGCAGCCCGACCGCTGCACCGTCCGGCAAGTCCAGGAGCGCCCCCCGACGCCCCAGCCCCCGCCGTCCCCATCGCCACCACCACGCCGACCGCGCCGATCGGGGCGCACAACGCCGGCGGAACCCAGGTTCAACGGGCTCAGGAGCCCGCAGGCCCGTCCTTCCCATCATCCCCCGGCTTGGAGCCGGTCCGTCTCGCAACCGCCTTTAGAAACCGCGTCACGGCCAACCGTATGGCCTCGCTGCGCCCGCTCAGGTCATGCGCCTCCGTATAGGCGTCTATCTGCGAGACCATCCACTCGGGCAGGTAGATCCGATGCGCCGTCATGCGGTTAGGGTCATCTTGCGCCCGCTTCCGTGGGCCTCTACGTCGCTCTGGTCCGTCCGTCATGCTCCCTCCTCCTCGAACAGGTCCGACAGTATTCTCGTTGCCCGTCCCTGCAGGTCTTCGCGGTTATCGTCGTAGAGCTGCAGCGTCCGGATGTCCACATGGCGGCTCAGCTTCTGAGCGCCGCGCACGTCGCCGGCGGTCTTGTCCAGGTAGGCCGTGATCGCCATATGCCGGAGCGCGTGCGGGTGGAGCGGATGCCCCAGCGCCCGCCGCCCGTAGCCGTCCACGATCCAAGCCAGGCCCCCGGAAGTCAGCGCCTGACCATGGGTGCCCCGTACCTCGCTCACGAACAGCGGCGCCGCCGGGCTCACGTCCACTCGCAGCATCAGGTAGGCCGCCACCGCGTCCACGCAGCCGTCAGACAGTGTGATAGGAGCCCGCTGGCCCCCCTTGCCCTTGCCCAGGATGTGAAGCCG
This sequence comes from uncultured Chthonomonas sp., assembly GCA_903885605.1. Lineage (GTDB taxonomy): Bacteria > Armatimonadota > Chthonomonadetes > Chthonomonadales > CAJBBX01 > CAJBBX01. The sequence goes on along the minus strand of CAISJD010000039.1, from coordinate 14,046 downwards.
CTTACCGGCCGCATCGAAGTCCACAACCGTGCACCGCACCACCTCGGACCGGCGCAGTGCGTTCTCGCAGAGCAGCCGGAGCATGGCGTAGTCACGCCGCCCGGTCCGCGTTGCCCGGTCCGGCGCCCGAAGCAACAGCCGCACATCCGACACCGCCGGCCCCCGCGTGTCCCGGTAGGGCGTGGTCTTCTCGCTGGACACCAGACCGGCCGGGTCCGGGCACGGTGCGCCCATCCGCCGGGCCATTCGCAACAGCGCGCGCACCGCGGCCAACCGGCGGTTGATCGTCGCCTGGGCCAACCCCCGCCCCGCCGCCGGCCCGCTCTGCTGCGCTGCCCGCATCGATGCCCGGTAGCCGTTCAGCCTCAGGGCGAGCGGGCCGGAGGAGAGCCTGCAGAGCTCCTCCACCTGCGCCGGCGTCGGGTCGGTACCAGGAAGGCAGCCGAAGAAGTGCCGCAGGTCGTTGCGGTAGGCGCGCCTGGTCTCTTCTGACCTGCTGTCAGCCAGCAGTAGCGCAAGCGCCGCGCCGGGTTCACCGCCCGCTGTCCGCTCCATCTCCGAGTTACATAGGGTTAGGGTCTCAATGTCTCCCATTGCCGGATGCGCCCTCCCGCGCACCCTCATTATAGGCCCTGTATGCGGCCCTGTCAATAGGGCGCATGGTAATGGGTTGACACTCGCGGTAATGTTCATCTTCGCGAGTGTCGCCGCGCCGGCTCCGAACCGCCATGGAACGCTCACCATCGGGGAAGGACGGGCGGGCCGCGCCGTGGCGTATTCGACGTCGAATGCCTGCATGGTGGGTACGACCAGACCAGGGGCAGCGTGCAGGCGGCGCCGCCCCATGGTCCGGCACTCAGCCGCGATCGCGGCCTACCTCAGCGCCCCCTGCCGCATGGCCGCCTCCAGCGCCTGGTTGATCTGCATCGAGAGCAGCCGCGTGATCGCATCGCCGCCGCTCAGCTTCACCTCCAGCGACCGCCGCAAGCCTCCCAGCTCCACAGGCGTAACCCCGAGCCGCCCGAGCTCGCCGCCACCCATCGACATGCGCCGGATGTCAACGAGCTTCCCCGTGTTCTCCGCCGTGATCCGCGTGTTCGTCGCCATCTCAGTCCAGGGCGAAGGCGTAGGCCCGTAGGAGCCGGTGCCGCCCGAGCCGGGCCTGGACCCGGTCGCCGCCGCCGGCGCCGTGCCCTTGCTCGTCCACGCCTTGAACTGGTTGAAGAGCTCCGTAGCCCGGTCTGGCTTGGCCGCCAGGCTCTTCCCATGCGCCTGCTTCTTCAGCCAGTCCGGCGCAAGGTAGTCCATGTACTTGGCCACGGCGTCCTCGGGCTGTCGCCACCACTTCTCGCCCCGCTTTAGGACCTCGCCGATACTGTCCGGGCGTGGCTTGTTGGAGCGCTTGATGCCGAACAGCCCCAGCACCTTCTCAGCGGGCCACTGCAGCGCTTCGATACCGAACCTCACGACGCCGATCATGTCCGCCATCGCATTGCACAGGCTCACCGCGATGAAGTAGATCGACATCGACACAAGCCGGAAGCCGTCGTAGATGCCCTTGAAGAAGTCCGTCACCGGCCCCGCGGCGTTCTTCATCGTCGCCGGCAGCGTCTCGATCGCCGCCGTGATCTGGGCCAGCACGCGCAGGAACCCGTCGCCGCCGCCACTGACCCCAGCCGCCGCGCCGCCGAAGACGGTCTTGAAGAAGTCGCTCTCGTTCAGGTACTCCATCCACTTGCCCAGCTCCATCAGCTTGGGCACCGCGATGATCGCGATGGCGTCCCCGATAGCCTTCATGGCGATGGTCATCTGGTCGCCCAGGTTGTCCACCGCGTTCCTCGGGCTGTCCAGCGACTTGGGCAGAGTGGCCAGCGCATCCGTCATCCGCTTGATCCACTGAAGGCCGGTCACGCCCATCCGCGAGATCTCGTCCGTGTTCCGCGTCCCGAACGCCTCGCCCATCTTCGGACCGAGCTGCCGCACGTGCTCGGCCACAATCCGGATGTCCTCTCCGAAGCCGCCCGTCTTGCTGGCGATCTGCCCGAGCTGGTAGGACACAGCCGCCAGGTCTTCCTTCCCGCCGCCCACGATGGCGATGGCGTTGCCGAACGATAGCAGCGCGTTGCGCGCATCCTCCGCTGCGAGGCCAGACGCCTGCAGGCTCAGGCTTCCCTGGTACGCCTCCTCCAGCCCGAGCCCCGGCAGCTTGGCCACCTCGGCGAGCCGCTTCATCTCGGCGTCGGCCGCCTGGGCGCTCCCCATCGTGGCGATCATGCCGCGGCGCAGCTGGTCGAAGCGCAGGCTCGTATCAAAGGCCTGCTTGCCCAGGTAGAGCAGCCCGCCGCCCGCCGCCGCGCCGGCCATGGCCACGGCCCTGAAGATGTCCTTGCCGACCGAAGCGCCCAGGTTGTTCCAGGCGCCGTCAACGCGCTTCGTGCCGCGCACGTAGTCGTCAGCGCCCTCTATCCGTACTCTGCTCACGAGGTCCTGTACGATGCCCATGGATAACCCCTTTGGTGGCCCGCAAGCCACTGGTATGGCGCCTCCGTTCGCCGTTGCGGATGTTACCACCGCCGCCGGGCGGTGGGTCCGTCGTCCGGCGCCCTGGACAGCGCAGCTGCACGCTGCCCAGAGCTTGGGGGCTCGCCATTGAGCCCCCACCGCGCCGGCCTCGCTAGGCCCAACCCTCCCCGAAGGTCGGATTGCCGACCCGCTGCTGTACCCCGCGCACCGTCTCGTAGGTCATGCCCATCGCAGAGCCGATGCTGCGCGAGATCACCTGATCCACCTCGTAGCGATCCGCCGTCGCCGCCTCCTCCTCCGCGACCGCCGTCGCGTAGGCCGGGCCCATCTCGGCGATCTCGTCCTTCTGGAACTCGGCCACCAGGGCACGCCCGCCTGGAACGGACGCGAAGCCGGCGCCGGCGGTCCGAAGAGCGCGCAGCCGGTGCACGTCTCCCGCTGCCCGCGCCTCGGTCATGATCTGCGACGCGGCCGCCATGTCGGCCCGCTCGCCCTGCATGGCGCCCGTTCCGGCCTGAGCCAGCCGGTTGCCGATCTCCGTGGTCAGGCCATGCACCCGTGCCCAATCGATGCGCTCGTCCGCCGCCGTGCGGGCCGACGCCTGCGCCGTCCGGGCCGCCTGCATGTAGGCCTCGATCTTCGCCACCGTGGCCTGAGCCTCGGTAGTGATGCTCTGCACAACGTCCGAGGCGCGAGCCCGCAGCTCACGCAGGACATACTGCGCGTCATAAGTGGTCTGCGCCGACCTGAAGTGCTCCTCCATGGCCTTGTAGCCCGACACCTTGCCCTCTGCGAACCTAGCCAACCCATCCGACCGCTTGCCCATCGCTGTCTCCTCTCCTCCGGTGACACACTGCCGGTGATGATGCCTACTGGCAGCGTTGTTACCACCCGGCCGACGCCCCGCGCGCGAGGCGACTTCGCCGGCTACGCCACGTCAGGAGGGGCCTCGCTGCCCATCCCACCATCTCCACAGCCTCACCTGTAGCACCGTGTCAGCTCTCGCATCGCCGGGCGCCGTGGCCAAGAACTGGGCCACGATCCCGGCCGCCGCGCCGGCCTCCACGCCGATGGACACGGCGTAGTGCTGCAGCCGCGCCCGCCCCTCCTCAGATCGGGCCAGCGGCGCCTCACCCTTCGGCTGCCCGGGATCGCTTGAAGGTGCCGGCGTCGTTGCCGGCGTCGTTGCCGGCGCAGGAGCGGCCCCGTTGCCGCTCACAGCCCCCTGCACAGCCCGTCGGGGCTCAGTCCGCGCTGTCGGCGGCGTAGGCTCCACGCGCTGCGCTGCGAGCCCCGAGCCGCCTTCCTCGCCCTGGCTCGCCTCCGGAGGGTCCGCGAACGGGGCCATGCGGGCGAGCAGGTCGCCGTTCCCGCCGCCGCCGGCCCGGACATCCCGCGAGTACTTCCGCTCCCGGATGAGCCATGCGCGGGCCGCTGCTTCCCATGACTGCATCGGCTTACCGGCGCCCGACCCAACGCGCCACCCGTTGCTCTCGAAGGTGTACTGGAACAGCTCGGCGTCGTCCTGGCTGCCGCCGTTCCGGACCATGAAGGGGATCACCTGCTGCAGTGTCGGCGCCACGAACCTGCTCGGACGCTCCGAGCACGACGTGGCCTTGGTCGGTTGCCGTTTCGACTTGCCGACCGGGAGGGCGGGCGCGGCGCCGGCAGGCGCTCCCGCCTTTGACCTTTCTAGGTCATCTGGTTCTAGGTCAGTACCGTCTACTTTGGGTCGCGTTTCTGCGACCTGCTCAACTAGCGGCAGTGCGACCTGTTCAAGTAGCGGCAGTGCGACCTGCTTGCTATCAAGTACCGTTTTCGCGTCTTGGTAGTCAGTGTCACCAAGTACCGTTTTCGCGTCTTGGTAGTCAGTGTCACCACGCGCCGGCGCTATCGGACATCGGGCAACGTAGTGGTTCGGCCCGAAGTGGCGATCACGGAACCGCTGGAGCCCGCCGACGTCCACCAGCTGCTCCACGGCCGCTAGAACCCGGCTTCTATGCCGCCCATGCTTCTCGGCAATCGTCGCCATCGCGGGCCACGTCTCAGCGCCTGGTCTACCGTCCTTGTCTCGCCCCTCATAGGAGCGGATCGCAAGCCATACCCAGAGCGCATACGGGCTTACTCGGCCTTCCCTGAGGAGCTCCTCGAAGGCCCTCAGCTGCACGTGCGTCACCCGGATGAAGCGCCCATCGTCCGGCCTTGAGCCGTCACCGCCCATCGGTCACGCTCCGGGCCGGCCGGGCCCCCGCCTCGGCCACCAGCCGCGATACAGCGGCGCCGAGCCCGAGCCAGGAGCCGATCACCCGCCCCGCGCCGTCGATCAGCGCGTATCCCACCGGCGCACGCACCAGCTGCAGCCCGTGCACCGTCACCACCGGGCCGGGCCCGAAGGCCGGCCGTACATCCTGCTGCCCCCGAGCTGCGCGGCGCGAAGCCCTCAAGACCCCGCGGCACGCCCCTGCAGGAGCGTTGTCTGGTAAGCTCATCGTGTTAACCCCATCGCGCCGGCCGGGTTGCCCCGCCTCAGGCCGGCGCGATCAGTCTGCGGCTTCGGCCCCGCCGCTCGTCCTGGTTGCCTGGTGTCGCGTCCGTTCCCAGAAAGACGACCATGTCAACGCGGTACATGGTCGCCAATCGCCGAGCTCGCACGTACGTCGGGGGCGGCCCGCCAGACCGCTCCAGACGTGCGAGGTACTGGGGTTTGATCCCAGCGCCCTTGGCAGCAGTAGACAAGGTCATCCCTGCCGCCTCGCGAGCTCGTCGCAGCGCACTCACGCCTGTTGCTCCGTGGGCTCATCGGGCTGCGCGAGGTACGCGCTCACCGCGAGCCGCACGAACTGCGACCGCGAGAGCACCCCCGCCCGCTTCGCCGCCCGGTCCAGAGCCTTCAGGCCAACAGGCGTGAAGCATATCTGGACCGGAACGACCTTTGGGCGCTTGCCGGCCGCGTCTGCGGTGATCCTCATGCCTGCATGTACCCAAGCTCAGAGAGCCGGGCCGACAACAGGCCGCGGATCAGCTCCGACCGGCTCAACTCCCCGCGCTGCACCAGCGCACTGTCCAGCGCCTCCACGATCTTCGGCGTCAGGTAGATCATCACGCTCACCCTGCGCCGCGCACTGCCCTCCACGTCCGTCCGTTTGTCCATGGCTTCCTCCCTACGAGCCAGACAAAGCAAAACGGACCGAGACCGCCCCGCAGAGGTTGTTCCCCTGCAGGGCGATCCCGGTCCGTCTAATCCGGCCGACTAGCCGCGAGACGCGGCTGCTATTCGATTGCGCTCAGTGTACCATGCATGTAGGCACTATCGCATCATGGTCGTCAGACCTTCCAGCTGTGCCCGCAGTAGGCGCACTGACGGTAGGGTTCCCTCCGGGCCGGCTTGGACATGAACGGAGCCGCGAGCAGCAGCGGCCAGAAGATGAAGGCTCCGACGCAGCAGGCGCCGACCTGCGCGCGGTGGTCGGCGGGGTCGGTCTGCACCAGGCGCTGGACGATGTTGCGGCTGTGGCACTGCGGGCAGGCGCCCATGTGGGTATCGGCGGCGTAGCGCCGCGCGGCGGCGGCCTGGTCTATGGCGGCTTGCAGCGGCGGGCAGCGGTGGTAGGCGTATCGCTGGTACATGGCGCCGCAGTAGGCGCACTCGTACGGCGGGCAGGTGTGGGGCATCCCGCTCCACTGCTTCTCGCCACAGTCCGGGCATCGTTCGGACACGGTAGGCATGGTGGCACGCCCTCCCAGGGCGGCCGGCATGGGCCACAGCTTCCCCCCATGGGCGCATCTGCCCTACCCTTCCATGCAGTCTACCTGCGCCGGCGCGGCGGGTGACCGACGGGGAGGTACCCCGCTGCGTTGTGTACCCGTTGTGGTACGATAGGTGAACGATTGCGTATAGCGGAGTGGCCTCCTGTGCTGCGAAATAAGCGCTGACCAGGGGGGTGCCTGCTGAGCGTGAATGGGTCGGTTTTGAGCTCCGGACGGCCCCCTGCCTGTCACGCAGGAGGCCGCGAGTTCAAGTCTCGTCATCCCCGCCATTGAGGCCCCGAGTTCGCTCGGGGCCTTTGCTGTGCCTGGGCCGGCTTGCGGAGCTCTGCAGGCCTGGTTGACCAATTCGGCGGTCAGCGGTAGAGTTATTCGTGGCCGAGTTGTGATCCCGCTGGTTGCGTCGGCTAACGAGGTGGCGCGGACCGGCGCGGAGGTTGACCATGTGCGGTTGGGCCGACAAAAAAGCCATGGGAAGCGGCACTGCCCTCGTAGAGGTCGGCGCCTGCTTGATGGGGCTGGGGCCTGATATCGACGCGAATGCCCGGGCCTTGACGGAGTTGTGCGGCCGTCTGACCGGCGCCGCGTGTGCGGTCTATATCAGGCTCAGCGACGGTGGGTTCGGCGTCGCGGGGCACTGGAACCTGCCGCCGGACACCGAGCCGGTTGGCCATCCTTTCGGCATCGTCTGCGACGATATCATACGCCGTAATCAGCGCGTGGGGGTCGTCGTCCGTGACCTGCCCTGCACGGTATGCGCACAAGCGGAGCCAGGCGCCGCAGGCTGCAGCTTCAGTAGCTTTGCAGGCCACACCGTGTTCGTGGGCGATTTTCCGGTCGGTTGCCTTTGCGCGGCCTACGGCGGGGACACGGGTATTAGCTCCGAAGGCCTCGGCATCCTCAGCATCCTCGCAGCCGCGCTGGGCTCCGAGGAGCAGCGCCGAATCGGCAGCGAGGCCGTACAGGAGGTCCAGGCGCGGCACCGACTGGTGCTGGAGGGAGCCGCGGGCGGCATCTGGGACTGGGACGTTGCCGGCAGACGCGTCCACTTGTCTGCGCGATGGAAGGCGATGCGGGGCTACGCCGAGGACGAGATCGGCGACGCCGAAGCCGAATGGAGTTCGCGCATCCATCCCGATGATGCGCCGCGCGTCATGGCCGCTGTTCAAGCCTACTTCGACGGCAAGGCCGATAGCTTCGTATGCGAGTACCGCACGCGGCGCAAGGATGGCTCCTACATATGGGTGCTTAACCGCGGAAAGGGCGTTCGCAATGCCGCCGGACAGGTCATTCGCATGGCCGGGTCCGAGGTGGACATCACCGAGCGGAAGGAGGCAGAGGCGAGGCTGCGCCAACTCGCCCAGGCCGTGGAGCAGAGCCCAGCCGCTGTCATGATCACCGATACGGACGCCCGCATCATCTATGTGAACCGGGCGTTCGAGAGCGCCAGCGGGTACGCGAGCGCTGAGGTGATGGGCCGGACGCCGCGGTTCCTGCAGTCCGGCGAGACGGCGCCCGAGACCTACCGTGAGCTGTGGGCGGCGATCTCCTCCGGTCGCGAGTGGCGCGGCGAGTTGCACAACCGGCACAGGGACGGCCACCTGTACTGGGAGTCGGTCTCCATTGCACCGGTCCTGGATGCCGACGGACGCATTACCCACTATCTTGCGGTTGAGGAGGATGTCACCGAGCGCAAGCTGGACGACGAGGCGCTGAACGTGAGCGAGACCCGATTCCGCAATGCGTTTGAGCACTCGGCGATCGGCATCGCCCTCGTCTCGCCGGACGGTAGGTGGCTCAAGGTCAACCGGCGCGTCTGCGACATCATCGGCTACGACGAAGGCGACCTGATGCGCATGACCTTCCAGGACATCACGCACCCCGCTGACCTGGACACTGATCTCGACTTCGTGCGCAGGCTACTGGCCGGCGACATCGACACCTACGAGATGGAGAAGCGATACATCCACAAGGACGGGCGCGTTGTCTGGGTCCTGCTGGCCGTCTCGCTGGTTCGGGACGCCCAAGGGGCCCCCTTGCACTTCATCTCGCAGATCCAGGACATCACCGAGCGCAGGTACTCCGAGCACCAGCTACGCGAGAGCGCGGCGATGCTGGCGCGGTCTCAAGAACTCGCCCACGTCGGGAGCTGGAAGCTGGACATCGCGACTGACCGCCTGGTCTGGTCCGACGAAGTCTGGCGCATTGCCGGTCATGAACCGCGCAGCCTTCCCGATAATCCGAAGGCCTTCTGGAGGTTCATCCATCCCGACGACCGCCCTCGTGTGTTTGACGCCTATTCGGCCTCCATACAGAACGGAAGCAACGGTTTCGAGATCGAGCACAGGGTGGTCCGCAGTCCGACGGGCGAGGTCCGCCACGTCCGCGGTCAGTGCCTGCATGAGCGCGACGCAGACGGTCACATCGTCCAGTCCATCGGCATCGTGCAGGACATCACGGACGGGAAGCGAACCGAGGCGTACCTGCAGACGTCGGCGACGCTCCTGGCCCTGCTCAGCGACCGTGACCTGGCCCTGCCCGACGTGCTCCAGCGCACGGCCCGCATCCTGAAGGAGCAGACAGGGCTGGATGCCGTCGGCATTCGCATTCGGGAGGGCGAAGACTACCCATACGTCGGCAGCGACGGGTTCTCGGAGGAGTTCCTGCACACCGAAGGCACCCTGATCGCATTCGGCCAGGACGGCAGCATCTGCCGCAACCAGGACGGCACTGCGCAACTGGAGTGTACCTGTGGGCTCGTCGTCTCCGGGCGGACCGATCCGGCCAACCCCCTGTTCACGCCTCGGGGGAGCTGCTTCACCAACAACTCGCGCCTGCTGGCCGACAAGCCGGTGTCTGAGGACCCGCGGCTCCACCCGCGCAACCGGTGTATCCATGAGGGGTATGCCTCGGTGGCTCTCGTACCCATCAGGCATGGCGAGCAGGTGCTCGGCCTCCTGCACCTCGCCGACCGAGCGCCGGGCAGCTTCCCCGACCCGGTGGTCCCGCTCGTTGAGAACCTGGCGTCGAGCCTTGGCACCGCGCTTGCGCGTCACCAGGCTGAGGAGGCGCGCGAGCGGAGTGAGTTCCGCTTCCACACGCTGTTTGAGAACCACGCGGCGGTGATGCTGGTCATAGAACCGGCGACGGGCGCCATCATCGATGCCAACCCTGCCGCGGCGGCCTTCTATGGATGGTCCCAAGCTGAGCTTCGCCGAATGCGGATACAGGAGATCAACCTGCTGGACGACCGGTCCGTGAAGGACGAGATGGAGAGCGCTCAGGCGCACAAGAAGAGCTACTTCGAGTTTCGCCACCGCCGGGCCGACGGGTCGGTGCGCGACGTCGCGGTCTTTAGCAGCAGCCTGGCCGAGGCGGATCGCTCCGTCCTCTACTCGGTCATCCACGACATCACAGAAAGCAAGCAGGCCGAGGCAGAGCGGGAGACCCTCCAGGCCCAGGTAACCCAGGCGCAGAAGATGGAGACGGTGGGCCGGTTGGCGGGAGGCGTCGCGCACGACTTCAACAATATGCTCGGCATTATCATCGGCTACGGGCAGCTCGTGCTGGACGATCTGAAGGAGGGTGACCCGCTGCGGGCCGACGTCAACGAGATCCTCGCGGCTGCAGACCGCTCGGCGGCCTTGACCCGTCAGCTCCTGGCCTTCAGCCGCAAGCAGACGCTCCAACCAGAGGTGATCGACCTGAACGCCCTGGTTCAGAACATCGAGCGGATGCTGGGCCGGCTGATCGGCGAAGATATCGAGCTGATGCTGGCTCTCGCCGGGGGTATCGGCCCGGTGCTGGCCGATCCGGGGCAGATCGAGCAGGTCGTCATGAACCTCGTAGTAAACGCCCGCGACGCCATGCCGGAGGGCGGGCGGGTGACCATCGGGACGGCCAATGGCGAGGTCGATCAGGCCTTCGCAGCTCGGCACGTCTCCATGCAACCGGGCGCCTATGTCAACCTTACGGTGACCGATACGGGGGTGGGCATGGACGCCGAGACGCAGCAGCGCATCTTCGAGCCGTTCTTCACCACCAAGGAGCGCGGCAAGGGAACCGGCCTGGGGCTTGCCACCGTGTACGGCATCGTCCAGCAGTCTGGCGGATGCATCGACGTGCGCTCCGCGCCGGGGCAAGGCACGACTTTCAGTGTCTACCTGCCTCAGACCCAGGCAAAGCCGGAGCCGGCGCGCGAGGGGGCAGTCACCGTAGCGCGTGTCGTCGTCGGCGAACACATCCTGGTGGTCGAGGACGAGGCGGGCTTGCGCGACCTGATGGGCCAGATGCTCACCCACATGAAGTATCGGGTGACGTTGGCGGCCAACGGCGGAGAGGCCCTGCTCCTGGTTGAGGAGAAGGGGCTCTTCCCGGATCTGGTCCTAACGGATATGGTGATGCCCAACATGGACGGGTGCGAACTCATTCGTCGCCTGCGCCGGAGTATCCCCGACCTCAAGGCAATCATCATGTCAGGCTACACCGACAGCCGGATCGTGGTCGATGCCGACACGCCGTTCCTTCACAAGCCGGTGGGCAAGGCCGTACTGGCCGAGAAGGTCCGCGAGGTCCTCCTCAGGGATGGCGCCTGATCCGGCCCGACCGGCGGCACTGGGAGGGCCCCGAGGCAGGCTCCGGGGCCCCCTGCCGCGACCCGGCGCTTACTCGACGACGACCACGCCGTGGATCTCCAGCTTCGGTACTGTGACTGTGGCAATCCCCTTGCTATGCGTGAAGGCCAGCGCGATGCCGTCAGGCTGCAGCGTCACCTTCGCGGGCTTCGTAGCCCGTCGGACACGCACGGTCAGCGGCCCGATGGGGTCGATCGAAGCGATGATCGGATGCTCAATGGAGCGATGCGGACCCGAGCAATTGATCAGCTGCACCGAGAGCTTCCGCTTCACGCGCGTCACCACCACATCGACGCTGTCCGATCCGCTCACCTCGACCAGCGGCTTTTCGAACAGAAGCCCGACCGCGCCGCTCAGCTTCGCCCGAGCCTCTGCCGACTGGTTCGCCAGGTAGGCCTGGCTGAAGGCGCCGGGCATGGAGGCCACGGCGCCCTTGCCCACGCGGGCGTAGGCCACGGTGTCGCCTCCGGCCTGGCGCTCAGTCGCGCCCGACAGCAGGTCCGCGAAGAGGCGCGCGGGACCGGGCCCCACGAGCAACAGGGAACCGCCGCCGCGGACGTAGGCCGTGAGTTCGCTGACGAAAGCAGGCTCCAGCTCCTGTGTCTCCGGCAGCACGATGAGCGGGTAGGCGCCCATCTTCCCCTTGAGCATATGCTCACCCACGATGCTGACGGAGTGCCGGCCCTCAACAAGCGCCTCCAACGTGCCCGACATGGAGCCCAGGTCGCGGGAGAAGAGGCCGCCGGCGCGGCGGTAGTGGTCATAGGTCGAGTAGAGCAACGCCACCTGCGGCACCTGCGCGGCGCCCCGGCAGTAGGGCTGCCTGGCGCGGACGAACTTGCCGACCTCGCCCATGACCGGGATCTTGCCCAGGTCCACCGAGCCGTCGCGGTTCTGGGTGATGTAGGCCTGGAAACCGCCGCCAAGCGCCAGCACCAGCGCGGCCTCGCGCATGAGTTGCGGGGCCGACTTGGGCTGCCAGGGGGTGTTGGGCGGAGCGGCGAAGCTCCATGCCATGAGGTCCCAGGGCTTGCCCTGGCCGGCGATGTAGCGAGCCGAGAAGCGGGCAGAGTCGACGCTGTCGGAGGGCGAGAAGTCGCCGGATATCCAGTCCACCGGGATGCTTACGGGCTCGGGCATATGGTCGGTGAAGGCCCAGTTGCTGCAGAGCTGCATTCCGGGGTTGGTCTTGCGGACCTCGGCAATGTAGTGGCGCAGGTAGTCGCGGAACGCCTGCCTGTTGAACTGCATGAACTCGTACCAGTGCGGATCCTTGCGGCTCCGGGGCGCCTCGTCGTAGCCCGTGGCCTTCTTGAAGGCGGCCACAGCGGCGGCGCTCCAGTCGGGGGCCGCGGCCCAGCACTCACCGTCCACCCAGGCGCCGTCCACGCCCCACTCCCCGTTCATCTCGCGCAGCTGGGGGATGAGGAGCTTGTCGGCGTAGGGGCCGAACCGCGATGTGGCGTTGGGGTTTACGGAGCCGTCTGAGTTCACGACGCCCCAGGTCGGGTTTCTGCTGATCGCCTCGGAATCCCAGACGCCGGAGTAGTGCATGATGAGCGAGACGCCGCGCTCAGCGGTCACCTCGCGCCAGACCTTCAGCGGGTCGCCGACGAAGCCCGGAGCCTGGTTTCCCACGCGGGTCGGGTAGCTCGTAAGGCCGGGATGGCCCTTGCAGTCTGTCTGCACGTAGTCGGGCTGCAGGATGTCCAGGATGGTCTCGACCATCTTGCGCGTGGTGTTCCTGCCCACCTCCGTGCAGTCCTTACCGGCGTGGAAGTCGAAATGGACGCCGAAGTAGCCGTCGCCGCGCTTGAGCCGCTGCGCGCTCGGGGCGGCGGTCGACGCGCAGGCGAGGCCCGCCAGGAGCGCCGCAGCCATCACCAGCCCTACCGTGTGACACGCCATCGTCTCGCCCTCCCTTCGGCGGCCCTGTGTGGGCCGCGCACCGGGTAAGTGTGGCACGGCAGCGCCACGAGTGTGAGGGACTGCGGCGATTAGCGCCCCAAAACGCTGACGTCTGCCTTGTGCCTTGCGTATGGGGCGCCGGCGCTCTCGCGAGGCGCCACAAAGGGACGTAGGCCCGCATCAGCCGATGGAGGTCTGGCCTCATCATCTATGGTGGGTGTATGTGCCCGTCCATGCCCCTGCGCGCCTGGGAGGAGAGATTTGCTCACAATGCCCCCGATGACCGGCAGCACCGTCCCGCATGACGTAGCTGCCGTGACGGCGCTCGTTGCCGCCCTCCCCATGGCTGGGGCATCACTGATGGTCGAGACGGACACCTCGGGGCGGGCCACGGACGCAACGGTGACATCAGTCAACGAGTGGTTCGTGCGCCTCGTGAACCAACCTCAGGAGTGCCTGATCGGCAAGCGCGTCAGCCGGATTTGGCCTGACCTGGAGCCGGTCTGGATGGGCGAGGTGGACGCCGTCATCAGCACAGGCGAGCCGCGCGTCTTTGAGCATGCGACGGAGGAAGGCCTGCTCCGATGCACGGCATTCCAGCCGGTCCACAGCGCCGACCTCGTCTGCATTACCATCGAGGACGCCACCGATAGTCGTCTGGTTCGCGACGCGCTCCGCATGGTCGGCTCACTCGACAGCGGACCGGAACCCGGGACGTTCTTCCGGCTGTTGGCGGAGTACCTGGCGAACGCTCTGTCACTCGACGCGGTCTGCATCGACCGCCTCTCCGATGACGGCCTCGTGGCGCAGTCCGTAGCCCTCTGGGTGGACGGCGAACTCCAGCCCGACACGACCTACGAACTCGCCGGTACTCCCTGCGCCGTGGCGGCCGCCCGAGGGTTCGTCTGTTTCCCCTCCGGCCTTCAGCGGCTCTTTCCTGACGACGCGCTCTTGCAGGAAATGGGAGCCGAGAGCTACGTGGGCGTGGGATTGCGCGGGTATGACGGACGGCCGATCGGCATCATTGCCTGCCTGCTCCGCACGCCGCTGGCCCGCCTCGCACTGATCGAGTCTGTCCTTCGGATCGCCGCCGTACGGGCGGTGGCTGAGATGGATCATCTGGCTTCGACAGCAGCCGTCAGGGCCAGCGAGGAGCACTACCGCCTCCTGGCCGACAATGTCCTGGATGTGATCTGGACACTGCAGCCCGACGGTC
>CAISJD010000038.1 GCA_903885605.1 uncultured Chthonomonas sp. | reverse complement strand
GGGCGCGGAGTCGCACCTCGGAATGGGGTTGCTGGCGCTACTCGGTGCGGCCCTGGTCTACCGTCCTCTGGGACGCCTCGGCGGCTCGGCGCTGGGGATTGCGGCCTGCTGGTTCGTGGCGTGGAGCCTCAGCATGCAGTACGTGCGCTACCTCATCCCACTGGCGCCGCTGGTCTGTGTCGCGGGCGCCGCGGCGCTGCTTTCACCGCACCGGGGACGCGCCGGGACCGTGCTGGCGGCCGCCGTGCTGGCGCTGCAGTGCGCCTTCACCGGCGTGGTCTTCCTGCCGCGCCTGCCGGGAGCCGTGGGACGGGCGGCAAGCCCCGAGGCCGACCGCCGCCATGTGCAGCGGCAGGTGAACTGCGCCGCATCGGAGGAGTGGGTTAACGCCAACACACCGGCAGGAACCCAGGTCGTCCTCTTCGAGGAGACGCGGGGGTTCGGCCTTGGCCGCCGGTACCTATGGGGAAACGAGGGGCATTCGCTTTACATTCCCTATTTGCAGTTCGGAGACGCGTCCGTCATGGTGGACTGGTTCCTCGACCACGGCGTGACGGTCGCCCTGGTGAACCTGCAGTTTTCGCCCTTCTTCCAAGATGCAGCCTCGGGAGAGCGCCTTCGCGCCGCGGTGCGAGACGGGACCGAGTCCGAGCTCTTCCTGGAGGCCTACCGCACGGCGCCGCGTGACGGCGAGAGGTGGCGTTTCCTTCTCGCCGAGGCCGTGACCGCCGGCCGGGCCGAGGTGGTGCAGGACGGCTCCCGCTACGGATGCGTCGTCTTCCGGCTACTTCCTGGTGCCAAGCCATGAGCCGCCGCAGGTCGGAGCGGAGCCAAACGCCGAAGCCGCCCGCGGCGCCCTCCATCGATCCCTCCAGGGCCCGCCGGATGTACCGGCTCATTGCCGCGCTGGCCGTGCTGGGCTTCGTGCTGGCCGCCTGCACCCACGCGTTCACCACACCCGTGCTGACCGAGGGGAGCTTCATCAACGCTCCAGATGAAGCGGCGCACGTGGGCTACGTCCGTGTGCTGGCTGAGCAACGGCGGCTCCCGCTGCGAACCGACACGACCGACCATACCTACGAGTGGCACCAGCCGCCGCTCTACTACCTGACCGCTGCGTTGGCGTGGCCGGCCGGGCCGCGCGGGGTGCGGCTCCTGGGCGTCCTCACCGGCGCGGCGACGCTGACGCTGCTCTACCTTGGCGGATGCCTGCTGTGGCGACGCTCAGAGGCGCCCGCCTGCCTGATGGTCGTCCTGGCCGCGGGCCTGCCCATGCGGCAGGCCGTCTGCGCCTCCGTCGGCAATGACGCCGCCACGGAGTTCTGGTTCACCGCCGGCGCCGTGGCCCTGCTTATGGCCGCACGAGCCGGGCTGACGCCGCGCTGGGGCGTGATCTGCGGCGCCGCCGTAGCGGTTGCCACGCTGACCAAGGCATCGGGCCTCCTCCTGACCGCGCCGTTGCTTGCCACGGCAGCGGTCGCGGTGGGCCCCACGCGACGACAACGGCTGATCTGGCTGTCCTGTGCGGTGGCCGCCATGGCCGTCGGCTCAGGTTGGTGGTTCGCCCGCAATGCCAGATTGTACGGCGACGCCACGCTCACACGCGTCTTCGCCCGCGAGTTCGCCGGTACCGCCAGGGCCGCGGACTGGATCGGCAAGCGTCAACTGCGCGTCGATCCCGCCTCCGGCTCGCTGGTTCCGGGCCCTCGCATGACCCGCGCAGGCTACACGGCGCTGGTGGCCGACTGGACGTCGCGCACCTTCGTCGCGGCCTACACCTCGGTGCGCGGCGCGGCCATCGGGATGCCGATCTTCATGCCGCCGCAGCTCTACGTCCTGGCGTGGCTTCCCGTGGCCGCGGCGCTGCTTGGTTGGCTGCTGCACCGGGAAGCCGAGACGCCGAGCCGCGCAGACGCCGTCGTGCTCGGCGTGCTGCTGGCGGCCACGGCGGCTGCGTTCGCCGGCTTCACCTGGACCTACTTCCAGGCCCAGGGGCGATACCTCTACCCGGCGATGCTTCCGCTCACCGCGCTCGTGGCGGGCGGCCTCTATCGGCTGAGCGGCGAGGAGCGCACCCGCGCAGTGGCCGCCGGCTGCGCCGCGCTTGGGGCCATCCTCTCCGCGGCGCTCCTCTTCGCCGGCGTGATGCCCGCCTATGGCTAGCGAACCCAGACTGGAGCGGCACGTCGTCCGGGGGGCCGCGCAGATGGTGGACCTTGGCGCAGCGCTCGGCCGCCTGCTGCATCCCGGTGACGTCGTCCTGCTCGAGGGCCAACTGGGGGCAGGCAAGACCACGCTGGTGCAGGGCATCGCGAAGGGCCTCGGCTGCACTGAGCCCGTCACAAGTCCCACGTTCGACCTGATCCATGAGTACCGGTCGGGCCGTACGCCACTGATCCACATCGACCCCTACCGGCTGCAAGGGCCCGGCGAGTTGGAGAACATCGGGTTCTGCGACTACCTCGACCTGCCCTGCGTGCTGGCGGTGGAGTGGCCCGAGCGGCTGGGCTACCTGACGCCGCCTGATCCATGTCGGATCGCCATAGAGCTACGCGGCCGAACGCGGCATGTGGAGATTCGCTACCCGGCCGCCATGGCCCACAGGCTGGAGACGCCATGAACCTCCTCGCGATCGAAACCTCGGGGCACGAGTGCGGCGTTGCGTTGCTGGCCGACGGGCAGGTCGTTGCCGAGCGTCGCGTGGCCGATCCCATGCAGTTGCTGCGAAACCTGACCGCAGAAGTCGTGGACCTGCTCGCAGAAGGATCGATTTCGCTGCGAGACATCGACGTCTTCGCGATCGACCTGGGTCCGGGCACCTTCACGGGCCTGCGCATCGGCGTGATGACCGCGAAGGCGTGGGCGCACATTCTGCGGAAGCCGCTGGTGGGGGTCTGCTCACTTGATGTGCTCGCCCACGCGCACGGCTCCAAGGACGCCGCGACCCTGACGGTGGTCCGGTCACGCTTCGGGACCGCGTATGCGCGCATCTACTCAGCCGGCGCCGTGGTGGCGCCCGCCGACCACGGCATCGCCTGCGCGGATATGGCCGGCGTCGCGCGCCTGGCAGCCGACGCAGGCATATCCGCCGTGCGGGTTGTAGGCGACGCCCTGGCCCGGCACACCGCCGAACTGGAGGCGGAGCTTGCCGCCCTGGGCGTCGCCGCGACCATGGGCTGGAGCGCGGCTCCATCACCGGTCGACCTGGCCGCGCTGGCCTCCGTGCGAGCCGCCCATGGCGACTTTGCCGATGCGCTGGCCGCGTCCCCGCTCTATGTGGCCCCGCCGCCTGCCAGGCCCAACCTTAGAACAGGCTCGTCTGTGGCTGGTACTGGCGGATAAGGCCGATCACCTTGCCGATCACCCGGCTGTCCTCGCGGTTGATCTCCATGGGCTCGTAGTGCGGGTTGGCAGGAACCAGCCGCACGCGCCCATCCACAAACTGGATGCGCTTCACCGTGGCCTCGTCGCCGAGGAGAACTGCCACGAGATCGTTGTTATCGGCCGCAGACTGGGGGCGGATGATCACCAGGTCGCGCGGCATGATATGGTCGCCGATCATGCTGTCGCCGCGCACGCGCAGGACGAATGCGCCCTCGATGTTCCGCACGATCTCGACCGGAACGGGCACGTAGGTCTCGACGTTCTCGGTGGCGGTGATGGGCACACCGGCGGCGATCGTGCCGACCAGCGGCAGAAACTCCACGCTCCGGTGGCCACCCGGGCCCGTTGTACGGCCCACGATGGCGATGGACCTGGAGGTGCTCTTCCGGCGGATGTAGCCCTTACGCTCCAGGGCGTCGAGATGCACCGTGACGCCGCGCAGGCTGGTGATTTCGAAATGCGCGCCTATTTCTCGAATGGACGGCGGATATCCACGATCGTCAATGTAATCTGAAATGAACTGCAGGATGAACTCTTGCCTCTCCGTTAGGCCTCGGGTCATAGACGCCCACCTCCAGTGGCGGTGTAAGTGTACACTTACAGGCGTCTACTGTCAAGGGTGACCCACGGGCGCTTCGGGGCGAAATGACCGACATGCATATACCGTGTTGCGTGCCTGTTCGGGCTGCGGCCGGGTTTGACAGGTCTTCCGGCGGTGCGGTACCATACGCCGTTAGGGCTCTCACTGAGTTCTGCGTTTCTGTGCGCCCGGCGCGCGGCGCGCAATCCCACCTACCCGGAGGGGTGCTTTGGGCATCAGGCTAGCGGCGATCACCGACGAGATTTCGCAGGAGTTCGAGCACGCCCTCGACGTCATGCTGGAGTACGACGTGCGCGGCGCCGAGTTGCGCGGCCTCTGGGGCGTCAACATCGGCGACCTGGACCGCGCCCAGACGGCCCGCGCCAAGGCTGCGCTGTCCGAGCGCGGCATGGCGGTCGCCTGCCTGGCGACGCCTATCTATAAGTGTGATATCGAGACGGACGATACCACGGTTCACGGCCGAATGCATCTGGCTTCATCAACGCCGCTAGCGGGCCAGATGGAGCTGCTCAAGCGGTGCTGCGGGTTGGCCCACGAGTTCGCGACGCCCTTCATCCGCGTCTTTGCGTTCTGGCGCAAGGCCGCCCTGACGGCCGACCTGGAGCAGCGCATCGTGAACGCCTTCGCGGAGCCTGCCGCTATCGCCAAGCAGGAGGGCGTCACGCTGCTGCTGGAGAACGAGTTCGCCTGCATGATCGGCACGGGCGTTGAGGTTGCGCGAGTGGTGCGGGCCATCGATTCGCCGCATGTCCGGGTCTGCTGGGATCCCGGCAACGCCGCAACGGCTGGTGAGAGGGCTTTCCCCGACGGCTACGAGGCCGCCCGCGGATTGATCGACCACGTCCACGTAAAGGACCTGACGCTGGCGGCAGACGGGGTCTCACCGGAATGGTGTGTCGTCGGCCAGGGCATCATCGGCTACGACGCACACATCGCCGCCCTGCGGAATGACGGATACGACGGTTACCTGTCGCTGGAGACTCACTACGTACCGAAGGGCGGAACACCGGAGGACGGCTCCCGGCCGTGCCTGCAAGCCCTGCGAACGCTCCTGGGGGTATAGCTCACACATGGCCAACAAGCCACCCGCTCGACGGGCCTCAAGCAAGCATCATATCGGCTCGATCACCTACTGGCGCAAGTTCGCCACGCACCGCGTCATCTATCTGTTCCTGGCGTTCGTGTTCGGCCTCGGCGTCGTCATGTACTTCGGCACCTCGCAGGTCGGGCCCATGTCGGGCGGCGACGGCGATGCCACCGCCTCCGATGTCATAGCGACGGTGAATGGTGAGGAGGTTCTGCGCGGCGACTTCAGCAAGCAGGATGAGATGATCCGCCGAGCCGGCATGGGCAGCGATGAGATGATCGCCGGCCAGCAGGGCCAGCTGATCTCCAGCATGCTGGACGCCGCCATGCTGCGCGGCCTCGCCAGGAAGGACGGCGTCACCGTCACCGACGCCATGATCGATCGCACGCTGGATCGGGTGCGAAGCCAGTACGGCGGCTCCAGCAAGAAGCCCATCGCTGACGACGACCTGGTCAAGCTCATGGGCGAGAAGAGCATCGGCGACGTCCGCGACAAGTTGCAGACCGACCTGCTGCCGCAGGCGCTGGGCGCCAAGATCGCCAACGCCGACAAGCTCACGGTCGACGACCTCATCAAGACCTACGACGAGATCAACGTCCGGCACATTCTGGTGGCGTCAAACACCAGCCCGCGGGCCGACGGCAAGGGCCTGCCCGACGAGCAGGCGAAGCGCAAGGCCGAGCAGGTTCTGGCCAAGGTCAACGCCGGCGGCGACTTCGCTGCGCTGGCGAACCAGTACACCGATGACCCCAGCAACAAGTCGCCCAAGTGGGACGAGAAGCTGAAGAAGTCCGTGCCCGCGCCTCCCAAGGGCGGCAGCATGGACTGGTACAAGCGCGGCAGCGGCTTCGACAAGGCATTCGAAGAGGCCGCGTTCGCCCTCCAGCCCGGCCAGGTGAGCGGCGTGGTCAAGACGCCCTTCGGCTATCACATCATCAAGGTCGATGCCACACGCCGCAACCTGCCCAAGGACTTCGAGAAGGAGAAGGGCAAGCTCCTCGACGACCTGCGCGACTCCAGGGCGAGCGAGGCGCTCCGTGAGCTGCGCGACAAGGAGCAGAAGACCGCCAGGATCGTCTGGAAGGACCAGTGGTTCGAGTGGCGCTACCAGTACGCCAAGAGCAGCCCCATGGGCATGATGGGCCAGATGAACTTCGGCCAGGACCAGGAAGCCTCCACCAAGGCCCTGGTGACCATGCTCAACAAGTACACGGCGACGCACAAGGATGACTCTGCGGCAGCGCTGATCCTGGGTCGAACGCTCTACCAGCAGTACATCATGTCGGGCCTCAACATGGGCGGCGCACAGGCCAAGCCGGCCGCCGACCGCGAGGCGCTTCGCAAGCAGGTGACGGACGCCTACGAGATGGCCCTGCAGCACACTGGGGACCAGCCCACCCGCCTGAGCCTGGCCCGCCTCTACGAGGAGGCCGGGAACAAGGAAAAGGCCCTCACCCACTTCAAGATGGTCGATAGGCTCATGCAGTGGGACGACTCCGCTGCAAGCAAGCCCACGCGGCAGCAGTTGAAGGACGCCTTCGCGCGGCTGGGCGCCGTTGACCTCGCCGCCGAGCAGGCCACCAAGATCCTCGCGCTGGAAGCCAAGGAGAAGGCCGACAAGGAGGCTGCCGCCAAGGAAGCCGCCGCCAAGGCCGCCAAGGCCAAAGACGCGAAGAAGCCGGCCGTCACGGTCGCGCCGGGCGCCGCCGCCGCTCCCGCAGCCGCCCCGGCCCCTGCCAAGGACGCGCCTCCGAAGCCGGCTGACGCCAAGGGCGCCGCCCCGGCGAAACCCTAGCACCAAGAGGACAATGGCCGGGCGCAGCAGGGACGCGCCCGGCCATTCCAGCGCCATGGCAGGAACGCTCTACGTCGTTGCAACGCCGATCGGTAACCTGGAGGATATCACGCTCAGGGCCGTGCGCATCCTGCGGGGCGTGGAGTTGATCTGTGCAGAAGACACACGGGTCACACGCAAGCTGCTGAGCCACCTCGACATCCACGTGCCCATGTCGAGCGCCCACCAGCACAGCGCCGGAGCGGACCTGGACAGGGTTGTGAGCCGGCTCGTGGCAGGCGCGGATGTAGCGCTGGTCTGCGACGCAGGTACGCCGGGCATCTCCGATCCGGGAGTGCCGCTGGTCCGCAAGGCGCTGGAAGCCGGCGTCGATGTCTGCCC
The DNA here is from genome assembly GCA_903885605.1 of uncultured Chthonomonas sp. Classification (GTDB taxonomy): domain Bacteria; phylum Armatimonadota; class Chthonomonadetes; order Chthonomonadales; family CAJBBX01; genus CAJBBX01. The sequence continues at coordinate 25,199 of CAISJD010000038.1, read as the reverse complement.
GGTGCCCGGCGCGTCCGCCTCACTGGCCGCGCTATCAGTTGCCGGGTTGCCCACGGGCCGGTTCCTGTTCCTGGGTTTCCCGCCTCGCACCAAGACCGACCGCGTCGCATTCATGGCGGAGATTGCCCGCGCAACCTGCACGGTTGTCATCTATGAGACATCGCCCCGGATCGCGGCCACGCTGGCCGAACTGCACACAGCGGCCGGCAACCGCGACGTCTGCGTCGGCCGAGAGATAACCAAGAAGTTTGAGACATGGCTCCGGTGCGGCGCGGCCGAGGCCGCCGCGCACTTCGCCGAGGCGCCCCAGCGAGGCGAGTTCACTGTAGTGGTCGGCCCGCCCGCCGCGGTTCCGATCGACCGGGCTGCAGAGCAGGCTTCGGCGCAGGACGAGGTCCGGCGCCTGGTGGCGGAAGGTGTCTCGGTACGCGATGCCTCGCGCGCCGTGGCCCAGCGGAGGCAGTTGTCGCGGAGGGCGCTCTACGAGAGCATCGTCAAGGAATCCGGGGCCCTGTGCAAGGAGGACGAGGCGTGATACTGGTGGTGGGTGGAGCCGGCTACATCGGCAGCCACTTCGTCCGGCACGAGCGCGGGCGGGGTTCGGATGTCCTGGTGCTCGACACACTGGAGAAGGGGCATCGCGAGGCCGTCCTGGACGCGCCGCTGGTGGTGGGCAGCACGGGCGACCGCGCGTTGCTCGACGCCGTCTTCAGCCAGAACCAGATCGACGCCGTGGTGCACTTCGCCGCCTACTCCTCGGTGGGAGAGTCAGTGACGAACCCCGGAGCCTACTACCGTAACAACGTGGGAGGCACGACCACGCTGCTCGAGGCCATGCGCGACCACGGGGTCCGTCGCATCGTCTTCTCATCGACGGCTGCGGCCTACGGCGACCCGGTTCGCCTCCCGCTGGACGAGGATCACCCGCGGCAACCCATCAACCCCTACGGCCGCAGCAAGGTGATGTGCGAGACCGTGCTGCAGGACTTCCACGTTGCGCACGGTATCTCGTATGTGGCGCTGCGGTACTTCAATGCGGCCGGCGCGCATCCCGACGGGCTGATCGGTGAGAGCCATTCGCCGGAGTGGCATCTGGTACCCATCGTTCTCCAGGTTGCGCTGGGTAAACGGCCCTCTATCTCGGTCTTCGGCGCGGACTACGACACGCCCGACGGCACCTGCATACGGGACTACATCCACATACTTGACCTGGCCGACGCCCACTCCCGAGCCCTGGACCACCTTGCCGCGGGCGGCGAGGGCGGCATCATGAACCTGGGCACCGCCCACGGCAACAGCGTGCTGGAAGTGCTGGAGGTCTGCCGGCAAGTCACAGGACACCCGATCCCCGCGGCGCTGGAGGGCCGACGGCCCGGCGATCCGCCCGCGCTGGTCGCCTCGTCCGATAGGGCGCGCAAGGTGCTGGGCTGGGCGCCGCAGTACGAATCGCTGCAAGAGATCGTGCAAACAGCCTGGGCATGGGAACAGAACCGGAGGTACTGATGACATACGAACCCACCTGCGCCGGCGCGCACACCAAGGTCGTGAGCCGTGACGAGTTGGCGGAGCGGCTGGCCATAGCGCGAGCCGCCGGCAAGAGAATCGTGATGACGAACGGCTGTTTCGATATCCTCCACGTGGGCCATGCCCGCTACCTGGCCGAGGCCAGGGCGCAGGGCGACTTGCTCGTGGTGGGCCTCAACAGCGACGCCTCCGTAGCGTCGCTCAAGGGCCCGCAGCGCCCGCTCATCCCCGAGTGTGAGCGGGCGGACATGCTGGCGCATCTGGAGGCCGTCGATCTGGTGAGCATCTTTGACGAGGTCACGGCCATCGCACTGGCCGAGGTCGTTCGGCCTGCCGTCTACGTCAAGGGCGGCGACAGGCAGGGGCAGACGATCCCCGAAGCCGCCACGGTGGAGAAGCACGGCGGCTCCGTCTACATCGCAAGCCTCATTGCCCAGCGGAGCACCACCAACGTCATCGAGCGCGTACTTCAGAGCTACGCCGCGTCGAGCGCCGGATAGCCTCGGTGCCTGCCGTCCCCGCCGCGCGGCCGGGCTGTAACTGCCTGCCCGGGCTGATCCTGGAGGCCATGCGGCCCCGCCAGTGGTCGAAGAACCTCTTCGTCTATGCGGCGATGGTCTTCACGGATAACTGGCGAAGCTGGCCGTTGGTCACGCTCTGCTTCGGCCTATTCTGCCTGGTCTCCGGCGCGGTCTACCTGCTGAACGATATCTCAGACCGCGAGCAGGACCGGGTCCACCCGGAGAAGCAGAGCCGCCCCATCGCGTCCGGCAGGTTGCCTGTGGCGGCAGCGGCGGTTGCGGCCGCCCTCTTCGCGATCGGCGGCGCCGTCGCCTCGTTCGCCGTCTCGACCATGTTCGGCATCGGGATCGTCGGCTACCTGATCCTCCAGGTGGCGTACACGCTTGCGCTGAAGCGCATGGTGCTGGTCGATGCGTTCGCCATCGCCGCCGGGTTCGTGATCCGGGCCGCTGCCGGAGGTTGGGCGCTGCACGTGCCGGTCTCGGCCTGGTTGCTGGTCTGCACGCTGCAACTGGCCCTCTTCCTCGCGTTCGGTAAGCGGCGCCACGAGTTGGTGGCCCTGGAGGGCGACGCGGCCGACCATCGGCAAGCGCTTTCATCCTACAGCCTGCCGCTACTGGATCAGATCATCGCTGTGACGCTTGGCGGGTTGACGGTCTCGTACGCCGTCTACTGCATCAACTCCCCCACGGCGATCAGGCACCCCATGCTGGCGCTATCGCTGCCGTTCGTCATGTTCGGCGTCTTCCGGTACCTTTACCTGATCCATATCGAGCATCGAGGCGGCACGCCGGAGAAGATCCTGGCGCAGGACCGCACCATGCAAGTCGACCTGGGCCTCTGGCTGCTTGCCGTGGTCGCCGCGTTCCGTTGGTGAGGTGCAGAGTGAGGCTACTGGTGACGGGCCATCTGGGAATGCTGGGGCGAGACGTTGTGGCGCTTGCCGCGGCGCAGGGCAGGCAGGTGGCGGGCATGGACGCCGCTGATCCAGCGGAGCCCATCGACATCGCCGATCTGGCCGCCGTGCGCGCCGCCATGCAGCGCCTCAGGCCCGACGCTGTCATCCACTGCGCCGCCTACACGCGCGTCGACGACGCAGAGAGGGAGTACGACCTGGCCTACCGGGTCAACGCGGCCGGCTCCTGGGTCGTCGCCACGGCCTGCGCCGAGACGGGCGTGCCGATCTGCGGCATCAGCACCGACTACGTCTTCGACGGCGAATCCGCTCGCCCCTATGGCGAATGGGACGCGACGAACCCCCTGAGCGCCTATGGGGCCACCAAGCTGGCAGGCGAGAACGCCATCCGGCAGGCCAATCCACGCCACTGGGTCGTGCGGACGGCGTGGCTCTACGGCCTGCAGGGTCGCTGCTTCCCAGCTACCATGCTGAACGCCGCAGCGCAGGGCAAGCCACTCCGCGTCGTGGCGGACCAGTACGGATGCCCCACGTTCACGCAGGACCTGGCGGAAACGCTGTTGCGGATCGTAGACGGGGCGCCCTACGGCACGTACCATGCCACCAACTCCGGCTCCACCTCCTGGTACAGGTTCGCCGGCCGCATCCTGGCCGAAGGCGGCTCCCCCACCCGTGTGCAGCCCATCGCCACCGCCCAGTGGCCCACGCCTGCCCGGCGGCCCCGCCGCTCGGAGCTAGCGCCCTGCGCCCTGCGGGCGGCGGGCCTTCCGGCGCTTCGGCCGTGGGAAGAGGCGATCCGTGACTACGTGCGCCAAAGGCGTGACATGGAAGGAGGCGCCCGGTGACGCGGTCCCTCGCCCGCTGGTTGGCGCCGGCGCTCGTTGCGGTTGCCGCGCCGAGCCTGGCTCAGAATGGCATGCCGGTCTTCGGCCGCGTGCTGACGATCCAGTCCGGCCTACAGGGGCGCGTGATGTGGGTCGACGGCACGGCGAACCTCGTTCGAACCGCCACGCCGGAGGGCATCCGCGACATCGTGGCCCGATGCAGGACGGCGAACATCAGCACGCTGGTCATCGACGTAAAGCCCGTCAGCGGCCAGGTGCTCTACGCCAGCAAGGTCGCCGAGCGGATGCGCCGATGGAACGGCCGCGATGTGCCGGATCTCGATATCCTCGCCGAGTTCGTACAGGCCGGCCACGCGGCGGGCATCGAGGTCGCCGCCAGCGTGAATATGCTCTCCGAGGGGCACAAGCAGTTCGGCGCCGGCATGGCGTTCGGCCGGCCCGACCTGCAGTCCGTGGCCTACGTTGTGGACCGCGCACTGGTGACCGCCAACGGTAACCGCCTACCCGTGCGCGGCCAGGGCGACCCTGAGGACCGGAAGCGCCCGCTGGCACGCGACGACACGTACGCAGCGCCTCCCACCGGCGAGGCGGCGGGTACGCTGGTCGTCACCATGTCGCCCACCGGCGAGGTAGAGGCCATGGCGGACGTGGCCATGTGGGGCGACGAGCCCATCGCCGCGCCGGAGAGAGGCCGGCTACTGGCCCTCACAGGCGAGCAGACCGACTGGGCCGCGGCCAACATCCAGCCCGGCGTCAGCGCCCGGTTCGATGCCAGGGGCAAGCGCGTGCCTTCGGCCGAGGAGCCTGCCGAGAAGGTGGCGGTCTTCGTAAGCCCTTACCAGGCCGAGGCGCGCAAGCGCGCACTCGATATCGTCCGCGAGATTGCCTCCAACTACGCAGTGGACGCCATAGTCTTCGACCGGCTCCGGTATGCCAATCTCTACAACGACACCAGCGACGCCGCGCGCCGCGCGTTCGAGCAGTGGATCGGCAAACGCGTGGCGAGCTTCCCGGAGGATATCATCTCCTTCGATCCCGTGCCCGGCGAGCCGCCGAGGCGCGGTCCGCTCTTCAGGCCCTGGCTTGAGTTCCGGGCGCGCACGATCCGCGACCTGATCTCCGAGGCCGCCGCCGCCGCCCGGGCCGCCCGACCGGGTATCCAGGTAGCCGCCTATGTGGGGAGCTGGTTCACGGAGTACTACGGCGTGGGCGTGAACTGGGGGAGCGAGAAGCTGCCGGTGCGCACCTCCTGGGCCACGCCGGACTACAACGAGGCAGGCTACGCCGAGCAGCTTGACTGGCTCACCACAGGCTGCTACTACGGCTACCCCACGCGCGATGAGGCCCGGGCCGCGGGCGCCTCGCCGGGCGGCTCCGTCGAGGCCGCCGCCGATGTCTCGACCCGCGCCGTGTCGGCGAGCGTGCCCGTCTACGCGGGGCTCTATGCGGTGAACTACAAGGATCGGCCGAAGGCGTTCGAGGACGCCATCTCGGCCGCGTGCCGTTTCTCCAACGGCGTGATGATCTTCGACATCTCATACATCTACGACTACGGCTGGTGGGACTCGCTGCAGCGCGCCATGGGCCAACCCGCCTTGCCGCCGCACCGAGTGCCGGGGCTCTTCCTGCAGATGCGCGCCGCGCGAGATGCCGCCTTTGACAACTCCGAGGCGGCGCGGTCCGCCGGCACGCTCTCCACGGTGCCCTGGCAGGCCGGCGGAGGATAGCCGGTGCGCGCCAGGAGGGCATCCGAGGACGCGGTGGAGCTTGTCGAGGCGATCCTGGGCCCTGACGGCGCGCTATCGCGCCTGCTGCCGGCCTTCGAGCATCGACCGCAGCAGGTGGAGGCGGGCAGCGCCATCGCCGAGGCCATGGCCCAGGGGCGCCACTGCCTCGTCGAGGCCGGCACCGGCGTGGGCAAATCGCTGGCCTACCTGTCCGCCATCCTGACGCTGCCGGAGAAGGCCGGCCCCGTGGTCATCTCCACGCAGACCATCGGCCTGCAGTCGCAGCTCGCCGAGAAGGACATCCCGCTGGCGGTGCAGGCGGCGCCCGGCTCCAAGCCACGGGTTGTGGTGGCCAAAGGGCGGGGAAACTACCTCTGCCTGCGCGACCTGGACGCGGCGGGCGGCGACATCTTCCACGATGCCGAGCCGCAGTTCGCAGAGATCAAGCGTTGGGCCGCTGAGACGCGCACAGGCGACGTCGCCGAACTCCCGTTCACCTACTCCGGATGGTCGGACCTGGGAGCCAGGGGCGATACCTGCACGAATATGCAGTGCCGCTACTTCGACCGCTGCTTCTACTTCCGCAACCGGCGCGAGACCGCCAAGGCCGACATCGTCATCGCGAACCATGCGCTCTACTTCTCGGACCTGGCGTTGCGGAGCCTTGACGCCGACCGCACCGTGCTGCCAAACCACGACTACGTCATCTTCGACGAGGCGCACCACCTCGAGGACGCCGCGACCAGCGTCTTCGGCGCCGAGGCCGCCAGTTGGCGCATCCCCTACGTGGTGGACCGCATCGAGCGCCTCCGGGGCATCCAGCCCGACACGGCGCGCCTCGACGCCCTGCGCGACCTGAACATCGCCATGTTCGACCTGGTGGCGCTGGACAAGCAGGAGTACTTCCTCTCAGAGCTACCGTCGGGCGCGCTGGATCGTGCCAAGGAGGCGTCGGAAGCCGCAGCCGCCTCACTGGAGGCGCTGGCAGCTCAGCTCCGCACCGTGCCTCCGGACGCGCCCGAGGCCATCCGCGACCGGGCGGAGGTACTGGCCTGCCTCTGCATGAGCACGCGTGAGGACATGGTCCGCGCGCTGACGTATGCCGAAGAGGGCTTCATCGCCTGGGGCGAGACGCGCCGGAGCGAGGGGCCACGCCGCCGCGCCGCCGCCGCCAACCCCATCGTCTCGGTTCGCAGCACACCCACCGACATCTCCAACATGCTCCGCGAGCAGCTCTGGGAGCGCATCCATTCGGCGGTGCTCGTCTCCGCAACTTTGGCCGACACGGCCGGGTTCGGCTACATCCGTGGAAGGCTGGGGCTGAACCCCGATGTCATGGAGGCGCAGGTCGGTAGCCCGTTCGACTACGAGCGGCAAGCCGTCCTCTACGTGCCAAGGGCCTTCCCCGCCCCTCCCCGGACGCCGACGCCCGACTACACGCGCCTGCTCACCGACGAGATCGAGGCCATCCTCCGCGTGACCGAGGGTCGAGCGCTGGTCCTCTTCACCTCGCACCGCATGCTGACCGAGGCGTATGAGACACTGAAGAACCGGCTTCCCTATCCCCTGTTCCGCCAGGGCACCAAGCCCGCAGGCCAGTTGGTGGCTGACTTCCGCGCCAGCGACGGCGGCTGCCTCTTCGGCACGAGCACCTTCTGGGAGGGCGTCGACGTGCCGGGCGAAGCGCTCAGTGTGGTGATCATCGACAAGCTGCCCTTCGCGGTGCCCGATTCGCCGATCCAGAAGTCGCGGGCCGACGCGGTCGAGCAGCGGGGCGGCAGTTCATTCGGTGAGTTCACGCTGCCCCAGACGCTGATCCGGCTGAAGCAGGGCCTGGGTCGGCTCATTCGCACCAAGACCGACTGCGGCGCCGTTTGCATCCTTGATAGCCGACTGGCCAACAAGTCGTACGGCTGGCAGCTCGTCCGCTCCATGCCGCCCATGCGCAAGGCAGCCACGCGAGAAGCGTTCGAGAAAGTGTGGCGCGAGATTACGGCGACAGAGGCGTGATTCAGGCGCGGATTTGCCGGACGGCTTTCCGGTTCTGCGAGCGCCGGGCGAGCAACTCCGGTAGCAGGGCCGATGCGGAGGCCCTGGGACTTGGGAGGAACAGATGACGAGTGCAGACAAGCTGGACGCAGGCAAGCTGATTGACGATGCGCCGGTGCCCGAGGCGCTGAGCGCCGCTGACGCCGCCAAGCGCGAGGCGGTCGAGGTTGCCGACAAGCGCCGCATCCCGGAACTCGCGCGCCGCAATCTCGTGAGGCTGCCCAGCGGCCGCCTCTACCTGCCGGCGGCGCAGCGGCTGGTCTGGTTTCGCGACGAGAAGCCGGACTGGGAGATCCACACGGAGCTGCTGGAGGGAGGCCAGGAGGCCGGCTTCGCCACGGTGAAGGCCTCCATCCGCACGCCGGAGGGCCGCGTCATCGCGACCAGCATGAAGACCGAGACGCGCTCCGACTTCCCGGCCGGGTGGGTGGAGAAGGCCGAGACAGGCGCCATCGGACGCGCCCTGGCAGTGGCGGGCTACGGCACGCAGTTCGCCATGGACATGGACGACGAAGAGATTCGCGCGGAGTCGTCAAACGGCCGCTCCTACGGACGCGGCGCGGACGCGGCGCGCGGCCCCGAGCGAATCTGGGCAGGCCCGGGCCAATGCCCGCAGTGCCACGCCCCTGAAGGCAAGCCCCACGGCAAGCGCTGCACCCAGTAGATGAGAGGAGGCGCCGGGCCTGCGGGCCTTCGGCGCCTCCTCACTTTCAGCCGGGCTCGCCCTGGGCTACGTGCCGGGGAAGACACCGACGCGAACAATGAGTTGCTCGCGGCCCGGACCCACGCTCACGCTACCGACGGGCACGCCGACCAGCTCCTCGACGCGCCGCACGTAGGCGCGGCACGCCTCCGGTAGATCCTCGAAGCGGGTGACGCCGCTCACGTCCTCGGTCCACCCGGGCATCTCCTCGTAGACGGGCGTGAGGCCCACCTGGGAGACGAGGTCCACGGGCATCTTGTCGGTCACCTCGCCGTCGATGCGGTAGGCCGTAGCGAGGCGCACCGTGTCGAGGCCGCTCAGCACGTCCAGATGGCCCAGCGCGAGGCAGGTGAGGCCATTCACCATGGCTGAGTAGCGAAGCACGACCGTGTCGATCCAGCCGCATCGGCGGGGCCTGCCTGTGGTGGTGCCGTACTCGTGACCGCGCTCGCGGATGTAGGTGCCGGTCTCGTCTTCCAGCTCGGTGGGGAAGATCCCTGCGCCCACGCGGGTCGTGTAGCTCTTGGCGACGCCCAGCACCGCGTCGATGCGCGTGGGGCCGACGCCGGTGCCGAGGCAAGCGCCTCCGGCCAGCGGATGCGACGAGGTGACGAAGGGATAGGTACCCATGTCCAGGTCCAACAAGGCGCCCTGCGCCCCCTCAAAGACGACGCCCGCATCGGACACGGCGGCCTCGCCCACCAGGTAGGCGGTGGAGCAGACGTAGGGCCGCAACTCGGCGCCGAGGGCGGCATAGGACCGCGCGATCTCCTCGAAGTCCAACGCGGCGGCTCCGTGCACACGGGTCAGGATGGCGTTCTTCTGCTCCTTGACGCGGTCCAACGCCTTGCGCAGGCGGGTTTCGTCCACCAGGTCGTGCATTCGCACGCCGATGCGCGACGCCTTGTCGGCGTAGGCGGGTCCGATGCCGCGCCCCGTGGTGCCGATGGCGGAGGAGCCCTTGGCGGCCTCCTCGAGCCGGTCGAACTCCTTGTGGTACGGCATGATGACGTGTGCGTTCGCCGAAATGCGGAGATTGGCGACGCTGACGGACTGAGCCGCGAGGCCCCTAAGCTCCTGGACCAGCACCTCAGGGTCCACCACGACGCCGTCGGCGATCACGCAGACGACGCCGCCATGCAGGATGCCGCAGGGCACCAGGTGGAACTTGTAGGTGGCGCCCTCCACCGTAACGGTGTGGCCGGCGTTATTGCCGCCGCCGTACCGCACCACCATGCCGGCGCGCTCGGCTAGAAAGTCGACGACCTTGCCCTTGGCTTCGTCGCCCCATTGCGCACCCACGACCACAGTGTTCGGCACGGCATACCTCCCCTACGCGGTTCAGGCGCCCAGAGGGCCTGCCCGCAGAAATCGTCCATCGAACCTCACCATTATACATGAACGACCCGCCTGGGCCCGTCCCGGCGCCGGCGCCGGCCGCAGGTACAATAGCGCCGCCATGAGCCTGCTGACCGTCCGCGAGATCGAGAAGTTCTACGGCGCCACCCCCATACTGGTGGACGTCTCGTTCCGTCTCGAGTGGCGGCAGAAGATCGGCCTCGTCGGCCGCAACGGCACGGGCAAGACCACGCTGCTCCGCATCCTGAACGGCGACCTGGAGCCCGACCGCGGCTCGGCCACTTTCGCACGCGGCATCCGCCGGGGCTACCTTCGCCAGGAGCAGATGGTGGAGCGGGGCCGCACGGTCTATCAGGAGGCCGAGGACGCCTTTGCGCCCGTGCTGGCCATGGAGCGAAGGTTCCGCGAGCTGGAGCACGCCATGGCCCACGGGGAGCGAGTGCAGGACGCCGCCTCCGTCGAGTCCGCCATGGAGGAGTACGGCCTCCTGCGCGACCGTTTCGACGCCATGGGCGGCTACGACAACCTGAGGGACATCGGCGTTGTGCTTGAGCGTATGGGTTTTCCCCGCAAGACCCACGACAAGAAGACCTGCTCCCTCTCCGGCGGCGAGAAGACGCGGCTGGCGCTGGCCCGGCTCCTGCTGAGCGGACCCGACGTGCTCCTGCTCGACGAGCCCACGAACCACCTCGACCTGCAAGCCACCGAGTGGCTGGAGGGCTTCCTGCGCGACTTCGGCGGCGCGGTCATCCTCGTCTCCCACGACCGCTACTTTCTGGATCAGACCGTGCGCACGGTGGCCGAGATCGAGGAATCTCGCATCAGCTTCTTCACCGGCAACTTCAGCGCCTACTGGGAGCAGAAGTCCGAGCAGCGGCGCCTGCAGGAGGAGACCTTCGGCAGGCAGCAGCAGGAGATCGAGCGGCTGGAGGCCTTCTGGCGGCGCAATAAGGCCGGCCAGAACCGCAACATGGCTTGGAGCCGGCTCAAGGCGGCCGACAAGATTCGCCGCAACGGGGTCACACGCCCGCCCGCCGCCAAGGAGCTCCGCCTGAAGATCTCCGAGCGCAACCGGAGCGGCGAAGAGGTCGTCATCGTGGACCGGCTGGCCAAGAGCTTCGGCGACCGAGCGCTTTTCCAGGATGTGAACCTGCTCGTGGAACGCGGGCAGCGGCTGGGCATCGTCGGGCCGAACGGCTCCGGGAAGTCCACCTTCCTGCGCACCATGCTGGGTCTCGAAACGGCCTCAGCCGGTTCCGTGCGGCTGGGCGCCGGCGTGCGGGTCGGCTACTTCGCCCAGGAGGCCTCCGACCTGAACGGCGAGTGGACGCTGCTGGAGACCATCCAGAGCGGCTCCACGCTGACCCCGGGCGAGGCGCGCGGCTTCCTGGCGCGGTTCCTCTTCACCGGTGATGATGTGGGTCGGCGAGTGAGCGCGCTATCCGGAGGCGAGAAGAACCGGCTGGTGCTGGCGCAACTCGTGCTCGCGGAGCCGAACCTGCTGGTGCTGGACGAACCGACCAACCATCTCGACCTGGCCGCCAGGCACGCCCTGACCGAGATGCTGGCCGAGTATGGCGGAACGCTGATCCTGGCATCGCACGACCGCTACCTGCTCGACAGCGTCACGGACCTGACGCTCGAGATCGCCCGCGGCTCGGCGCGCCTCTTCGACGGCCCCTACTCCACCTTCCGCTCGGCTTGCGAGCAAGAAGCCGAGGGCGCCGCCACACCGGCCAGGGCTGCCGCGCCGGATCCCGTCAAGCCCTCCGCCACGCACGGCATGAACTCGTTCGAGCTATCCCGCGCACGCCGCCAAGCCCTGAAGGACATCGCCTCGGCCGAGGCCCTGGTGGCCGAGATGGAGGACCTCCTCCTGCGGATCGAGGAGACGCTCTCCACGCCGACGCCGCAGGACGACATCGTGAAACTCTCCCAGGACCATGCCGACGTGCAGGTCCGGCTGGAAGCGGCCATGGCCTCGTGGGAGGAAGCCTCCCAACGCGGCGAGGCGCTGGGAGCCACGCAGTAGCAGGGAGGCCGACGCCATGGCAGCGACGAAAAGGGTCGTAAGCGTGAGCCTGGGAACCTCCAGACGCGACAAGACGGCCCAGACCGAGATGCTGGGCGTCCCGCTCATGATAGAGCGGCGCGGCACCGACGGCAGCAAGGACCGCTTCCAGGCAACGTTGGCCGAGTTGGACGGCAAGGTCGATTGTTTCGGCATCGGCGGAACCGACGCCTACCTCCACGCCGGCACGCGCCGCTATGCCTTCCGCGAAACGCTGGCGCTCATGGAGCCGGCACGCATAACGCCCTGGGTCGACGGAAGCGGCCTCAAGCACACACTGGAGCGCGCCACGGTCGCCTACCTGCAGGATCAGGGCATCGTGGACTTCGGGAAGTTGCGCGTGCTGCTGGTGGCAGGGGTCGACCGCTTCGGCATGGCCGAGGCCCTGGCCTCGCGAGCTCGCTCCATCGTCTTCGGCGACCTTGCCTTCGGCCTCGGGGTACCCATCGCCGTCCGAAGCTGGGCCGGGCTGCAGCGGCTTGCCGCCGTGGCGCTGCCCGTTGTGGTTCGAATGCCGATTGCTTGGCTCTACCCCACCGGCGACAAACAGGACCGGAACACGCCCAAGTACGGGCATCTCTTCGCCGAGGCAGACGTCATCGCCGGGGACTGGCATATCATCCGCCGATACATGCCGGAGCGCCTGGACGGCAAGATCATCCTCACGCAGTCGAGCCGGGCCGACGAAACCGAGTTGCTTCGGCAACGCGGCGCAAAGCTGCTGATCACCACGACGCCGGAGATCGGAGGCGTCGCTTTCGCCACCAATGTGATGGAGGCGGCCCTGGTGGCCGTGCTGGGCAAGCGTCCTGGTGAGTTGACCACCGAGGACTATCTGGGTACACTGACCCGTCTGGGCTGGACGCCGAGCGTCCAATCGCTGGAGGTATAGGACCGGCAGGCTCCAAGGCGTCGCTGCCAGCCACCCCCGTTCCGTCCAACCATGGGCAAGTTCGCATTCATCATCCATCCCCTGAACGCACGGCGGGACGTCGCGCGGCGGTATCCCATCGCCAAGATGCTCCCCGAGCGCGCCGTCGAGTGGATATTCGCCAAGCGCGACCCCATGGCCGTGGCCCATATCACCGGCATTCGATCGGCCACCGGCGCCGAGACCGAGGGCTGGTTCATCGCCTGCCCCTTCACGCCGAGGCAGTTCCTCACGTTGCCCGTGGAGCAGGTCTACGACAAGCTCGAGAAGTGCGGCCACATCGCCGAGGAGTTGGGCTGCGGCCTGGTGGGCCTGGGCGCCTTCACCTCGGTGGTGGGTGACGGCGGAATTGCCCTCTCCAAGCGCCTCTCCATTGCCGTGACCACCGGCAACAGCTACACGGTGGCCACAGCACTCCGCGGAGCCGAGCGGGGCGCGCGCCTCATGGGCATCCGGCCGTCGGAAGCCACCGCCGCCGTCATCGGCGCCACCGGCTCCGTGGGAGCCACCTGCGCCGAGGTGCTCGCACGGGACGTGGCGCACGTGGTCCTCATCGGCCGCTCGACTGACAAGCTAGCGGCGCTGCAAGAGCGGCTGGCGCCCGGCGCCCGTGCGCAGGTGAGCCAGACCACCGATATCGCCGCGGGCCTGCGCGACGCCGACATCGTGATCGCGGTGAGCAGCGCCGCCGAGGCCATCGTGCAGCCCCAGCATATCAAGCGCGGGGCTGTGGTCTGCGACGTGGCGCGGCCCAGGGATGTGAGCGTGAGCGTGGCCCGGGAACGGGACGATGTGCTCATCATCGAGGGCGGCGTCGTCCAGGTGCCCGGACCTGTGGCATGCACCAGCCTCAGTTCCGGCCGCCACTTCAGCTTCGGCTTCCCGCCCGGCACGGCCTATGCGTGCATGTCGGAGACCATGGCGCTGACGCTGGAAGGGCGCATGGAGAGCTTCACGCTGGGCAAGGACGTGAACGTGGGTCAAGTCGCCGAGATCAGCGAGATCTGCGACAGGCACGGTTTCCGGCTCGCCGGGTTCCGCTCTTTCGAGCGCGCCGTTGAGGAGGGCGAGATCGCGGCGATCCGCGCCCGCGCCGGCCGGCAGGCTCTGCCCGACGAGCCGGGCGCCTAGACCAGCCCCTCGGTGTAGGCGTCCATGGACGCCACGGTCGCGCTGAACCACTTCCCGCTCGGGTCCGCCATGGGGAACCACCAGGCCGCGGGCCGATGCTGCGCATGGACCATACCGCGGGTCATCATCAGCGCCCCGCGGACCAGCCTCAGCCGGGCCAGCTCGGACTGGTCCTCTATGTCGCGCATGGCCCGGCGCGCAGCCACGGGCATGGGACCCCGCTCCAGCTCCATCAACGCTCGGCGATGCTTGGCGATGTCCGCACGAAGGGCATTGCGGTCCGCGATGAGCCGCCCGACAGAGGCGCCGTAGTCGCCGCGGGCGGCCACGGCCTCATCCGTCCAGACCGGCGTCGACCGGAAGTGCTCGCCCATCAGCAGTTGGGTGGTGTCGAGCTCGCGACGCACCTGCCGACAACGTTCCTGCAGGGCGCGGAGACGGGTACGGACGGCCTCGGCCACGGCGGAGACATCCATCAGCTGCCTGGCGGCCTCTTCATAGTCGCGCTGCATCTCGGCCCACTGCGCCCCCTCGCTCGCCTCCAGGAAGGCCATCAGCTTCCGTGGCCTCTTGGTGCGTTTCAGCTTCTCGAGTAGCGCCTTCTGACCGTCGAGCGCCGCCCGCCACCCCTGCGCGAACCGCGCGGCCGTGACGGCAGGCGTCCCAAATGCCGAGGCCATGTGGTCCGGCAGGTTGAAGGATGTGTCGACCGCGCCGAGGGCATCCCAGGTGGCATATCGAAGGCGCAGCAGTGGGTGGACGGGCACCAGGATCCCGGCCTCGCGCAGCAGGTGGTTCAGCTTGCGTGTGCGGCAGACGTAGGCCGAGCCCTCCTCGTTGAAGACGAACAGGTGCTCGGCTGCGAGCATGAGGACCAGCGTCACAGCCTTGCCAACCACCACAACACCGGGTCCGAAGTGACGCTCCAGCAACTCGGCAAGCGCCTCGACGCTCTCGACGGGCCTTTCGGTGCGGATGCGCACAGGCTTCCTGGCGTCGATGTGGACGGCGCGAAGGGTAACCCGCAGCGTGCCGCGGCCCACGCCGGGGATCACAGCATCGAAGGGCAATGCCCCGAGGCCGAACTGGTCCAGCGTGTACATCTCTGATCCGGCCACCGCGCTGTTGTAGGCCCGCCGAGCCGCCGCCCGGGTTGCCGGCCGCAGGAACGCATCCAGGAGCCGCCAGCGCGGCGCGCCCACCAGGGCAGGGCCAAACGCCAGCAGCTCGGACGTGGCGGTGACCGTGACGTTGGCCGGAGCGTGGCCTAGCATCATCTCGAACAGGATCGGATAGCCGTAGCGGTACAGGTCCGTGAGGGTCGCATTGGGACGGCTCTCGCAGAACTCGCGGCACCGGGCCAGCAGCCCATCGGCTAGCTGCCGAGCGGCGGGACGGCGCTCCTCGGGCAGGCACTCCAGTGTGCCGTCGAACCCGTAGTCAAGGAGCTGCTTCAGCGCAGGGCCCACATCCTTGAGCCGGATATCGCGCACGAGCACATCCCGCGAACCGGTATAGACGAGGCCGCGCCAGCCCCAGGCCTCCGTCACCTCGTCAATGAACGCACCCGGTAACTCAGCGCGGCCCGCCAGCCGGCGCAGCGGCACGCCGTGGCGCAGCAGGTCGTGGCGCGTGGGCACGCACTCGGCGCCGAAGAGCCGCGAAACCTCGCCGGCGGCCGACCAGAGGTCGCGCGTTGAGCCGTCATTGTGCGGGACCAGTTCGAAGCCGGTCGCCGAGGCGCCGCCCAGCAGGGCCTTGGCGAAGTAGTCCGTATCATGAACCCCCAGCACCATGGAGCCGCCCAGGCCCGCCTGCTGCAGGCATGCCAGCAGCGACGCCTTCATGGGCTCGTCCCACCAGATCGTCTGCCCCAGCGCAAGGAAGGGGGTACGAGGGTAGGCCGCCCGCAACTGGCGTAGGACGTCGAGTGTGCGCGAAGGCTGATCCGCCAAGGTTTCGCTCCATCAAGGCCGGTTTGGCTCCGGTTGGCCACGGCTGAGTCTACCAGACAGAGGAGGAGCGGCCCGGCGCGGCGAAACATGAGGCAACGCCGACGCGCCGCGGCGATCACCGCATGCGCGCGTCGGGAGAAGGAGGACGACTATGGCAGATACGCTGGGAGTCGCCGTACACGGCCTGGGCTGGGTCTCGACCGAGCACATCCGGGCCTACATGAAGAACCCCGCCACTCAGGTCACCGCGCTCTGCAGCCGGCGGCCGGACGCGGCCCGCGAGATGGCATCCGAGATGGGGCTGGGTGATGTGCGGATCGTGTCGGACTACAACGATCTGATCTCCGACCCGAAGGTGCAGGCGATCTCCCTCTGCTCGCCGCCGAACCAGCACCCGGCCGAGACGATCGCGGCGGCGCAGGCCGGCAAGCATGTGCTCATCGAGAAGGCCGCCGCCAACGACCTGGCCTCGCTGCGCGCCATGGCCGAGGCGGTGCGCGTGTCGGGCGTCAAGACCGTCGTCAGCTTCGTGCTCCACTGGAACCCCGAGTTCATGTGGATTCGCAGCATGATGGACAAGGAGGCCATCGGCAAGGTCTTCTACGCCGAGGTCGACTACTGGCACAACATCGGGCCGCAGTACCGGCAGTACGAATGGAACGTGAAGAAGGAGATCGCCGGCTCTGTGCTGCTCTCGGCGGGCTGCCACGCGGTCGATGCCCTGCGGTACCTGACGGGCGACGAGGTGGTGGAGGTCGCCGCCTACTCCAACAAGATCAACCCGGACTACGAGTACGACACGAACCTGGTGGGCATCCTGAGCATGGCCTCGGGCGCCATCGCCAAGGTCTCGGCCAGCTTCGACGTCCGGTGCCCCTACGCGCTGAACATCGACCTGCTGGGCGACAAAGGCGCCATCCGCGACAACCGCATCTTCGCCAAGGAGTTCTTCGCGGGGCAGACCGGTTGGATGGACACGCCGACGATCCGACCCGACAGCGGCGACGTGACGCACCACCCGTTCGAGGGAGAGATCGACCACTTCGTCGACTGCATTCTCACGGGCAAGGAGTCGCACGTGAACCTGGCGGACGCCGTGAAGACCCACGAAGTCTGCCTGGCCCTCGACCACGCGGCCGCCACGGGCAAGCATGTGCGGCTTGCCGAACTGGACGCCATCCTGTAGGAGGATCCGATGCCGCTCGCCTTTGCCCCAGCCCAGCCGGCCGCAGCGCCGCCCAGGTACCACCTGATCGCTCAGGTCGAGCCGAAGCACAACCACGGCAGTTGCGTCGTGGAGTGCCCGGACGGCCGCCTGCTGGCCTGCTGGTACCGGGGCTCAGGCGAGCGGACCGCTGACGACGTCGTCATCATGGGCGCCCGCTTCAGCCCCTCAACCGGCAAGTGGAGCGCACCGTTCCTCATGGCCGACACGCGCGGGTTCCCTGACTGCAACCCGTGCATGACCATCACCCGCGACAAGAGGCTGCTCCTCTTCTGGCCCACGATCCTGGACAACCAGTGGGAGTCAGCATTGCTCAACCAGTGGGACGCCTCGCGCTTCATGCAGCGGAACGGCTCTCCGGCCTTCGATATGCGGGCCGTCGTCCTGCTCAAGCCCGATGAGGCGTTCGGCGCCCAGGTGAAGGCCGCGCTACCCGCCGTCTGGGAGCCCTACCGCGCCGCCGCTGGTCCCGCGGAACGGGCCAAGCTGGACGGGTACCTCGCCGACGTTCGCGCCAAGGCAGATAGGAAGCTCTCTGTGCGCCTGGGCTGGATGCCCCGCGCGCACCCCACCACGCTGCGCTCGGGGCGCATCATCCTGCCGCTCTACTCCGACGGCTTCGACTTCTCAATGATGGCCCTCTCCGACGACCAGGGCCGCGCGTGGAGTTGCAGCCGGCCCATCGTCGGCGCCGGAGCCGTGCAGCCCAGTGTGGTGGAGCGGCGCGACGGATCGCTGGCGGCATACTTCCGCGACAACGGACCGCCGCCCCAGCGCGTCATGGCCGCGGAGTCCGCCGACCAGGGCCTCACGTGGACCACTCCCCGCGACATCGACGTACCCGACCCGGGAGCGGGCCTCGAGGCGGTACGGCTCGCGAGCGGACGGTGGATCCTGGTGAACAACGACACCGAGTCCGGGCGCCACCGCCTGGCGGTGCATCTCTCCGATGACGAAGGCCGCACGTGGCGCCTCACCCGCTATCTGGAGCGCGATGAGCCTGGGCCTGCCGCCGGGTCGTACGGCTACCCGTCGGTCATCCAGGCGCGCAACGGAACGCTCCATGCCACGTACCGGTACGGGGCGCCCGACGGCGGCTCGGCCATCAAGCACGCCGTCTTCACCGAGGCGTGGCTGCTGGAGGGCGCCGCCGCCCGGTAGCACGCCGGTGGTACCATGATGGGACAGGCGGCGCGGGAAGCCTCGCAATTAGGGCCGCGCGCCGCCGCCCCAAGCCATATGCCAGGGTTACCAGCCCAACTCCTAACATCCCCCCTGTTCGCGCTGTTCACGATCATCGGTGTCGGCGCCTGGGCCGGATCGCTCCGGTTCGGCGGCGTGTCGCTCGGCGCGTCCGGCGTCCTCTTCGTCGCCCTGCTCGTGGGCCACTGCCGCCAGTACCTGCCCTCTGAGTGGCTGGCCACGCAGCCCGACATGCTCACGCTACCCCGCGTGCTCACCGATCTGGGCCTGCTCCTCTTCGTCTACCCGGTGGGCCTGCAGGCGGGGCCGCAGTTCCTGAGCATGTACCGCCGGCGGGGCAAGGCCTACTTCAGCGTGGCGGCGGTCTCCATCGGCGCCGCGAGCCTGACGACGCTGGGGCTGGCCATGGCGCTGCACATCCGGCCCACGCTGGCCGGCGGCGTCTTCACCGGCGCGCTTACCTGCACCCCGGCCCTTGCTGCCGTCCGTGATATCGCCGGGTCGCTCTTCCCCGCCGACGTCGGCCAGGCCTCCGTGGGCTATGGCATCGCATACCCCTTCTCCACCCTGACGGTGGTGTTGCTGGTGCAGCTGCTGCCCTCACTGCTTCGCACGCCTGTGGCCCAGGCAGTGGCGCAGGCACGGTACGACGCCGAGACGCTCTCGCCCTCGCTGCACGCCGTGGCATACCGCGTCACGAACCCCAACGTGGCAGGGCGAACCGTGGCGCAACTTCAGGAGGCCAAGCTGGTGGACGCCTCCTACTCGCGGCTCAAGCGCGAGGGCACGGTGGTGCCGGTGACGCCGGGCCTGACCATTCAACTGCGCGACATCCTGATGGCGGTTGCGGTGGACACCGAGCATGCCAAGTTGGAGGCGGTACTGGGCGCGCATGTCGATGAGCCCATGGATGACCCCACCGGCATCGTCACCGCCGAGGACATCGTCGTGAGCCGCCCGGCCGCGTTCGGTAAGCGGCTGGGCGATCTGGACCCGGCAGGAGCCTATGGCGTGGTGGTGACCCGTGTTCGGCGCGAGGGCCTGGAGTTCACGCCTGAAGCCGGGCTGGAGATCGAACCCGGCGATACGCTGCGGGTGGTTGGGGCGCGGTCGGGCGTGGCAGCCTTTCAGGAGGCCGTGGGCCAGGAGGAGCGCCGCCTGGACGAGACCAGCCTGGTGCCTTTCGTACTGGGCATCGCCCTCGGCGCCGTGGTCGGGATGCTGCCCCTGCCCATGCCCGGCGGCCTGCAGACGCGGCTGGGCGCCGGCGGAGGGGCCTTCATCGTCGCCCTGGCGCTGGGCCACTTCGGGCACATCGGCAAGTGGCGCGTCTACGTGCCCACGGCCGCCAAGCTGCTGGCCCGGGAGCTTGGGCTCGTGATCTTCCTCGCCGGGGCCGGGCTTGAGGCAGGCCAGCACTTCGCCTCCGTCGTGCGCGAGGCAGGGCCGCAGATCATCCTCGCCGGCGCCG
Organism: uncultured Chthonomonas sp.; assembly: GCA_903885605.1. Taxonomy (GTDB): domain Bacteria; phylum Armatimonadota; class Chthonomonadetes; order Chthonomonadales; family CAJBBX01; genus CAJBBX01. Next base: position 5,567 of record CAISJD010000038.1, on the reverse strand, counting down.
TGGTGACGCTGGTGGGAGTGGGCACAGCCCTCTTCATGATGTTGCGGGTGCTCAAGTGGAACCTTCTCACGGCCGCCGGCGCCCTGGGCGGCGTCATGACCAGTTCTCCCGGCCTGAGCGCGGCCACGGCCCTGGCAGACACTGACTCGCAGGCGGTAGCCTTCGCCGGCATGTACCCGGTGGCGATCATCGCCAAGATCGTGGTCGCCCAGCTCATCCCCATGATCCTTCGGCAGTAGGGCGGGGCGGCCTGCAGGGCTCGGGCACGGAGGCCCGAGCCACCAGGGGCCGGGGCGGACGGGGCGAGACCATGCCTGCCGCAAGCGTTGACAGCCCCGCATGCGGTCGGGGTATAATCCCCACGTCGTGGGTCACCACCACCGTTCCCCGTTAGCTCAATGGCAGAGCGTTCGGCTGTTAACCGAAATGTTGGTAGTTCGAATCTACCACGGGGAGCCATCCCCCTCAGCCGCGCACCCCCTGGGGTGCGCGGCTTGCTGTTTCTATAGGGCAACGCTTCGATGAGCGCCGAAACGGACTGCGTCTTCGTAGAAGGCATTGAGTTCTATGCGTACCACGGCGTCTCCGCCGAGGAGCAGCGCGTCGGGCACCGGTTCACGGCAGACGCCTCGCTCTGGCTCGACCTGCGGCCCGCAGCCCTGGACGACGACCTGGGCAAGACCGTCGACTACGGCCTCGTGGCGCTAACCATTGTTGACGAAGCCTGCCGCACCCCCTACCGCCTGATTGAGACGCTGGCCGAACGGCTGGCGCAGCGGCTACTCGCGTTGGGCGGCTGCACACGGATCCGGCTCCGCGTGGCGAAGGTGAACCCGCCCATGACGACGCCCGCCCGCTTGGCCGGCGTAGAGATCGAACGATGCCGCCCCGCCGACGGGGCCGACGGCGCCACAGGGAGCTAGCCATGTTCCAGCCACCCCTTCCGCCCGACTACTCCGGCCTTTCGCCCGCCGAAGCCGCCGACGCCATCGCGAAGGCGCGGCAGGCGCTGGGCGAGTCGGTGGTCATCCTGGGCCACCACTATCAGCGAGACGAGATCATCCGCTGGGCCGACCACATCGGCGACAGCTTTAAGCTCTCCCGCGTGGCCGCCTCGGGCTCGTGGCCCACCGTGGTCTTCTGCGGCGTCCACTTCATGGCCGAGTCGGCGGACATCCTCACGTCGGACGACCAGACGGTCATCCTGCCCAACCTCTCCGCGGGATGCTCCATGGCGGACATGGCGGCCATCGGGCAGGTGGAGCGGGCGTGGCGCGAGATCGAGGCCAACGGCGGCACAGAGGGCGTGGTGCCGATCACGTACGTGAACTCCACCGCGGCCATCAAGGCCTTTGTGGGGCGTCATGGCGGCGCCTGCTGCACCTCGTCCAACGCGCGGCAGGTCCTGGAGTGGGCCCTGCAACGCGGGCGGCGCGTGCTCTTCTTCCCGGACCAGCACCTGGCGCGGAACACGGGCGTGGGCATGGGCCTCGACGCCGAGCGCGACATGACGATGTGGGATCCGGCGCTCCCTGTCGGCGGCAACACGGCCGAGCGGCTCGCGGCCTCAACGCTGATCCTCTGGAAGGGGCACTGCTCGGTCCACATGCGGTTCACCGTGGAGCAGATCGCGCAGGCCCGCGCCGCACACCCCGGCGTCCGGGTCATCGTCCATCCGGAGTGTACGCTGGATGTGGTGCGCGCCGCCGACCTCAACGGCTCCACCGAGGCCATCGTCGCCGCGATCACCGCGTCGGAGCCGGGCAGCGTCTGGGGCGTGGGCACCGAGATCAACCTGGTCCACCGTCTCGCCGAGCGCTTCCCTGACCGCACGGTCTTCTGCCTGGACCCCGTGGTCTGCCCCTGTTCCACCATGTACCGCATCCACCCGCGCTACCTCGCCTGGGTGCTCGACAACCTGGCCGAGGGGCGCGTGGTGAACCGCATCGCCGTGCCGCCGGACGTGAAGCCCCACGCCCGGGCAGCCCTGGAGCGGATGCTCGAGATCGCCTGAGACCCGCGGCCTACGGTCGTCCCAGCCCCGTGGCGCGGGCCAGTTCCAGCACGATCTCGTCTTGCACAGCCATGGCCTGGGCATTCCGCGCGTTGTGGTGGTTCATCAGGATGGCAAAGGCCAGCGGCTCGCCGTCGGCCGCGGTCACGTAGCCCGAGAGCGAACTGGCGTGCATGACGTAGCCCGTCTTCGCGCGGCAATTGGCCTGGGCCGGCGTTCCCTTCATGCGGTTGCGAAGCGAACCGTCCACCCCGGCGATGGGCAGCGAGTCGATGAACGCCGCCGAGCAGGGCGCGCCGTGCATCTGCCGGAGCAGCGTCACGATGGCGCGGGGCGTCACCAGGTTCTGCCGCGAGAGCCCGGAGCCGTCGAACATGGCGACGTCACGGTCGATGACGCCGATGGACTTGAGCCACTCGGTCACTGCGGTGCGGCCAGCCACGGCCGACCCGGCCTTGCCCTTCACGAGGCCGATCCGGCGCAGGAGGCACTCGGCCACGAGGTTGTCGCTGGGCTTGTTCAGGCTCTTCATCAGATCGGCGGCAGCGGCGCCGGTATGCTCGGCCAATGTGCGGCCGTTCCTGGGTGCCGCGCCGGCGGCCCAGCCCCCCGGTACCGCCACTCCGGCCTCGGCCAGGCACTTGCGGAAGAGCCACGCGGCGTAGCGAGGCGGCTCCTCCACGGAGATCGGCTCGGGCTTCCGGTCCGCCTCGGGCGCTTCCAGAGCCAACGCGCCGTCCACCCGCACCACGTCGTGCACCAGTTCGCGCCCTATGTTCAGCGACGACGCGGCGCCCTTGGCGGCGGTCAGCGCGGTGACGCGCACCTTCTGCCACGGCGGCGCCAGGGCCCTCGTCACCCGCACGAGATCGCCGGCGCGCCGTCCGGGCAGGGCGGTCACCCGGACCACGTTCTCGTTGGCATTGAGCCCGGCCACGGGCACGGAGTAGTAGTAAGGCATATCGTCCCACGACCAGCCGTCGCCGTAACGCTGCTCCTCGAACACCGAGGCGTCGCCGATGATGCGCCCGCTCACTGCATTGACGCCGGCGCGCTTCACGGCCTCCGCCAGCCCCTTGAGCGCTGCGGTGTCCAGCAACGGATCGCCGCCGCCGACCAGCGCCAGGTCCCCGCGCAGAACGCCGTTGTCATCCAGCCGCGAAGCCGTGACGACGCGGGTCGTGAAGGGCGCCTGCATCCCCACGAGGCTCAGGTAGGCGCCCGAGGTGACGAGCTTCATGTTGCTGGCCGGCATGAAGCGCAGGTCGGCGTTGATGCTGACCAGGTCGTTGCCGGTGCGAAGCGAGCGAACCACCACGCCCTGGATGCCGCCGGCCAGGTTCGGCGAGGCCAGCAGACGCGACACGCGCTCCTGAAGGTTCGTCGCCTGCCCGGCCCACGCGGCGACGGCCTGCATGGCAAGCGCCGCAGCAGCGGCAGCGACGACAAGGCGACGCAGCTTCTGGGTACTCATGGGGCGACTCCGGTGGGCCGTATGCGATAGGGTCCGACCATGAGCCGCAAATCGAACGGCGGCGCAAGGGGCGGCGCGGGTATCATAATATCCGACCTCGGACCGGAGGTCGACATTCCGCGCCCCGGTCCTTCCCCTTGGGGTCACCGAGGAGTTCCGCTGACTATCGCCGGCGCCGGTGTAGAAGCCCTTCCCTCGCGCGACGGAGCCGCCAGGCCCGCCGCTGTTCTGCTGCGCTACCGCAAGCTTGAGCCTGCGCGCTGGCTTGGCCATCTGGACGTGATGCGCGCCTTCGAGCGCGCGTTCCGCCGGACCGACCTGCCGGTAGCCTACACCGAGGGCTTCAACCCCAGGATCCGCCTCGCGTTCGCCAGTCCGCTACCTGTAGGCGTCACAGGCGACCGGGAGGCGGCGGTGGTGCTCCTGAGCGGGACGGCGACGCCGCAGGAGGTCCGCGACGGCCTCAACTCGGTCCTCCCATCAGGGTTCCACATCATGGATGCCGAGGCAAAGGGCAACTCCACAGCGGGGTCCGTGCTGGCCGCATATGATCGGGCGGAGTATTCCCTGACCGTCCAAGGCCCGACGGAAGCCGTGCGGGCCGGCGCCGAGGCCCTGATGACAGCGGAGACGCTGCCCGTGACACGGGAGAAGGACCGCCGCATCATCACCTTCGATGCCCGCGCGTTCCTCCATGCCGTCGAGGCTGAGGCGGGCGCGGTGCGGATCATCGTCGAAGTGCGGCAGAACGGCGGGGTGCGCCCGTCGGAACTGGGCGCGGTGCTGGAGGCCCATGCGCCGGAGTGCCGCGTCGCCGCTATCGTGCGGGCGCGGTTGTTCGGCTCCGGAACCGCCACAGGCGGCGCGGAGCTGGAGCAGGACGAGACGCAAGACGATCAAATATGACAGAAAGGAGGTGACTTAGTATCGACAAACAGATTTTGATCGATGTCGGCGAGCGCGAAACGCGTATCGCCGTGCTGGAGGACGGGAAGCTCGCGGAACTGCACGTCGAGCGCGAGGAGCGCGTGGTAGGCAATGTCTACAAGGCGCGCGTCGACACCATCCGGCCCGGCATGGACGCCGCATTCGTGGACATCGGGCTGGGCAGGAATGCCTTCCTCTACGTCGGCGACGTACTGCCGGCGCATACGTCGTCGTCGGAGCCCGCGGCACAGGATGACGACGACGATGACGACAACGATGCGGACGCCAAGGGGCGCGACGGACAGGGACGCAACTCCAAGCTGCTTCGGCGCGGGAGCCGGCGCCGCCAGCGCATCAACGAGGTCCTGAAGGTCGGCCAGGATATCCTGGTCCAGGTGACCAAAGGCCCGCGCGGCACCAAGGGAGCTCGGGTCTCCACGCTGATCTCGCTGCCCGGCCACTACCTCGTGCTTATGCCGGACGCCGATAACGTGGGCGTCTCACGCAAGATCACCGAGGGGGCCGAGCGCGACCGGCTGAAGAAGATCGGCGAACGGATGCGTGAGCCCGGCTACGGCATCATCATCCGCACCGAGGCCGAAGATAAGCCGGAAGCCGACCTGGTGGCCGATAAGGAGTTCCTGAAGAACCTCTGGCTCCAGATCACCGGACACGCCGCAAAGACGCGGGCGCCGGCGCTGATCCATCAGGACTTCACCCTGATCTACCAGACCCTCCGCGACATCTTCGGGTCGGACGTCAGCCGCTTGGTCATCAACGACCCGGTGGAGTACGCCAAGGCGCACGACCTGCTGGGCATGGTATCGCCCAAGCTCCGCGGGCGGCTACAGCTCTACTCCGATGAGACGCCGATCTTCGACCAGTTCGGCGTGGAGCCGGAGATCGAGAAGAGCCTCCGCCGCAAGGTGTGGCTCAAGTCGGGCGGGTACCTCATCATCGATGAGACCGAGGCCCTGACCGTGATCGACGTGAACAGCGGCAAGTTCACCGGCGGCCACAGTCTGGGCGAGACGATCCTGCGGACCAACATGGACGCAGCCGCCGAGATCGCGCGGCAGATGCGTATCCGTGACATCGGCGGGATCATCGTCATCGACTTCATCGACATGAACAACGCCCGCGACAAACAGC
>CAISJD010000037.1 GCA_903885605.1 uncultured Chthonomonas sp. | reverse complement strand
CGGCGAAGTCGGCTGTGGCGGTGTGGGCGCCGGTGGCCTCGGCTGCGGGGATGGTCCAGTTCACCGTTGCCCAGCCGTCGGCCGCCACGTTGGCGGAGCCGATGGTGGAGCCGTTGACCTTGAAGGTGATGGGCTTGCCGGGCTGGATCACGTAGTCCGGCAGGCTCCGCACGTAGGCCTTCAGCGGGTGGACCGTGCCCCGGTTGCCGCTGCGGACGTAGGGCCAGAGGTAGAGGTTGCCCTGCACCACGCCCAGCTTGCCGGTGTTGCTGGAGGCCGGGTAGCCCGCGTTGCCCGCCCAGCTTGCACCGACCACGCGGTTGCCCGCGCCCGTCCCCTCGGGGACCGTGTAGCCGTAGGAGATGTAGCCGCTGGAGTTGGTGGCCTGCGAACCCAGCGACGTGCCGTCCACGGTCATCGTCAAGGCCTTGCCGGGAAGGATGACATTGGCCGTGGTGTAGAGGTAGGCCTTCAGGACCGTGTAGGTCTTGATCTTGACGTTGGTGCGATCGACCACGTAGACCTTGGTGGCCACGGTGGTCGATGTGAGAGTGGCGCTACCGGCGCAGGGCAGGAACATCGCGTCACCGGCGAAGGAGCCGCCCAACGTGCGGGTGGCCGCGCCGGCGGTGATAGTCCACAGCAAGGCGGCCTCGCCGTCCACGCTGGTATCGGCGGAGCCCACGGACGTGCCCGCTACGGCGAAGTCCACCGTCCGTCCGGCCAGCTTGGCGCTGTCGGAGGTCCGGCGAAGGTAGGCCTTCAGGGCGATCGTCGTGGTGATGACGCCGGAGCGGTCCGGCAGGTAGAGAGCCGAAGCCGCCTTTGCCGCCGTGAGGGTGGCCGTGGCGTCGGCCGGCGCAAGCGTGCCGTCACCGGAGAAGTAGGCGGACATGGGCCGTGCGCCGGCCACAGCGTCGGCGGGGATGGCGTAAGCCAGCGTTGCCACGCCTGCCGCATCGGTCACGGCCGTGCCGGCAGAGGCGCCGTCCACGGTGAAGGCGATCGTCTTGCCGGCCAGGGCGGTTCCCGGCGTCGTCTGGGTCAGTGTTGCCGACAGCTGGACAGAGCCGCCGACGAAGCCGGACTTGTCGGGCATGGCGAGGGATGTCGAGACCAGCGAGGAACTGAAGTCGGCTCCCGTGGCGTTGGGGCCCACCGTGATGACCAGTGACGACGGCGCCAGCGTGTAGCCGGGCTTGGCCGCCGTCAGCGTGTACGTACCGGCGTTGAGTCCGCGAATCTGGTACGCGCCCACACTGCTGGAGACCGCCGACGCCGCAGGCTGCAGGACGTCATGGGTGATCGACAGGGCCCAGGCATTGAGGATGCCGACATCACCGGCGGCACTGTCCTTAACGATCAGCTTCCATGTGCCGGCCATCGGCTTGCCCAGAAGGACACCGAGGCTCTGGGCCGGCGCAGTCAGGTCGGGGTAGCTGGTGACGATATCGTCAAGGCTTCCGCCGGTATGGTTGTGGAGGATGACCTCGGTGCCGTCGGGATGCCTCAGGATGACGCCCAGGTCGCTGATCCACGTGTGGTTGATGTCGATGCCGACCTTGATGTCCGTGACGTCGCCGGTGTCTGAGACCACGATCGGCGCCTCGATCCCGGCCGCGCTGTTGTCCGGTATGGCCGTGCCCGGCCACGACGTGTACACGCTGTCGGTGGGTTGCGGGCTGCTTGCCGTGACCGTCGCGCCGGCGACCGGGCCACCCACCTGCATCGTGCTGCCCGTGATGCTGTAGCCGGGCACTGTCAGCGCCGCGGTCACCTGCCTCGGGTTGTACGTGCCGGATCCGGCGAACCGTGCCGTCACAGGGTAGGCTCCCACGAGGAAGCCGGCGGGCAGCGTGTAGGCCGCCTGGGCCGCACCGTCGGCTCCGGTGGTCGCCGCTCCGGCGCCGGCTCCGTTGACCGTGAACGTGACCGGCATCCCGGCGAGGGCTGTGTGGCTTGACCGGACGGAGAGGACGGCGCGGAGGTTCACCGTGTCGCCCGAGTTGGCCGTGACATTTGCGAGGGTCAGCTCGGTGGGCGTCCCCAAGGCGGCAAAGTCCACGTCGCTCTGGTCGGGCGGCACGGTGACGGTGCGGCTCGCCGGCGTGAACGAGAAGCCTGTGAGGTTCGGTGAGACCGCGAACGTGCCGGGCATCACGCTCAGCTCGTAGGCGCCCGAGGCGTCCGTGGTGGCGCTTGTCTCCGCAGTGCTGCTCTGGGCCTCCAGTGTCAGGCTCCAGCTGTTGAGGGCGCCGATGTCGTTGATGCCCAGGTCCCTGACCTTCAGGGTCCAGGTGCCTGCGGCGGTCTTGTCGCGCAGGACGCCGAGGCTCTGCGTCGGTGTCGTCAGGTCCGGGTAGCTGGTAATGAGGTCGTCCGCGGTCCCGCCGGTCTGGTCATGCAGCACGACGGTGGTTCCGTCCGGGTGGACCAGTTCCACCAACAGGTCGCCCAGGTAAGGGTGCGTGATGTTGACGCCGACGCGGATGGAGCCGATCTGCCCGCCGCTCGGGACAGTGATCGTAGAGGTGATGCCTGTGGCGTTGTCGTCCGGGATGGTGACGCCGGGCGAGAGGCTGTAGGTAGTGTTGGCCATGCCCGGACCGACGGCGCGGACCACGGCGCCGGCCAGCGGGTCGCCTCCCTCGGTCACATGGCCGCCGATGGGGTAGCCGACCACGGTTAGGTCGGCGGAGCCCGTGGACCCGGCTACGTCGTAGTTGCCGGCAAACCGGGCCGAGATAGTTCGGGTCCCGAGCGCGTAGGTGTTGGGCACGATGAAGTCAACGGCGGCGGCGCCGTCGGCATCGGTGGCATCGACGCCGATCAGCGCGCCGTTCAACCGGAGTTCCACATCGACGCCTGCGACCGCGGCGTGGGAGACCGTCTGCGTCAGGGTGGCGCTGAGCGTGATGCCATCGCCCGGGCGCGCGGTGATCGGTGCAACGGCCATGCTCGACGTCGCCTCGGCCTGGAGTATGCCTCGGTCCATGAAGATGATGCGGATCGCCCGGCGGTCGGCGTCGGCGTAGAGCGCCGTGTTGGCGGCCAGGATCGCCTCTGCGGCGTCAGCGAAGGTGCAGTACGGGGAGAGCATGAAGTGGCTCTCCAGGATGATCGTGTCGGCGCGAGTGGTCCCGAGCAGGCCTCGGATCTGCCAGAGGCACGCCGACCAGATCTCGCCGTCGTCGTGTACTTCGCCCACCCAGTCCTCAGGGTAGTGCTTCGTGCTGTCCAATCGGCGCAGGTAGGGCGGGACGCTGGAGCTGTAGAAGGTGGCGTCCCATTCGCCCAGGTAGATGTCCCACGCCGAGCCCATGGGACCGACGCCGGCGAACTGCGACCCGGCCCAGTAGTCGCCGAACCCCTCTCCTACAGCGCCGCCTTCGGCTGAGCTGCCGAAGCCGGGCACCTGGTTGTCCTGGATGGCGTGGCCGCACTCATGCCAGATCACGTCCGCGTCTTGTGCGTCGTTCACGCCGCCCGTGCCGAAGGTTAGGTCACCGGTCGATGGATCGTACCATGCGTTGTCCTCGGTGGTGCCGTTAACATCGACGCCGGTCTGGCGGTTCTGGATGTTGGAGAAGCCGAGGCTCTGGGTGTACCGGGCCACGCGGTCGATGTGGTAGTAGGCCATTGTCTCGTCAAAGCCGGACTGCGAACGTGTGAAGTTGAATGCCAGGCCGGCCGAGTAGGCGCGGGTGATTGAGGTGGACGGGGTAGTGGTGCAGTACGTGCCCGTCAGGTTGCCGGAACCATCGAGGCCGCGCAACGTGACGGATGTGCGGGCCGCGGTCAGCGTGGGGCTGTCGGCGTTGGCGTTGTCGGTCAACGTCGGATCACCGGTGGCGACGACCGGGTTAGGCAGGTAGACCATGCCGGTGCCGTCGGCGAACCGCGCGATGTTCCTGAGCGACAGGATCGCCAGGTCGGACGTGCGAACCATCACCTCCCACGCGCCGGCAGGATGGATGGTGCCGAAGGTGACGCGGTAGACGCGCTCGGCGCGCTCTTTCTGGACCCAGACGCCCTCCTGGGCTACGGGTGCCTGCCGAGGGGGCGACTGGGCGGCAACGGCGGCCACTGCGGCGGCAATGGCCTTGTCGGGCCTGCCCGCCGGGCCGAGCCGCTGCGGCTCGGCGACCGGCACGATATCCAGGTTTGCCGAGGTAATCCGAAGGCCTCGGTCCATGTGTACTGAGAGGCTTCCGCCGAAGACCGGCAGGCCGCCCAGCACCTGCCTGTAGGTGACATGGAAGCCGCCGAGGCTCTCGACCTGCCGATCAAGGGTGAGTTCGTCCATCCCGTCGCTCAGGCCGAGAACCTTACGGTTGGCGTAGAGGAAGGCCCGCGCGGCTGCGGATGCGCTCTGCGTGGCTAGCGGCGCAACGCTGCCGCGCACGCGCCGAACTCGGCCCGTGTCGCGGTCACGCTGTACCGTTGCACCTGGAACCATGCCCTGCTCGGGAGGAGTGAACGGTGGCTGCTTAGCGTTCATGGGCTGCACTCTGGCGCCTCCGTCGGGTGTGGGCGGACCGGCCTTCTGGGCTAGTCCCGGAAGAGCCATGGCCATCAGGGCCGCCGCCAGTCCGGGCGCCGCAACGGGCCACTTGCCGCACAGCCATTGGGTTCTGCGCGTCCGGTGCATCATCATGTGGTGCCTCCTCGGGGCTTCATCGGCGGCGCCCGCTACCTACTTTGATGCGACGCCGATCAGGTCACTGAGCGCCTGCTGGTTTCGCCCGGACGCGAAGGGCTGCGCCGGGTCGCCCTCGTCCTTCCCGCCGCGCTGGGGGTTCAGGCTCGTCAGCGCCTCCCGCTGGGCCGGGCTCAGCGTCTTCTGCAGGGCGATGAGCTTCTCGGTGCCCGCAGAGCCCTCCAGGCTACCGGCTTTCTGGATCTCTGTCAGGATCGGAAGCATGGCCTTCTTCTGCTCGGGGCTCAGGCCCTGGCCCTGCAGCTTCTCGATGGCGCCGATGCTGCGCACCAGACGTGCGAGGGCGCCGCCGGGCGTGGGCGGGGGACCTGCGACAGCCGCGGCCCCGGCATCGGCGTTGTCGGGCATGGCCATGGCGCTACCCATGGGGCCGGCCGTGCGTGCGCCGCCGCCGCCCTTCTGCCCGGCGGCTGTGATATCAAGGTTCTTGGCGCCGGGCGCCGTCTCGGACATGTACCGGCCGTAGTAGCCGCCGGCACCGCCGATCACCAGGCAGAGAATGGCCGTTACGGCCACGGGCGACAGGGTCGGGTCCTTCATTGCCATCACGATCCTCCGATCTTTCCGAGCCGCGCGATGCGGCTCATATCAGCGGTATACCGCACGCCGCCACTCGTTGGTGGCTTCCTCCTGAAGCAAGGCGCTGATCGCCCGCTGCTGTAGCCTATTGCGGGCGTCCCAAGCCGACGCCGCCTGGAACAGCTTGCCCCAGTTGGCGGCGGGGCCGGGATTGCAGAGCTGCACGAAGCTGCAGCCCGTATCGTGCCAGGCTCGCACATTCGGCTCAAACGAAAGGGCGCCCTCCGGCGAGGGGTTGGCGCATTCCAGGTCCGAGTTGGCCAGCGGGCCCAGTTCACGCGCACGGGCGAAGTAGCGCTCGTCGAACGCCTCCAGTCCCACGGCAGCGCCGGGGACGATGCCCAGCTCCCAGCCGGGATGCCCGAAGTCGCAGAGTGGATAGAGCGGCTGGGCCAGTATGTAGTTGTATATGCGGTCGCGCAGGTCGGGGCGGCCCGCGGCGGGGGCGTCCAGCGCGCCGCGGATGGCGCCGCAGATCAGAGCGGCGTAGCGGGCGTTGTTCTCGTGCAGCCACTGGCGCTCGGCCTGGCTCAGCCCATCGGTGGGGTCCAGCTTCACGCCGTCGCGGGCCGCTGCCCGCACCGTAGCGGGATTGAAGTCGAGCATCAGGTCGCTACGCGCCACGCCGTGGTTCACGCCGGCGTAGCCCCTCTCCATCCAGTCGGTGATGCGCGGCCAGTAGATCGGCTCGTCATCCGTGACGATGGCCTGCAGCATCTCGCCGCCCGGCTCGGCGCGAACCTGGTTCACCACCGCCACCGCCGCTTTGAGGCAGCGCACCTTGAAGGCGTTCAGGCGGTCGTTGTTCATCGTCAGCCAGGGCGTGTTGGACCAGAGGTTGGGCGTGGTGAGGCCGTAGCGCGGGCTGTAGGAGCCCGGCGCTTCGGCCTCCATGAACTCGCGGAGGCCCGGGTCGTCGTAGGTGTCGTGGCGGCTGTAGGCGATCTGCTGGTACTGGATATCGCCGAAGTGGCCTCCGACCCCGTCGGGCGCGCGCAGCGGCGTGTCGGCCCACCAGCTGGAGAGCTGCAGCACCCAGGGCGTGCGGTTACGCCCGGCCATGGCGGCATAGGCTCGGATCTTCGCGGCCACGGCATCGGCGTCGGGGTTGGCGTATCCCACGATGGCGAGCAGGCCCGGCTGCAGGAAGCGCGAGGCGCCTCGTGCGGCATCGGCCCAGGCCTGCAGCGCCGCGGCGGGCTCCGGCTGGGTGTAGGGCGGGCGGATCTCGATGCGCGGCGCCACCAGCATGGGCTTAAGCAAGCCGCGCGTGCCGGCCAGGGCCACCGGGTCGTTGTAGGTGCGAACCCGGGCGACGGCCAGCCCCTGGCCGCTGGTGTCGATGAACCGCAGCTCGGCCGTGCAGGCCGGCCCCGGCGGCGCGTGCACCGCGTAGGCCACCGCCCCGGCGCCGTCGCACCGATACTGCCTCCGGTGAAGCAGTCGGCCGTCGAGCCGGACCTCGTAGTCCACCTCGCTCAGGGCCTCGCCTTCGCCGTAGGCCTCGCGTACCTCGATCCAGCGCTCCTGTCCGGCGGGTAGCGCCACACGGTAGCCGAAGCTCGCGGGTCGCTTCGGCTTCGGCGGCGCCGGCGCGAAGGCCTCAAGCTCCAGGATGCGGCGGATGGTGGGCTGGATCGCGGGCCCACTGGTGCAGAAGACGCCCACGGCTCGGAGGCGGCGCGGTGCGAAGGTGAAGGTGCGAAGCGTGTCGGTGTTGCCCTTCACGGTCTGCACGGTCACCCAATCGCCCTGCTCGGGTAGCGCCCGCAGCTCGAAGTCGGCCAGCGTGTAGACGCGGCGCAGCCAGAGGCGGACCTCGCCCACGGTCACCGTCCGGCCCAAATGCACCTGATAGAAGGGGACCTCGGGGTTGCGGTAGTCGCTGCTCCACTCGAAGTCGCCTTCCCACGGCACTCCGTCGATGCCCGACCAGACGCAGTCGCCGTAGCCGGGTTCGCTGGAGTTGCAGACCGCCTTGGGGAAGCCCTCGCGCAGGCGGTTGAGGCAGAGGTTCGGGCGGCGCGGCGAGGCCGGGGCGAGGGCGCGCACGGCGATGCTCAGATCACGCAGGCCAACCCGTCCCGTGCGGCGCTGCACGCTCGAGGCGCCGGACTTGAGCAGGGCTCCGGCATCGGCCCCGGCCTGGATCGTGGCGATGCCCGCGCGCGACGACGAGGGCGTACCGGCAAGCAGAATGAGGGGTAGTGCGGCGGCGGCCAGGATCATCACATCGGGCTCCTATCGTCCGCGCAGGCGCCCCGGCCGACGTGGACCGAGCCCCAGGCGAGACTGAAGGCCATGGTACCCGCTGCGGCGGGACGGAGGCAGGTACCTCCTAAGCCCGCAAAGACATGACCTCCTGCACCGCATCCTCCACGGCCTTCGTCTGCGCCGTCACCTGGCCGAGCACGCGCTGGACCTCCTCCACATCGGGTGCGGCCAGCGCGGCCGGGGCCACCTGCAGGCGCGATACGGAGGAGTGCACGGAGAGCAGCGTCTGATGGATCACCTCGCGCTGGGCGTCCAGACGCTCGATGAGCGGCTCCAGTGTGCGAGCGTTTTGCAGGCGCTGCTCACACATCCTCAAGCTCTGGGCCAAATCGGCGCGAGCCTGGGCGTCGATCGCCTGCTCGGCCCGCTCCGCCAGCCGGTCGCGCTCAGCCGCGAGGTCGGCCACGGAGGAGGCGCTGGCGGCGGCCCGCAGGCGCTCAAGCCGCACGCCAACGTACCGAGCCTGCTCCAGCAGGTCGCCGGCGGCCCGCAGGATGCTCCGGCCCACATCGTCGGCAACCTGTCCGCCGGCCTCCATGAGCGCGCAGACGGTGTCCAGGTAGACCTTCTCCGACCAGCCCAGCTCGACGCCCTGCGATAGGGAGCGTAGCTCTTCCGCGGTCACCGTCTTGTTGCGGCTGCTCTTGCCCGCGGCGACCGAAGCGATCACCGTGGCCAGCGTGCCGAAGTAGGCCGTGACGCCGGTGGCGATCCCGATCTCCTCGCCGTGGCCGCCACAGAGGACCCCGATGCCTGCGCCCAGCAGCATACTGATCGGCACCGCGGCGGCGATACGCCAGCCTATCCGCTTCGACCGCTTGGCGAGCACGCGCCGCGGCTCGACGTCCTCCGGCTTGCTCTGGTGGGTCATGCTGACCTGCCAGACGCGCGCCTTCAGCACGTCGCCCACGGCAGGATGGAGGTCGTTCAGGCCAAGGTTCATGGATGCAGTGCCTTGCTGTCGGCCCGGTGGCCGTCGCTAGATGGTGGGCATCACGTTGCCGCCGGAGACCGGGATGTAGGCCCCGGTGATGTAGCTTGCCAGGTCCGAGGCCAGGAAGGCCACCACGTTGGCGATCTCCTGATCGGTGCCTCGCCGACGAAGCGGGATGCGCCGCACATACTCCATCTCGCCCTCGCTGGAGCCCGCGCCGCGGTTCTCGCTGACGGTCCAACCGGGCGCCACCTGGTTCACCGTGATGCCGCCCTCGCCCACCTCGCGGGCCAGCACGCGCAGGACGCCGTCCATGCCCCGCTTGGCCGACGCGTAGGCCGACTGGCCGCCGACGCACTGCATGGCGCACTCGGTGTTGATGCCGATGACGCGCCCCCAGCCCTTCTCGCGCATGGCCGGCACGAACGCCTTGGCCATGTGGACGTTGTGGAGCACACAGGAGCGGAACTGGCTCTCGTAGTCCTCGATGCCCTGCTCCAGCACGCTGACCCAGTTGTACTGGATGACGGCGTTGTTGACGATGATGTCCGCGGCGCCCAGCGATCCGGCCACGCGGTCGCGCATCGCCGTTACCGAGGCCAGATCCGTGACGTCGACCTGCTCCGCCACGGCGCGAACGCCCAGCGCCGCCACCTCGTCGGCCAGTTCCCGCGCCTTGGCCTGGTTGCCGAGGTAGCCGACGGCCACATGGGCCCCGGCCCGGGCCAGCGTCCGCACCATCACGCGGCCCAGTTCGCCGCTGCCGCCCGTGACCACCGCCACCTTGCCGCTCAGGTCAATACCGATCATGCCGATCCTCCTTACGCGCAGACGGCCTGGTGGCCGCCGTCCACACGCAGCGTCACGCCGCTGATGTATTCGGCCTCGGGCGAGGCCAGGAAGACACAGGCCCGGCCCACGTCGGTGGGCGTGCCGATCCGACCCAAGGGCACCCGCGTCTTGATGAACTCCGCCGGGCCGGGCTGCTCCCAGTGGTGGGCGGTCATGGGCGTCAGGATCATGCCCGGAGCCACCGCGTTGCAGGTGATCCCGTGTGGTCCCAGCGCCGTGGCGAAGCCCACGACCATCATCCGCACGCCGCCCTTGGAAGCCCCGTAGTCGACCTGCGTCGGCGCGGTGACGTTCTCGGCCAGCGACGTGATGGTGACGATGCGCCCTCCGCGCCCCTGCTTGATCATCCGCCGGGCGACCACCTGGGTGCAGTGGAACGCGCCGGTGAGGTTCACGTCCAGCGTCCGCTGCCACGTCTCGGGGGCCATCTCCATGATATGGACGAAGGGGCAGATGCCGGCGTTGTTGATCAGCACGTCGATCCCGCCGAACGCCTCCACGGCTGCGGCGGCCATGGTCTCGACATCGCCGCGAACCGCCACATCGCAGCCCACGGCCAGCGCCTCGATGCCGTGGTCGGCCCGGAGGCGCGCGGCGGCCTCCTCGGCTCTCTCGGCGCTCAGGTCGGCCAGCACGAGCGCCGCCCCGGTCTCCGCGAAGCACCGCGCGATCCCGAACCCGATTCCCTGCGCCCCTCCGGTCACGATCACCACACGACGGTCCATGCTTGCCCCCCGCTTGCGCCCGGCGCGGAAGGTTCCGCGCTTGTTCACTCTACCTCCCAGCGTGAGGCCGCATCGAACGGCGGCGGCCTGATCGGCGTAAACTAGATAGCCTCGGCGCGAACCGGGGACGGCGGCGGCGAGTGGGGAGGTGAGAGGTGATCCTCAAGGTCTGTTCTGCGGCGGCGCTGGTGGCCTGTCTGGCGCTGGGGCACGTCCGGCAGGCTACCCCTGCCCATGCCCGGGTCAACCTCGCGCTACACCGACCCGTCACCTTCTCGCCCGCGCCCAACTACCCGCTCTGCACCGATGAGGGCGACGCCGCGCAGCCCACCGACGGCGAGGTTACGAAGGACTACTTCTGGACGCAGCTCTCCACGGTGGGCTGGCAGAACGCGCGTCCGGTGCGCGTCACCGTGGATCTGGGGAGCGTACAGCCCATCGGCGGGGCCTCCTACAGCACGGCGGCCGGCCGGGGCGGGGTGGAGTGGCCGGACCGCATCGCGCTCTACGCCTCCGATGACGGTGCAGCATGGTGGCCCTGCGGCGATCTGGTGGACCTCAGCGCGGCGGGCGGCACGCCGCCGACCCAGGAGTACGCCACCCATCGCTACGTGACCGACGCGCTCCGCTGCCGGGGGCGGTACGTGACGCTCCTCGTGTCGACGCCGGGTCCCTTCATCTTCTGCGACGAGGTGGAGGTCTACCGCGGCGACGCGGCCCTGCTGAACCAACCCCGGCAGGGCGCGGCGGTCACAGACGCCCTGGCCGACTTCCTCAACGGACGCGTGGCGAACTACGTCCTCCGTGCAATCCAGGCTGACGCCGACTCCGTTCACACCCGGTTGGCCGCCACACCGCGATCCGCCGCCGCCGCGGACGGCGTCAAGCGTGATCTGGGTGATGCCCTCCAGACGGCCGCCTCCGGCGCGCCGGGGCCGGGCGCACGCCTGACCCTGCCCTACTCGGAGGCCCACCGCCGGGTCATGCGAGCGCGCGCTGCCGCGTGGCGCGCGCAGGGCCTCAAGGTCACCGTCTGGCAGACCGGCCCCTGGGATCCCCTGGACCCCGGCGACACGCCGCCCGAGCACGCCCGGAAGCCCGCCCTGAGCCTGCAGGTGCTGCGCGGTGAACAACGGGGCGCCGTGCTGAACATCACCAACCCGCAGGGGCAGGATCTCGCCCTCCGCATCACGACGTCCGGCCTGCCCGGAGGCGACACGCCGGACTGGCTCACGGTCTCGGAGGCCACCTGGACCGCCACCAACGCCGGACCGCCTGTCGCCTCCGCCCTGACCGGCGCCGGCCGGTCCCGTGACGGCTGGATCATCGACGTGCCCAGCGGCATGACCCGCCAAATCTGGATCAGCGCTGACAGCTTCCTGCTGCCCCCCGGGAGGTGGAAGGGATCGCTCTCGCTGGAAGCGGGCGGCAAACGGCTGGCCCGAGTGCCGCTTGCGGTGTCGGTCTCCAGCGTGGTGATGGAGCGGCCGACGCTCTCGCTGGGAGGCTGGGACTACACGCATGGCCCGACCATGGGCATCACCAAGCAGGCCCTCCCCGACGTGGTGCGCTTCCTGCGGCGCTACTACGTCGACGCGCCCTGGGCCGGCGCTGACGTGATGCCGTTCGGGAAGCACGACGCGGAGGGCCACATGGTGGCGCCGCCCAGCACGGCCGCCATGGACGTCTGGCTGGCGCGCTGGCCCGATGCGCGGTCCTACTTCGTCTTCGCCAACCTGCCGCCCCCGGCGCCGCAGACGGCCGCCGAGGAGCTGCGCATCTCCGAGTGGATCACCTTCTGGGTCCGCCACCTGGCCTCACGTTCCATTCAACCGGGCCGCCTGGGGCTGCTCATCACCGATGAGCCGCGCAACGCGGGCGACTACGCCAACGTGGCGGGGTACGGACGCGTCATCAAGGCCGCCCAGCCCGGCGTGGTCCTCTTCGAAGACCCCATCCCGCCCACACCCGGCCAGGCCGGCCCGGAGATGCTGGCCGTCTCGGACATCCTCTGCCCAAACCGTACGGAGTGGATCACCAACCGCGCGGCGTTCGAGCGGGTCTACCTGGCCCAGCAGAAGGCCGGGAAGCGGCTGGCGTTCTACAGCTGCTCCGGCCCGGTGCGGTCGCTGGACCCCTACAGCTACCATCGCCTGCAGGCATGGGACGCCTTCCGCTACGGCGCGATCCACATCGGGTACTGGTCCTTCGCCGACAGCGGCGGCGGCTCCTCATGGAACGAGCCCGCCGCGTCCGGCACCGGCTACAGCCCGCAGTTCCTCGACGCCGAAGGATGCACCACGTCCAAGCATATGGAGGCGATCCGCGAGGGCCTCTACGACTACCAGACGCTGACCCAGCTACGCGAAGCCGCCGACAAGGCCGACGGCGCGGGACGCCACCCGGACCAAGTCGCCCGCGCCCGGACCCTCCTCAGCGACGGCGTCCGCGCCGTGGTCGAGGCCCGGGACTGCCGCAGCATCCTCTGGAAGGACGCCAAGGACCGCAACGCGGCGGACAAGCTGCGCATCGAGGCGATCGACCTGCTGGAGAAGCTGGCGAGGTAGGGCGCCCTCAGCCCAGACGCGCCACCCATCGCCCGGCATAGCGCGACGCATGAACTCGCCGAAGAGCGGCGCCGTGAAGGCCGTGTCGCTGTAGGTGGGGCTCCAGGCCACA
Organism: uncultured Chthonomonas sp.; assembly: GCA_903885605.1. Lineage (GTDB taxonomy): Bacteria > Armatimonadota > Chthonomonadetes > Chthonomonadales > CAJBBX01 > CAJBBX01. The sequence continues at coordinate 28,434 of CAISJD010000037.1, read as the reverse complement.
CGGCCTCCAGTCGACGCCGGCGCGCGCAAAGCAAACTCGCTAGACTCCGCATAACTCAAGCGGCGCTGGAGGGTCAGTCGCAGGCCCTACCGCATGTCTTCCAGGTACTCCGAGCCGGGCGCAACGGCAGTGACCAGGAGCCGGTCCCGTGCACGGGTGCAGGCGACGTAGAGCAGGCGGCGCTCGCCGTTGTAGGCCTCGTCCAGATCGGACTCATCGGCGGCGGCGCCAAGGCGTTCGGAATCGGGGAGCACATCCTGGTCGCAGGCCATCACAGCCACGGCGCGGTACTCAAGGCCCTTGGCCAGGTGCATGGTGCAGATGACCGCACGCTCCTCGGGTATCTCAACCCGCTCATCGAGCACCACGTAGGGTAGCCCTGCCTGCGCCGCGGCGGCCTCAGCCCGACCGATCTGCGCCGCCGTTCGCACGAAGAGCCCCACCTCGCCGGGGCCGATGCCGCCGGCCGGCAATTCGCCCAGCCAGGCGGCCACCGCGTCGCGCTCCTCGTCAGCGGTGGCGTGGACCTCCACGTGCGGCGCCGGCCCCTGGAAGACCGAGACCGTGCCGTCGCGGCTCTCGGCATTGCCGTCCACATCGCGCAGTTCAGGGTCCAGTAGCCGGTCGGCCTGCGCCCGTATCTGGTGCGAGGTCCGGTAGTTCACGCGCAGCGTCCTCGATCGCCCTCGGACTTCGACGCCCTGCTCGGACCACGAGAAAGGCCTCTGGAAGATGCGCTGGCCCAGGTCGCCTGCGAAGAAGAGCCCATCGGGGCGGTTGCCCACCAGTGCTGCGAGAAACCGGAGTTGGGCGGCGCTGACATCCTGGGCCTCGTCGACCACCACGTACTCGTATGGCGATCTACCGGTTCGGAAGTGGTGCGCCAGAGCCGCGTAGAGGCCGGACCTGGTGATGATCCCCGAGGCGGCCATGCGGCCGTTGATCTGTGACAGCGCGTCCCAGCAGGCCCCGCGCTGGGCCTCCGTCAGCCGGATGCGCCGCCCGCGCCGGTTGGCCGACCGGTAGCCATCCCAGTCGATGATGCGCTGGGCATCCACCACCTCCAGCCATTCGGCCATAACGAAGCCGGCGCTGAACGTGCAGCCCGGTGAGGCCGACACCGCTTCGGCGGCGAAGCGCTCCACGTCGGCGGCCGGCGCCAGGGCGCACGGGCCCAGCACGGCGCCGTAAAGCCGTTCGGCTACGGCGTCCAGCGGGCGCACGGTAATACGCTCCGCAACACGCGGTTCCTGCGCCAGCAGCGTGCCGAGGTGCCGACGCAGGAGGTGCGCCAACGCGTCGGAGAAGGTGGTGAGCAGCACCTCGGCCTGTTCGTGCCGCCGGGCAAGGTGGGCGGCGCGGTGCAGCGCCACTACCGTCTTGCCGGTGCCGGCCGAGCCCGATATGCGGGCGGGCCCGTTGTAGGCCTTCTCCACGCAGGCGCGCTGGGCAGGGTGCAGGAAGACGGTCCAGGCAAGCCAGGGCGCGTCCAGGGCAGCCTGCAGTTCCTCCTGCGTGGCTACCAGGCGGAACCGTCGTTGGGCGTCCGGGTGCGCAAAGCCGTCGCCATCGGTCGGCTCGGCGGGCGGGTCGGGTTGCGAGTGGGTGCTCCACTGCAGCACCGCTTCTGCCGCCTCGGCGGGCAGATGCTGTGCCACGTCGAGGATCGTCTCCTCGTCGGCTTGCCGCACGGCTTCCAGCCAGTCCTCCGGCACGCCGTGGGCCAGCAGGTCGGCGTCCGACACATGGGCCAGGGCCTTGGGCTTCGGGGCGGGAGGCGCCGGCACGAAGCTGGGTACCACCACCTCCTCGATGCGCTCGCAGACCTCCACGAACTGCGCGGCGCCGGTCACGGGGTGGTTCTCCAGCACGCGGCGCTCGGCCCAGCGGTAGGCGAGGTCGTGATGGTCCACGTAGCAGAGCATGAGGCAACCGTCCGTGCGGTGGACGATGAGCCGCACATCGCTGTTCACCCGCACCGACCAGAAGCGCTTGTCGCGCACCTTATCGAGCCGGTGGAAGCTCATCCCGGCGCCGCTCGGGTCCATCTGCAGCTCGAAGGCCGTGGCCTATGCCGCCTTGCGGAACTTGGGGTCCAACTCCGCCAGGCTCTGCGTAAGGGTGTCCGTGACCCGAGACCTCATGGAGTGCTCGCGGTCGCGAGTAGCCGCCTGATGCCGTCGCGGAACTTGCAGAAGCTTGCGGAGGCGTTCCGGTCCATGGCCATGTGCGGTCCGATGGCGCGGGCCCACTCGGCCTTTGCCAGACCGATGGCGGCGTACCCGGCCCTCACGAGAGGCCGAGCGCCGCCGTCATACACGGCCTCGGCTAGGCGCTCCCAGGTTCCGCCCAAGCTGTCCTGCTCGTGGTCCACCAGGGCCTTGGACCTGAACCTGGTGTATGCCAGGGCCAGTGCCTCGCGATCGCCCAGGTACCAGGCCTCGACCTCCTCGATGGCTATCCGGAAGAGCGTGCCTGGGAGCCCTGCATCCTCAGCGACGCGCTCAAGTTGCCGGCGGAAAGCAACGCAGTCGTCCCCGAGCAGGTCCAGCACGACCACAACCGCGTCTATGCCAGGGGTCGCCGCATAGCCACCAAGGAGTTTCGGAAGCTGCGCGAGCAGGTGGCGCTTACGGGCGTCCCGAGGCTGGCTCAGGCCCTTCGGAAAGGCCCCGAGGCCCTTATATATGCATGGATGCGGTACGAAGTGCCTGCCTCCCCCGCCGTGAGTAGCCGCGGCAGGAGCGCCTCAAGAAGCGCCTTGCCCGACGCATCTTCGACAAGAAACTCGATGTGCACGGCTACATCGGCTCCAAGTACTCGCTGAACCAGAGCCCGCCAAGCTCCAGCCCCTCGGCGACCAGGTTCCGCACCAGTGGCAGGTCGGAGGCGCGCAGTGCCCTAGCGAACCCGTCGTCGCCCTTGTGCAGCAACCAGACCTCACCCGGGCTCAGGGCGTTGACGAAGTGCGGCTGATGGGTGGTAACGAGCATCTGCGGGCCGCCATGTCGCACTGCAAACTCGCGGAACTCGCCGCCAAGTGCGGCCAGCAGCTTGTGGTACAGGCCGTTCTCCGGCTCCTCGATGCAGATGAACGGGGGTGGGCTCGGGTCCTCCAGCATGAGCAAATATGCGAACATCTTGAGCGTTCCATCAGACATCTGCTGCGCCACGAACGGATCTTGGTACGAGCCGTCATTGAACCTCAGCAGTATCCGCTTGTCGTCGGTGACCTTGGTCTCGATCCGCTCAACCCCAGGAATCTTGGTGGCGATCAGCGCCAGTATCTGCCTGAACCGTCCTGGATACTCCCGTTCCATAAACTGAACGACGTTTGCCATATTGTCCCCATGGACGTTCAGATGCAACTGCGGTCCCGATGGAGCCAGGTGGCGGACAGAGCCTGCTGCAAAATATGATAGATACCAGCCTTTTAGGAAGTCTCGAAATCTCGTTATCCGTGGGTGCTCCCGCAGCGTCCCGAGCGTGGCGATGCCGAGCTGTCTCGGGTCCGTCAGCTCCACAGGCTGGCTGCCTGCATCTTCTGTGCCCGACTCAACGGCCTCTGACCCTGACCACACCGTGCCCTTGCCACGGTCCAGCCTTAGGAATGCGAACGGCCTGCCATGTGATTCACCCTTCCTACGCTGCCTGAGCACTTCCGCCTCAACATAGGGCCTGCTTGATCTGTCCAGTCCAATGGAGAGTTCATAGGATATCGGCCGCTCTTGCGGACCCTCGCGGTAGTAGACCTCGAAGCGAATTGGACCGGAGCTTCCTCGCGACACAAGCCGATCAAAGCCGCCGCGCTGCTGCATGTCGCACGCAGCTTCGACTCCGCTGTTCAGGCAGTCGCTGAGGAAGCCGAACGCATCAAAGAGCGTGGTCTTCCCGCAACCGTTGCGACCGATCACGACGGTCAATGGTGTCAACGGCTCGGCGCCTTGCTCATGCGAGAGCTTACCCAGCGTGACATCCCGCAACACACGGAAGTTCTGGATGCGAATGCCCTCAATACGTGCCATCCGTGACCTCCTACCCGCCCGGGGGCGCAACCCGAAACACCTTCAGCACCTCGTCGCCCAGGTGTCTCATGGCCCTTACAGCCATGGCGCCATTGGCCCGCGCTCTGCCCTGCCGGCTCATTGTACCGTCCCGAGGTGAGGACGCCGACGACGCCGCGTGCCCGGGGTTCGGGCCAACGGGTGCTCCGCCGACGCGTTCGCTCGAGGGCCTCGTAGCGACCTGCCCGCACTGCGCGCCGCCGGCCAGAACCACTTGTCCTCGACGGACCGGGAGACGGGCTCGGCCCCGATCGCGAGCAAGCGGTCCCGGGCACGACAACGGGGGGCCGGTTGCGCGCTGTGTTGTACGGAGTATGACGATGCGCCCGCTGCGGCGTTGTCGGCGTTGCGGCAGCACGCCTGCAATGCCGGCGCGACGCGTGTGTGGTACGGTACATTACTGACAACCAAGTACGCAGAGGAGACCGGCGATGCGCTTCTACGTGGCACTCACTGATGAGCGCTGGTTCGCGTTCTTGCGGGAGCGTCGACCCGAGGAGGTTAACTTCTGGCGGCCCGGCACGACCCCGTCCAAGCTACAGGCCGGGACCCAGTTCCTATTCAAGGCCCACTCGCGAGGCGGACGGCCGGGGCCGATCATCGGCGGCGGGACCTTCGTTCGCTACTCCCGACTACCAGTGTCGCTAGCGTGGTCAGCCTTCCGCGAAATGAACGGAACTGAGAGCTTGGCTCACCTCCGGACGCTCATCAGCAAGTACCGCTCGGCGTCCATCGGCCCGGGCGAGGACCCAGATATCGGCTGCATGATCCTGGCGGAGCCCTTCTTCCTGAAGGATCGTGACTTCGTGCCCGCCCCCGCCGACTGGGCGCCGAACATCGTGCAGGGGAAGGGCTACGACACGGCCGACCCCACGGGCCAAGCGCTCTGGCAGGATGCGGTGCAGGCGCGGGCCGGTTCGGTGCGTGTCGCCTCGGTGCGCGCCGAGTACGATGTGGCGTTCGGCACCCCATATCTGCAACAGGCGCGGCTCGGCCAAGGGGCGTTTCGTATCCTGACGCTTGAGAACTACGACCGCAGGTGCAGCATCACGGGTGAGACCACGCTGCCGGTGCTTCAGGCTGCCCACATCGTGCCGGTGGCCGACGGTGGTCAGCATGCCTTGGACAACGGCTTGCTCCTGCGCGCCGATCTGCACATCCTCTTCGATCAGGGCCTGGTCGGCATCACTCCCGACTACCGGGTCCAGATCAGTCGGCAGATCAAGGACAACTACCTGAACGGTCGGGTGTACTACGCGCATCACGGCCACTTGCTCAGATCGCTGCCCAGCGACGAGGCGTTGAGGCCGGCGCCGGAGTACTTAGAGCGGCACATGGACGAGCGATTCCTGCGATAGCGCGAGCTCAGTCCTGCATCCGTCGCACGGCGCCCGCCGACCAACCACCGCCGCCGACCCTTTGCAGGAACTCCACTGGCCTCGCGGCGAACCTAACGCCACTATGGACATGACACCTCGCGAGATCATTCGGCGGAACCTGGAGGGGCGGGATGCGCCCCGCATCGGCATGAACTTCTCCGGCGGGCGGTGGAACGACTTCACCGGCGGCGGGGCCTCGGCCTCGGGCTCCTGGACGCCGCGGCGCTGGACCGACGGCGGCGTGGAGTACTACGACGACGAGTGGGGCAACCTCTGGCACCGGCTGGTGGGTATGTCGTCGGGCGGCGAGGTCCACACCCCGGCACTGGCCGACTGGGCCGCACTGGAGACCTACCGCCTGCCGGACCTGGACGCGCCGGAGCGCTACGAGGCCGCGCGCGCCGCCTTCGCCGCCGAGGGCGAGCGGTTCCGCATGGGCTGGCTGCCGGGCTTCCCCTTCGCCATCTGCCGCTACCTGCGCAAGATGGAGGTCTACTTCCAGGACCTGGCCACCGATCCGGAGCTCATCGAGCGGCTCCACGGCATGGTGGCGGACCTGCTGGAACGGGTCATCATCCGGCTGGCCGACGCCGGAGCCGACGGCATCTTCTTCTGCGAGGATTGGGGCGTCCAGAACCGCCTGCTCATCAGCCCCGCCATGTTCCGGCGTCTCTACAAGCCGCACTTCGCCCGGCTCTGCGGCGCGGCGCGCACGCGGGGGATGCACGTCATCATGCACTCCTGCGGCTGGGTCTGGGAGATTCTGCCCGACCTGGCGGAGGTGGGCGTCAGCGCCATGCAGTTCGACCAGCCCGCGCTCTGCGGCCTGGAGGCGCTCTCGGGGCGCTTCCGGGAGCTGGGGCTGGCGCTGCACGCGCCGGTGGACATCCAGAAGGTGATGCCCACGGGCGACCGCGCGCTGATCGAGGGCGGGGCGCGGGAGATGCTGCGGCTCTTCGCGGGGCGGCTCATCGCCAAGGACTACCCCGACCTGCACGGCATCGGCGTGGAGCCGGAGTGGGATGGCTGGGCCTACGATGTGTTCCGGGCGGCGGCGGAGCGCGTGGAGTAGAGCCCCGCCGCCGGTCGGGCCTACTTGAGCATCCGGACCCCGTCGTCCGAGATGAGCTTGCGGGTGGTCTTGTCCCAGCGCCGCGTCCGAACGGGCAGGCGGTGGCTTCCGTGGCACGTGGTGCAGGTGGGCGACGGGCGCATGGCGGCTTTCGCGCCCCCGGCGGCGGGCATGATGAGCGCCCTGTGCGCCGGATTGGGCCTCTTGACACCCGCCGCGGCCAGCTTGGCGGGCGTGTGGCAACCTGCGCATGCGGCATTGATCCGCTCCGGCGCGTACATGGTGTCCGGCGGCGTGATGTTGTTCTCGTCGGAGCTGTGCTTGTCCGACTCGCCGTGGCACTTCGCGCAGCCGACCCCCGCCTTGCGGTGCGTTTCGGCCAGGAATTCCCGCTTGAAGTTGACGTGGCAGGCGAAGCAGTAGCTGTTGTCGGCGGGCTCCACCTTCGCCGACACCTTGGCCTTGGGCGCGGGCTTGCGAACCGGGGTCCGTGGGCCGCTCAGCGCCGCCGAGCTCAGGGCGAGCAACCCGGCCAGCGCCGCGGCGGCCCCGAGCCGGCTAGACATACTTCCACTCCTTGAGCCACTGGTAGTCCTCGGGCAGGTTGGCCCACATCTCCTCGCCGGCCTGCTTCAGCTCGGCCTTCTCGCGCGGGTGCAGTGCGCGGCGCTCGCGAATGGCGGCGGCGGCGTTGGCGATCTGGTGCGGGCTGGTGAGGCCGGCCATGGGCGCGGTGAGCGCCGGGTTGCTGAGGATGTTGCGGATGGCCAGGCGGGCGCGGCGGTCGTCCTCGGCGGCGTCGGGGTGGTCGGCGGCGCCGTCGCCCTTGAAGAGCGAGTTGCTGGCGAAGGGCTTGATGCCCAGGATGCCGACCTTATGCTTGAGCGCCGACTGGAAGAGGCTGTCCTCGGGCATCTCCTCGGAGTCGGCGGTGTAGGGCGTGAGGACCATCTGGATCTGCTTGGGGTAGGTCTCGATCATCATCTTGAGCCACGGGCGGTCGTGCGAGGAGATGCCGGTGACCCGCGCCTTGCCCTGCTTCCGGGCCATGTCCAGCGCGGAGACGAGCTCCTCGACCTCGCCCTGGGTGTGGCGGCCGCCCTTCTCGAGGCAGGTGACGCGCCAGATGTCGGCGTACTCCAGCCCGGCTTCCTTCAGGCCCTGCTCGAAGCCTCGGAGGAGGGCCTTGGCGTTGCGGTAGGGCTCCTCGCGGATCTCGCGCTCGGCCCAGGAGAAGGTCATGTACATCTTGTCGCGGCGGCCCTTGAGGGCGCGGGAGTAGGTGAGGATCTCGCCGCCGGTGCAGGCGTCGACCAGGTTAATGCCGTGGTCGATGCAGCAGCCGATGATCTGGTCGCGGTTCTTCTGGAACGCGTCCATGACGGAGGCATCGGGCAGCGTGTAGGGGTCGATGGGCTGGGAGCCGATCATCTTGTCGATCCGCTTCCAGTGGCCGCCCAGGCAGACTGCGGAGAGCCAGAGGCCGGTGTTGCCGAGCCGGCGGTACTCCATGTCCGGGTTGTAGCCGCGCGTCGATCGGGCGGCGGGCGGGTTGGTATCGCTGCCGAGTGCGGCGGAGGCCGCCAGCGTCAGGCCGGTCGCGGCGCTCGCCTGGATGAACTGGCGGCGCGAGAGGTCGTTGAACTCTTCCATGGCTGCCCCCCTGGGCGGTGCGTGGACCGGGGCTTCCCCCCGGCAGTCGCGGCCCGTCCGCGGGAAGATTCGCGACCGACGGCGGTTCCTCCTCCCTGCCGATGCAACGCAACGGCAGGGAAGAAGGGACGGCGCCTCAGTCGATGCTCAACGCGTCAATCTCGGCGCGCAGGGCCTGGTCGGCCTCGCCGGCCTGCTTGCGCAGGGCGCCGGCCTCGGTGCGCAGCGTCTGCATCCGGGTCTCCTGCTCATCGAGCTGCTTGACGTAGCGCTTGTAGAGGTCGGAGTTGCGGTCCAGCTGCTGCATATTCTGGCGGACGCGGTCCTGGTCGGCGGTGATGCCCTTGATCTCCTCGTCCTTGGCGGCCGCCTGCGCCTGAAGGTCGCGCACGCGGGCTCGGGACGCCACGATCTTCTCCAGCGCCGCCTTCAGCTTCGGGCCGACGGAGGGGCGCGAGACCCAGAGCGTGAGCTGGTCGATGGGCACGTCCAGGATGCCGACCACCTCGGAGACCGGCCGCGTCTCCACCACCTTGAGCGTCTGGCTCTTGCCCGGTTCCAGCGTCACGGTGAAGCGATAGCGGTCGCCGGTTCGCTCGGAGGGCTCCTTCGGTTCCGCCAGGGCGAACTCGGGCAGGATCGGCTGCTCGACGATGACGGTCCGGGGCTTCTCGGCGCGGGACTTGAGCGTGTACTCGGTCCGTCGCGTTTCGGTGCGGGTGCAGGTGAGGACGCCGCGCCGCAGGAAGGAGGTCACCTCCTCCGCCGAGCCGCCCGGGTCGCGCCGATCGCCCTCGACGCTCAGATCGACGGCGTAGGAGATGTACCGCGTGTCGCCCTTGGGGACATCCTCCATCTTGGCGTCGCCGGCGTAGGTCTCCTCGTCGAAGACCGTGATGGGCCCGCCCTTGAGGTGCAGCCCCGTGTTGTTCTTGATGCGGATGGCGTTCAACGGGTAGCGGGGCCCTGTGTCGGCGTTGTAGATCGACACCTTCTCGGCGTCGACGCCGCCGGCGATGACCGGGATCATGGCGGCCTGCTGCCGGGGCAGCGTGAGGGGAGTGGCGATGTCGTACTTGAAGAGCTCCCCGGCCTGCTGCCCGGAGGCCTGCGCCTCGACCGACTCCGCCGCCGCGTCGCTCAGGCTCTCGACCATGTCGCGGCCGGCCATCGGCGCCGCGGACCTGCCTGCGCTGCGCTTGAGCGCCACGCCGCCGCCCATACCGCCCATGCCTCCGCCAAAGCCGCCCGTTCCGCCGGGGCCGGCCGGACCGTTGTCAGGCGCACCGGCCACCGGAGGCGCGGCGGGCTTCTTATCCTCCAGCAGGTTGGACCCATGCGTCTGCGGATAGGCCGAGGCCACCACGTCGGGCCCTACCACGGGTCGGGGCAGGTAGAGCGGCTGGTAGAGGTCCTGGATGAACGAGACGGGCCTGCCGGAGACGAGGGAGAGCGCCACGCCGTTCCAGTCGTCGTCCGATGTGTTTTCCACGTGCGCCCATCCCTGCAGGTAGGGCTTGGCGTCGCCCTTGCCGCCCAGCACCAGGCGGTAGCTCATCTTCCAGAGCGGGGCCTCGGTCACGTATCCGACGCGCACCTGCCGCTTGCCCTGGCCGGCGAAGCGAAGGGTCACCTGGCGGCGCTGCTCGTCGTTGCCGGTGGCCAGGAGAGCCAGCGCGTCGCGGAACTCCTGGTCCAGCCGCTCGTCGAGGATGCGAACCTGCCCGCCGGTCTGGACCGCCACGGAGACGAGGCCGCGGTCCGTCAGCAGGTTGGCCACGGTCTCCACGGGCTGCCGGGCGTCGCGCGGGTTCTGCCGCTGCTCGACGCCCGCAAGGCGGCCCGTCACGGCGCGTCCGCGGACGTCAACGCGGAGCAGCACGCCGCGCAACCGGTCCAGCAGCGTGCGGAGGTCCAGGTTCTCGGTGACATCGATGGCGAAGGAGCGGAGCGCGTGGCTCACCGGGTCCTTGGCCGCGTAGACGGCGGGCTGCACCTTGCCCCCGGCGTCCAGCAGCACCATCGACTTGAGGATGTCGTTGATCTGCGCCGTGCGGAAGGTGAGCGGCACGGTGGCGTCGCCCTCCACCTGGCCGGACCGCTCGGTGTAGGAGACGCCGCTGTTGAAGAGCGTGATGCGCGCCACGGGCAGCGGCGAGGGCGGCGCGGCAGGCGTCGTGCGGCCCTGGGCCAGGCCGGGGCCGGCGCAGAGAAGCAGGGCGAGGGCGGGACTGATCGCTCGTCGCATGGTTATCCTCCTGAGATGGGGCGCGCATCGCCGGCGGCGTGCGCACGCCCATTCAACATAGATGTACTACGGGCGCCGGATCACTTCTCGGCAGCATCGGCCGGCCGCTAGAGTTGGCGGCCGATCGCCACAAACAGCGTCACCGCCACGCGCACTGCGAAGAGCGCCACGATCAGCGGACGACCCCAGCGCCGGTCGGACGACCAGAGCCACCCGCACCAGGCCGCGAACGGGACCGCTGCTCCGGTGGCCGCAGCCATGGCATGGTAGCCCTGGATACAGACCGGCGAGGCGGCTGTGGCCACAAGGAGGCTTCCGCATAGGACCATCGAGTAGTTCCGAAGCCACGCCATGGGTGCGTCCAGGCCGGCCGACGTGGAGCGCCGGTAGAACCAGACGCACGCGGCCACGCCGGCCAGGACCGACGCCAGCGAGAGCCCCAGCAGCCCCACCGACAGGGTCCGCTTGGCGGTCTTCACGGCCGCGCTGTCCGTGGGCGCGACCTGGTAGAGGCGGTTCTCGCGGAACTGCCGGTTCAGGTCCGCCGAGGTCATTCGGAACCAGAACCCCGCGGCGCGCAGCATCGGATAGCCCTTCATCAGGCCGAAGCCGATGCGTGCGTCCCCATGCTCCTTGGAGACGGCGTTGCCCATGGCCTGCATCGGCCGGGGGAAGAGGCCCGGCCAGAGCGTGATGGAGCCTATCACCAGACCCGCCAGCGAGCCGGCTAGCGCGAGCCGGATGCGCCGCGTCGCGGCCAGCCAGCCCACGGCCATCAGCAGTACGACGAACTGGCCATGCACCTGCAGCGCCGCCGCCAGGGCCCACGCCACCGCCGCCGACGCAATCTGCCCCGCCCGCTCCCGGAGATGGAGGCAGGCGCTGAAGACGACCGCCGCCAGCGCCATGGTGAGCGCCGGCTCCCACGCCATGGCCGCATGGTAGACCGTCCACGGACCCAGCCAGTAGGCGGCAGTGAACCAGGCGGCGAAGCGCGGCGAGACGTGATGCCAGAGCGACGCCGCCAGCAGCAACGCGGAGGCCACCATCAGGACGAAGGTGAGGAGGCGCGCGGAGCCGACGCCCTCGGCGATCCGCTGCGTGAAGCCGAAGGCCACATGCACGAAGGCGCCCATGGGCGAGTGGGACGTGACACCCTGGCCCGGCATGCTGGCGGTCACGCGGCCCGTGCGGACCCACTCGGCGCCGATGCCCACGGCGTTCGCCTCGTCGCCGAGCACTGGCAGGAGCAGTCCCATGGTCGCCTGAAGCGTTATGCCGAGGAGCATCGCCAGCGCCAGGGCCGGACCTGGCCCCAAGCGTAGGCGGCGGTGGGGCGCCGGCGCTTCAACGGCGGACGCGATGGTAGCCATGCGGACGGTCTCCTGTGCCGGTTCGGGCTCATACGAACGCGATCGGTCAGGCGCTACCGTTCCGCGCTATTCACTTCGCACCATGGTAGCACGGAGTATTGGCCGCAGGCCGGCCGGCGGCATTGCCGAGCGGGTGTAGAATGGGGTATCCGCACTGGTGGAGACCCCCTCTTGCCTGTTCATCCATACGTTCGGCGAGCCCGGTGGGCTACCGCCGCCTTGTGCCTCTGGTTGCTGACCGGTTGCAGTCGCGCACCCATCGCCACTGCTCCGTCAGAGCCCGCGCCTCAGCCCGCCATGGTCCCCGTGGCCGATGGCGTCACTTACCGTAGGTTCGCCGCGGATGCTCCGGCGGCCTGCGGCGGCGTGGTCGAACTCATCGACATCGACCTGAGCCGCCCCGGCGTGCGGGTCGGCGTGGCGGCCCACGGCCTGCGCAAGGGCGAGGCCCCGGCCACCGGAGACGCCCGGACTTCGGCGGAGTGGTGCGCTGGGACGGGCGCCGTGGCCGCCGTGAACGGGGGCTACTTCGGCGCGGGCGACGATGCGCGGAAGGAGATCGTGGGACTGCTGGTACAGCGCGGCCGGGTGGTTTCCGGGGCCTCGGTGCGGCGCGGTGACCGGGGGCCCTATGTCCGGTCCGTCTTCGGTGTCTCGCCGCGAGGCGTTCCGGCGATCCGGTGGGCCACAGGCTCACGCGGCGCCGGGAGGCTCCGGGCGCATCGCGGCCCGACGGATCCGGCGTCCGCCGGAGCCTGGACCCCGGCCACCGCCGTAGGCTGCGGCCCTCGGCTGATCACCGGCGGCAAGGTGAAGGTCGCCGATCGGGCGGAGCGGCTCGTGAGCCCCGGACGCGTACCACGCACGTTTCTCGGATACAGCCTGAGCCGGGGCCGCCCTGCGCACCTGGCGCTGGTGGTGGGACAGCGCATGGAGTACGCCGACGCGGCGGCATTCCTGAATGCCTACTTCCGCAAGTTCCACCGCGCAGCCTGCGCCGAGGCCATGTGCGTCGACGGCGGCGCCTCAAGCCAACTGGCCTACCGCGACGGCGGCCGCATCCTGATGCCCGTCTCCTGCCTCGTCACCACGCCCACCGCCATCGTGGTCCACGCGCGGCCGGCGCGGTAGGCGGATCAGCCCGGGCACCCTCCCAGACACTCCATGGGGGCCACCCAGTCGTACTCAAGCGCCTCATTGCCGATGCGCCAGTGGCGGGGGCAGGCGGTCTCCATCCAATCCAGGGGCTCGGCGGGCGGCTGAGGTGCGGCCGCACGGGCGAAGGCGCGTCGCAGGGCCGCGCGCTGCTCCAGGCCCGTGTGGTCGGGACCGGCGGAGACGAAGAGGGGCGTGCCGCTGCGGGCGAGCAGGTCCAGCCACTGCCGGTTGCGCTCCCAGGGGACCTCGGGGCGCAGGCCCACGCAGTCGGCGTCGTGCGCGAAGAACGTCCCCTGCTGCACCATGCGGAAGGCGAGGGTATTCACGCCCATGCGCCGCGTGCGCTCCCAGTGGTGACCGCTGGTGTCGTCGCCGGTCCGCTGCACCTCGAAGAGGCCCGCGCCCAGGTGCCCCACCGTGTTGCAGCCGATGAGCGTCGCGTTGCCGGCGGCCTGCCGGAGGGTCCGGTAGAGGCCGAGGATGATCTCCGCCGTGGTGCGCGACCGGTCCGCGAAGGCCCATCCTCCCCGCGTGACGGACGGCCCCATGAGGAAGCCCCACGAGCCGGTGAGGTCATAGGTGCTGAAGTCGTGCTTGATGACCTCGTAGCCCCACTCCCTCAGCCGCCGCATGTCGGCCTCGACCTGCGCCAGGGCCTCGGGTAGCGAGGGGTCCAGCGTCTGCGCCGCCGCCGCGCCCAGCGGGTGCGACGGGGGCAGCGACAGGCCCTGCGGCAGGGCCGCACTGGAGAGCAGGGGGCGTATCCAGATGCCGGGCCGCACTCCCGCGCCGCGCATCCAGGCCGCCAGGCCCGGCAGGTCGGGGAAGCCTTCGTGGCCGTGATCATACGGACCGCCGTCGCAGCCGCGCGCCGGGAACCAGCCCGCGTCGGTGACGAAGACCGGCGGGTTGCCGCCGTCCGGCGAGAGCTCGCGCACCAGGCCCGCGTCCTGCTTCACGGTCTCGGCCGACATCTCGCCGTAGCGGTAGTACCAGTCGTTGCCGCCATAGATCGGCTGCGGCGTGAGCCTCGGCGCCCGGCAGAGGGCCGCGCAGAAGCGCCGGCCGAAGGCGAAGGGCGACTCGCCGGGTTCGGACGCCGGCGCACGGACGACCGCCGCCCTGAGCGTCCGGCCGCCCAGCCGAACGCCCTCGCCGCCGCAACGGAGGTCGAGGGCCAGCGTTACGCCGCCGTGGTCGACGCGCCACGAGGCGAACGAGCCCGCGCCGGTCTCCACGCCGAAACCCATGGTGCGGCCCGACGCCGGATCGTACACCAGCGCGTACCAGGGCAGCACGCGCTCGGGGATGACGCCCCGCCACTCCAGGTCGCCGTAGCCGCGCTCCCAGTGGTCGCCCAGCACGCGCGCGCCGGGCGGCATGGGGAGGTCCCAGCGGAGCGCCACGGTCTCCAGCGCCACGCCCGGCGCGCGGAGGTCGATGGCCGGCGCCTCGCCGACGGCGCCGACGCCCACCTCAACAGCGGCGAGGTCGCGGCCTTCGGCGGACCAAGTGGCGATGCGGGCGGGCGGCCCCAGGCGGATGGCGGGCACCGGGCCTAGAACCGCATGCCGGGGACGTCCTTGCGGAACGTGAAGGGCGCTCCCTGCGCCGCCTCCCAGCCCGTCTTCTCCTCGGCCGTCAGGCAGGCCAGCGCGCGGGCCTCGGCGGCCCTCTTCGCCTTGTCGAGCTTCTGGTACTGCGGCGAGAGGGGGTTCTCAAGCTGTTTGGTGTCCATCTTGATCATCACCGAGCGCTTGGAGCCGTCCGGCGAGGCGTCTTCCTGCTTCTGGGCCAGCTCCATCATCACGGACTGCTTCTCGCGCTCATACTCACCGGCGATGGCGGCGATGCGGGAGCGCGCCTCGGCGCCGACGCCCGCGGCCTTGGCCACATCGGCGTCGGCCAGCGAGAGCGGCCCGCGCCACTGGCGGTCGAGCTGCACGAGGCGCTGGTACTGCTCGGGGCGGAGGACCTCCTTCAGCTTGGCGTCGCGGTCGCCCAACTGGGCCTTGATCTGGTCCTCGATCTTCCGCTGCATGTCGGCCTGGTCGGCGCCGTCGCCGCCCTGCACGCTGACGCGGATGGCCTGCGGCTTGGCCGTGGTCTCATCCAGCTTGGCGCGCTGGTTCATGCTGACCTCCAGGTGCCGCTGCACATCCGGCCGCCGCACTAGCGTCATCAGCGAGCTGCCTCCCAGCCGCAGGTTGATCGCCTGCCCGCCGCCGAAGCTGATGGCGCCCTGCGCCCAACCCGGCGCCGCCGCGCCCAATGCCGCCGCCAGTGCGGCCACCTGCCCGATTCGCATGGTTCGTCTCCTCCTCGGGACCCAGACAGGCCCACGTACCATACCTTAGACGCGGTAGGCGGGCCAATCCGTGACAGGCTCGCCACGAGCGCCGCCTCGCTTCGCCAGGGAGGCGGCGCCCTGCGGCGATAGCCGCCCTGCCTAGGCCTCCACGCGCACCGTCACCAGCCCTCGCGGGCGGGCCGGGATCGACACCGCGCCGGCGTTGACGGCCAGCGGGGAGCCGGGCTCCTCGGCCAGGTTGCCCACCGTCGCCCGACCGTCGAGGAGCGGGCTGCTGATCGCCGCCTCGGTGGGCTCGTCGCCAAGGTTCACGGCGCGGACCAGCCAGGCCTTCTCGTCCTCGGTCACCTTCACGGCGGTGGCGGCCATCGTGTCGGGGCCGACCGTGAGGAGCGTGGCGATTGGGGCCAGCGATCCCGTGTGGATGCCGGTCTGCGTGGCCCGGAGCGGCGCGCTGAAGCCGTGGGCGGGCTGCCAGACGCGGGCCTCCTGCCAGTTGCCGGCGTGAGGGAACAGGGCCAGCTCGAAGCGGTAGGCGCCCTGCATCTGGCCCTCGTGCTGCTCGTCCGGTGCGCCGACGCCGTTGGCGGTGGCACGTAGCAGCGTCACGGCAATGGTGCGCCGCGCGTCGTCCTTCACCTCGACCTCGGGGAGGCCCTTGTTGATGACGCAGAGGCCGCCGGAGGCGTCGGAGACATCGGTGAAGGTCTTCTGCGGACCGGTGGCGGGCTGCTTCTCGCGCCAGCCGGTGGTGTCGGGCTGGGCGATGGTGCGGGCCACCACGTCGAAGGCCTGCTCCACGTCGAAGGCGGTCGCCTCGGTCGCTCCGCTGGGGAAGAGGACGCGCAGGCGGTGGTCTTTGGCGGCATTCACCACATCGATGGTGAGATCGGCCTGGCGGGCGCCCCGGCGGAGCGCTACCACGGCGCGGATGTCGATGGGAGCTTGCACCACTTCGTTGCGGGCCTCGCCGTCGCGGTCGGCGGGCACGAACCACTGCCGCCGGATGATGAGCCTGCCCTCGGTCTCGTCGCGCTCGGTGAGGATCGTCAGGCCGTCGCCCAGGTGCGAGCCCGCGGTAGTCATCACCACGTCCTGCGGCGGCGCCACGTAGTTGTATCCGTCGCCGAAGTCGCCGCTGTCCTCGAAGACGAGGCCGCCCACGGTGGTCCGCCCGGTGGCGAGGTCGGTGAGGGCGATGGAGCCGTCCTCGGCCACTTCCACGCGGAGGTAGTTGTTCTGGAGCGCGCCGTCGGCCACCCGCACGGCGCCTTCGGAGGGGACCACGCGCACGGAACCGGGATTGGCGACCACGTGGTAGGTGGCGTAGCCGAAGGCCGGAGCCTGCGCCAGGAAGCGGACGCCGAAGCGCTTCCAGCCGAAGCCCACGGGGATATCGTGCGGGGCCTGGCTCATGGTGTGCGCGTGGCCCATGGGCGTGATGCGGGCGCAGGCCTCGCCTTCGGGGCCGACGATGCGGAGGCTCTCGGCCTTGCTGTCGCCGGGGATGCGAACCACAATGTCGACGGGCTCGGCGGCGCGGTCCCAGCCCAGCGGGTTCGTCACCACCAGCGCGTCGAGGACCTCCGGCGCGTGCGGGTCGTCGCTCACCGGCGGCGTGGTATCGATGCGGGCGGCGATGCGCTCCAGGGCCTCGGTGGTGAGCTTCTCGCCCACCTGCAGGCAGCGCTCGTAGCGGTTGATCATGTCGCGGTGCACCGCGTCTACCGAGCAACCGCAGATGCTGTCGTGGGGCTGGTTCAGGAGGAGCTGCTTCCAGGCGTGGCGGAGCAGGCCCACGGGCGGCCGCTGCCAGTACTCGGGGCGCCGCTCGCCGCCGGCCACGGGTCCGCGCCGCTTCTCGAGGAGCCAGGCGAAGGTGGTCCAGGGCTCCGCCCACCGCTCAAGCAGCGTCTCGCACTGGTGGTTGAGCTGCTTGGTGTGGATGCGCGACGAGGCGACATGGGCCAGCAGTGCCTGAAGGCCCCATGCGCGGTTGGCGATGCGCATCTCGCCGGTATGGACGGCCAGATCCGGCGCGGCGGCCAGCACGGCGTCCACATGCTCGCGGAGGGTGGCCGTCTTCGCCTGCACGCGGTCGCCCAGCCGCTCGTTGACGATGCGGATGATCTCAGGCGTGCGCGGTTGCGGCAGGACGTGGTCCACGCCGTCCATCCATAGGATGTAATGGGTTGTGGGCCGCTCGGCCAGGCTCTCCTCCAGCAACTGCGTGGCCTCGGCCACCACGCGCTCGGGGTCCAGCGCCACGCCGCGGTCGGTGTCGCCCAGGGTCTCGCGGAAGCGGTAGTAGAAGTTGCTGTAGGCGGTGTTGTCGGGCATCTTGACGGCGAGCACTTCCGATCCGTCGGGCGAGCGCCAGAGGAACTCGGAGGCCACCTGGTCGGCGGTGATCCCTCGGAAGAAGACGGCGTTGTCGATGCCGAAACCGCACAGGATCTGGGGCATCTGGCTCGTATGGCCGAAGGCGTCGGGCGCGTAGCCGACCTGCTGCCCCGTGCCCCACTCGCGGCACATGCGGCGGCCCAGGAGGAGGTTGCGCACGAAGGACTCGCCGCTGACGAGGAACTCGTCGGGCTGGACGAACCAGGGGCCGGTGACCAGCCGCCCATCAGTGCAGGCCTTGCGCAGGCGGTCGGCCATCTCCGGCCGGATCTCCAGATAGTCGTCGATCACGCAGGTCTGGCCGTCCCAGTAGAAGGGCCCGTAGGCGGGGTCGGCCTCCAGCAGGTCAAGCACGGCATCGCCCTGGTCCACCAGGCGGAAGCGAAACACCTCAAAGGTGCGGTACCACTCGCGGTCCCAGTGGGTGTGCGAGACGACGTGGGCGGTCAGGGGCGTGTTGGGCATGGGGATCCTCCGGGTGCGCGGTGGTTCGGGCGCGTCGTGGGAGTTCGCCGGGGACGGCGGCGATTCCTGCCGAGGCCGGTGCGATCGGCGACAGATCGGCGATGGTGACCCTATTGACACTACTGACATAAGTATCAATCGACTCCAAGTCCCATGGCGGCGCCCTTGGTTCCGCAGCATCCCCCGTCACCCCGCCAAGTGGTACTCTCCCCGAAGCACTTCGGCGAACGGGAGGGTTCCATGCTCTGGCTGATGGCGGCGGGTCTCTGCGCGGTGGCTTGTGCGGGCGGAACGGGCGACGGCCCTGCGTCGGTGCGGTGGCCCGAGGGCTCCACGGACACCTGGAACGGCTATACGCGCCACACCTTCACGGTAGCGGGCTGCCCGGCCTGGGTGGTGGAACCCAGGTCCGCGCTGCCCGGCAAGCCATGGTCCTGGTGCCTGGAGTTCCCCGACGCCTTCACCGAGCGGTGCGCCGCGCCGGGGCTGCTGGCCCGGGGCTTCCACCACGGCCACATCGCCGTGGGCAACACCTTCGGGTCGCCGGACGCGCTGAAGAAGCTGACGCTCTTCTACAAGGTCGTCACCGGCCTCGGCCTCAGCCGCAAGCCCGCGCTCATCGGCCTGAGCCGCGGCGGGCTCTACGCCTACCGGTGGGCCGCGGAGCATCCCGGCTGGGTGGGGGCCATCTACGGCGACGCGCCGGTCTGCGACTTCAAGAGCTGGCCCGGCGGACGGGGCAAGGGCCTCGGGAGCAAGGGCGACTGGCAGGAGCTGATCCGCTGCTACGGCTTCGCGGACGATGCCCAGGCGCTGGCCTATCGCGGAAACCCCATCGACACGCTGCGGCCGCTGGCCCGCGCGAAGGTACCCATCATCCATGTGGTAGGCGACGCCGACGACGTGGTGCCGCCGGACGAGAACACGGCCATCATCGAGGAGCGGTACCGCAAGCTCGGAGGGACCATGCAGGTGATCCACAAGCCCGGCATCGGCCACCACCCGCACGGGCTGGAGGACCCCGAGCCGGTGATCCGCTTCCTGGTGGAGCGCTGCAGGTGAGCGGCGCGGGTCCGCTGCTGGGCCTCTGCCCCATCGGCAAGTTCGTCTTCAGCAACGAGGACGCCATCCGGCAGAAGCAGGCCGTGCAGGCTCTGCTCACCGAGATGGGCGTGCGGTTCATCGACCTCGAGGGCGTGTTGGAGGACGGGCTGGTGAAGGACCAGTCCCACGTCGACGCCGCCGTGGCACGCTTCCGGCAAGCGGGCGTGGATTGCCTCTTCATGCCCCACTGCAACTTCGGCACCGAGGGCGCCGTGGGCATGATCGGCAGGAAGCTGGGCCTGCCCGTGCTCCTCTGGGGCCCGCGAGACGAGGCGCCGCTGCCCGATGGCCGCCGCCTGCGCGACACGCTCTGCGGCCTCTTCGCGAGCAGCAAGGTGCTCCACAAGCTGGGCGTGCCGTTCACCTACATCGAGAACTGCCGCCCGGACGAGCCGCCGCTGCGCCGGGGCATCGACACCTTCCTGCGCGCCGTCCACGCCGCCGACGTGCTGCGCGGGAACACGCGGATCGGCCTCATCGGCCAGCGCATCGACTTCTTCTGGACCACCATCGTCAACGAGAGCGAACTGCTGGAGCGCTTCGGCGTCGAGGTGCTGCCCATCGACATGGTCGAGTTCCTGGCGCAAGCCCGCCGCCGCGTCGAACGCGACCCCGCAGGCTACGCCGAGGCCGCCCGCGACATCCACAGGCGCTTCACCGTGGAGGGCTTCCCCGACGACGGACCGCTGATGCAGGTGCTGGCCATCCGCGACCAGATCCTGGCCCTGCGCGAGCGGCACGGGCTGGACGGCATCGCCATGCAGACCTTCATGTCCGCCGTGGACGCGGCCGGGTCCTACTGCTCGCTGGCCCAGAGCCTGGTGGCCGATGTCTGCCCCATGGCCTCGGAGAGCGACCTGCACGGCGCACTGAGCGACCTCATGCTCCGCCGCGCCGCCATGGGCCCGCCCGCCTACCTGGCCGAGTTCACCGTGCGCCACCCCACCGACGACAACGGCATCCTCCTCTGGCACGACGGTGCGCCCACAGCCATGCTGCACCCCGATGTGCAGCCGCGCCTGGGCCGGCACTGGATCCTGCCGAGCCCGCTGGCGGGCATGACGCACTTCCGCCTGCAGGACGGACCCATCACCGTGGCCCGGTTCGACGGCGACGGAGGCCGCTACGCCCTGGCCATCGGTCAGGGCGAGACCATGGAAGGCCCTGAGACCCTCAACAGCTACGCCTGGATGCGCATGGACGACTGGCCGCGCTGGGAGCGGACCCTCATGCAAGGCCCCTTCATCCACCACGTAGCCATGGCCTACGGCCACTACGGCGACGCGCTGCAGGAGGCCTGCAAGTACGTCCCGGGATTGGAGCCGGTGCGGCTGGACGGGGGCGGGTAAGGGCGCCCGCCGTCCAGCCGCTCCGGCCTACCTCAGCCGTTGATCGTCCAGCCCTTGCGGTAGGTGCGCTTGAGGAGCTGGGTTGCCTCCGGGTTGCCGGTCACCGTGCCCGTGGCTCCATCGTAGGCCAGCTTCGCTCCGGTGCGGTAGGCCACCAGACCCAGCAGGAGCTGCTCGATCATGTTGCCGCTGTACTCGAAGTCGCAAGCGGTCTTGAGGCTCGGGTTTCGGCAGGCGTCGAGCCACTGCTTGGTGAAGTCGCCCAGGTTCGGCAGGATAGCCTCCTTGACGCGCGGCTTGTAGTAGCTCATGTCGGCCTGATCGCCCAGCGGCAGGAGGATGCGGCCGCCGAAGTCGGCGATGAGGTATCCTCGGGTGCCCTCAAACATGGCGCCGTGGTCGATGCGCCGCAGGTCGATCCAGGAGCTGGGCGACTCGGGCATGGCGCCTCCCTGGTACCAGCCGACCTCGATGGGGCCGCGCCACGAGTTGGCCGGGTGGTCGAAGTGCGACTCGCACTCCACCGGGGTCACGTCGGGGTTGAACTTCTCGCCCTTGGCCTGGGCCGAGGTGGGCAGCTTGGCGTCCACGGCGTTCCAGAGCAGGTCCATGGTGTGGCTGCCCATGTCGCCGATCTGACCCGCGCCGAAGTCCCAGTACATATTCCACGATAGGCAGTTCATGCCCGGCCCGCCCTCGAGGTAGCTGGGGTTGTAGGGGTGCTCGGGTGCGCAGCCCAGCCAGAGGTCCCAGTGCAGGCTCGACGGCGGCGCACCTGCGGCGGGTGGATAGGCGGGCCGGCGGATCTGCCGGTTGCCCCACGCGCAGGCCGAGCGGAGGTCGCCCACGGCGCCGTCGCGGATCAGCTCGCGAACGCGGTTGAAGTTCGGGTAGGCGTGGCGCTGCATGCCCACCTGCGTGGCGAGCTTGCCCTTCCTCTTGAGCCAGTTGGCGCGGACGATCCGGGCCTCCTCGACGCTGATGGCAAGGGGCTTCTCGCAGTAGACGTGCAGGTTCCGGTTCAGCGCCCAGTTGGCAATGAGCGCGTGATGATGGTCCGGCGTGCAGATGACGACGGCGTCGAGGCCCTTGTGGTCCAGGCACTTGCGCCAGTCGATGTAGGTCTTGGCCTGCGGGAAGCGCTTCAGCGCATCGGCGAAGCGATCCTCGTAGACGTCGCAGACCGCAACCACGTTCTCGGTGGCGAGGACGTCGTAGAACGCGAACGCGCGGCCCCAAACGCCGATGAGGGCGATGTTCAGCTTGTCTGCCCGAGCCGGCCGGCCGGCAGCGACGACCTCGGGCATCCCCGCCAGTGCGGCGGCGCCCACGATGAACTGACGACGATCCACGATTGCGTCCTCCCCATGCTTTGCCTTGCTGGCCCGGCGCCCTGGTTGGCGCGTGGCGGCACAGACCATTTCGGCAGGACGCGGCCAGACTCCTCTCGAGATCCGTGTCATGGTGGATCGCCGTCGCGGCCGCACGGTACCATGTCGGCGAATGCCAAGCCCCCTGCCCGGCAAGGCGGGCGCGGCACGGAGGATCGAGCCAATGGAGCTGACCTGCTTAACGCACCAGCGGGTGCATATCGGGGCGTGGACGCGGGCCTTGGCGTGGCGTGCAACAGTGGCTGCGGCGCTGTCCGTTTCGGCCGTCGCCGTATGCGCCGCACCGGATGAGTACCTCGCCGGCTACCTGATCATCCCGACAGCCGGGAAGGTCGAGGCGCAGTACGGCGCCGGGTTCTCGATGTATGTGGCCGCGTGGCCGCTGCTGCGCGCCTACCCCGGGCACCGCTTCCAGACAGGGCTGCCCAGCACGTGGATGTTCGCGCAGCCCGATGGCCCAGCCCTGAAGGACATGTACTCGGACGTGGAGGGGGGCCTCGGTTGGTGGCGGGACACGCGCTTCCCAACCGAGACCCCGAAGTTCATCATGGGCGGCGTTGGCCCGAACTTCTCGGAGATCGCCAACGGGCCGGCGCACGGCTGGGGCTCCTGGGAGGAGCCGCGAGGGCTCTATGGCGTGGCGCAACTGAGCCCGTGGCTGCTCTTTCCGATCGACGGGCTCAACGTGAAACAGGGCACGTGCGGCCGGCTGTTCGGCTACGGGTATCTGTCGCTGCCGCTGGGCGAGGCCAAGGCGACCACCGAGGGGCGGAACGTGCCGACCGGCGACCAGTTCTGGACCCTGTTCCTGAGCACGGGCAACTTCAAGGGGCCGGTCGCCTTCTTCACGCCCCATTTCTGGTCCCACGCCGGCATCAAGGAGCCCCGCCTGATCGGCCAACTCCTCGACAGCCGCCCGGTGGATCCCAACCGTCACGTGCAGATGGAGACGCAGTACATCCCCGCCGGCACCGCCGTGGCCGCCGACGGTCGATCCTACGCGAGGATCGCGCCCACTGCCTTCCCTCGCGGCGCCGACGGCAGGTCGATCCTTGTGCATCAGGACACAGCCTACGACCGGACGGCGCTCCGCGATGCCGTGGCGGCCTGGTTCGCCGGCGGTCCTGCCGCGTCCGGCGCCATCAACGCCAGGGGCGCGCACGTCCGCACGTTCACCGGCAACGGCGCCGCGACCTGGGAGATCCGCACCCCGGAGCCCGGCAAGCCGGAGAAGCGCGTGCCGATCGACTGGAGTTCGTTCGCGACGCCCGCGGCCATCGGTCCCAGCACGTTCGGCTACAAGTGGAACTACGCCGCCGCCGCCAGGACCGACACGAAGGATGGCGCGCTGGTGACGCTGCCGGAGTACTACCGCCTGGAGACCGCCGGTGATGGGAAGAAGGAGAAATGGACGCCCATCGCTCCAGCCGATGTCCCGACGGAAACGGGGCTCCAGCGCCTCACCTGGGGTCGGCCCGTTGAGGCGCCGGAAGAGGCATACTCGACGCCCGACGACCCGAACAGCTGCTGGAAGAAGCCGGGGCCCGCGGCCGGTCCGTTCAGAGCGCGGCTGGGCGACGGAAGCATCGTGACCTACTACTGGTACCGGTTCGCCGACCAGCCCGCCCTGCTCAACGCGGACCTGACCGACGCCGAGCGCGAGCGCATGCAGTCGAGGGTCGAGAAGCTGCACCGCGCCTGGCCGAAGAGCCGCGACTACCTGGCGCCGCCCACCGCGGGCAAGCTGGCGGACCTCGACCCCGCCCAGATCGTCAAGCCGCCCAAGGGGCTGGAAGTGGGCTACGTGCCCATCGCGACGAGGCAGGAGGCCGCCAAGCGCTGACCGCGCGTCCGCCCACAATGGATCGACGCGCCTGCGCCGCCGGCAGAGGTAGCATGCATGTACCGCCGCGTACCGGAAGGGTCGCCCGCCATGCGTCACCGCCTCATGCTCCTGCTGCCGGCCATTGCTGCCTGCGCCGTCGCCTGCCTGGCCGATGGCCGGCCCTGGGCCGACCCCTCGCGCCCCTACCGGGTTCGCGTGACGCTCCGGGCCGAGGCCGTCGCCCGCGCCCGGACCTGCGCCGAGCTGCCGCTGGACATGGGCAGAGACCTGGAGCGCCTGGGCCTGCCCGGGCAGGTCGATGCCTCATCGGTGCGCTTGGTCGAGGTCGGCCGCAACAACGCCACGACCGGCATCGCTACGGCACGGCGCGACAGCGCCCTCATCTGGGAGGTGCCAGCCACAGCCGCAAACGCCGTCCGCACCTACGACGTCTACTTCGCCGCCAACCCTCCGTCATCGCCCCTTCACCCGCTCACCCCTTCACCCCTTCACGCACCTACGGTTCCCGACTACGCCACAGACGCCCATGGGCAGGGCTGGGACTTCAACCGCGAGGGCGACTTCGAGGAGATCGACACCTTCGGCGACAAGCCGGAGTACATCCGATCGCGCAAGGTGGAGGAGGGCCTGCTGAAGCTGGACGTGACCGGCGACGCCTACTTCATATGGGGAGCCATGTGGGGCCCGGCCGGGCGCTCGAGGCGGCCGGTGGCCATCGACCTGGCGCGCTACCCGGTGCTGGAGATGCGCGTACGGCAGAGCGTGGCCGAGGCGAACTGGCGCATCATGGGTCGCCCCGGCAAGGGCGAGAGCCTTGTGCAGTACGACTTCCATGTCTCGGGGTCGGGCTGGCAGGTCCTGCGCATCGACCTCCGAAAGCAGGTCCGGTGGCACGGCGTCCTCACGGCCCTCCGCATCGACCCGGCCAAGTACGTCGATGCCCATGTCGACGTGGATTGGGTTCGCCTCCTCTCGCTGGTGGGCGCCGACCGTTTGCCGGTGGAGGTGCGCGGCCCGGAGCCGGGGGCGGCGAAGCTCGAGGTCACGCTCGCCGATGGCTCGCCTCGGGCCGGCTCGGAGCAGGTAGTGACCGTGCGGGCGTTCGGCGCCGACGGCGCTCCGGTGGCGGGCCGCCCCGTTCGCGTCGTCCTGGATGCCGGCTCGGGCGGCGCCCTGGAGGCCGACGGCAGGCATCCCGCGCTGCCCATACCGGCCGGCGTGCGGATGCTGACCGGCGTCGACGGGACCGCCACCGTCCGCTATCGCGCCTCGCGCCGCGCCGGGGCCGGGGCCGATCGTCTCGTTGCCGTGGCAGAGGCAGGTTCGGCCCCGACCGCGCGGCTCGCTGTCACGACGCAGGCCGGCGCCGCCGCCCGGTACACGGTCTCGCCCGCCGGACCCACCATCCTTCCCCGCGGAACCACCCGCCTGGCCGTCGTCGCGCGCCTGGCCGATGCGCTGGGGAACCCGGTGCCCGGCGGCGGCCGGCGCATCACATGGAGCGCGCCTGGGGCCACGCTATCCGGCGCGGCGACCCGCACGGCGCCGGACGGCAGCGCCCGCGCCACCCTCGTCTGCGACCCGGCCCGGCGCTGGGTGGTGACGGCGCAGGTCCGCGACGCTGCCGGCCTGGCGGGCGAGTCGGCGCAGGTCTGCGTCCTCTCCGCCGGCGCACGGCCCAGCCCGGTCCGCCTGCTGCCCAACGGCTACTTCGCCTCGGGCGGCAAGGCGTGGCTGCCGTTGGGCGGCTTCTACGCCAACTGGGTGGGGACGCCCTCGCCGGACGGCGAGTGGAATCGGCTGATCTCCTTCGTGGACGCTGGCGACGAGCAGGTGGTGGCGTGGCTCAAGCTCCTCAAGGCCAACGGCGTCACCGCCCAGCGCTTCATGCTGCGCGCCCACCGCGGCAACGGCATGGAGCCCATGGACATCGGCGGCCGCGTGAACCCCGGCCTCTTCGCGCGGTTCCTCCACTACCTGGACCTGGCGAGGCCCTTCGGCCTGCGCTTCCAACTCGTGCTGCATGAGGACTACACCAAGCCGCTCTACTTCGACGGCGACGCGCTGGAGAAGTTCGCCCTGCCCTGGTACGAGGGGCAGGACCTCGGCAAGCTGCCGGCGTTCCAGCGGCGCTTCATACGAGACCGGCGGCTCATCGACGACATCGCCCTCAAGTACACCGACCCCGATGTCATGGCCTGCCAGGACCGGTACGCCCGCGAGGTCGTGGGACTGCTCAAGGGCAATCCGCTGGTCTTCGGCTACGAGCTGGAGAACGAGATGGTGGCATGCCCGGCTTCGTGGGTCAACCACCAGCTCGGCGTCATCCGCTCCGTGGACCCCACCGTGCCCGTCTGCGTGAGCCACAGCGGCGGGGGGCTCTTCACGGCCGACCCGGCCTGGTGGCGCCGCAACACGAAGGTCGACTTCTACACACCGCACCTCTACCCCGACCCGCCCAGCACGTCGCCCACGGTCGACTACGGCCTGGCGGTTGATATCCTCATGCGCTACAGCCTCCTGGCAAGGCCGGCCTTCCTCGGCGAGTCCGCCGGCGACCAGTTCGCGCAGCATCCCGACCGCGACACGCGCCGATGGACCATGCGCGACATCATCTGGTTCTCGCTGACCAACGGCGCGCCGGGCTGCTTCTTCTGGAACGCCCGGGCCAGCGAGGTGGCCGAGTTCAAACTGGCTGAAAAGATCGCCTCGCGCATCGACTGGACCACGTTTGTTCCGCGGGCAGCGCCCATGGTGGCGGCGGTTCCGCACCCGATGGCAAACGACCAGTGGTTCAGCACCGCCGAAGGTCGCAAGGCCTATGAGGCCATGGCCATGGCGGCCAGGAGTGCGCTCGACACCGGGGCCGCCCTGGAGTTCGGCGTGCGCCGCACCTCGGGCCGGCAGGACTTCGACCTCCTCTCCGACGGTCCGCTTGCGCCCGACCTGATGCGGCCCAGCTTCCACGTCTCGCCCGGCTTCCAGCTCAAGCCCCTCATCCGAGCCGACGGCCGCGAGGCGCTGCTCTACATCCGCAGTTTCTCGGGCGTGGTCCGTTGGGACAGCGCCGGCAACCCGCGCACCACCCAGTACCTGCGAACCCGCGCCGCCGCGCCCCTCACGTTCTCGGTCAACCTCCCCGGCAGCTTCATGGCGGAGATCTGGGACCTGGACACCGGCGCGCACACGACGCGGCAGGCCCGGTCAGGCGAGACGATGGACCTGGGGACGACAGACCATGACTGGGCGGTGGTCGTGGAGAGGCGGTGAGGCCGACGGGCCACGACCTCTATGTATCGGTCGGAGTAGTGGCACACCAAACCAAGGACGCTATTTGGAAGGTAGGATTCCGTGGCGACAGTTCAGATCGGCAGTCGGTAGCCCGACGACGCAAGAGATCGGTACGACGGCGTCCTTTCGGTGCGTGGTAGCAGAGCGGGACGGGAGGGTACTCCATGGCAGACTCGCAGTCCTTCGCCAAGGTTCGTCTTGGGATCGCATCGCCCGACGAGATACGGGCCTGGTCATACGGCGAGGTCAAGAAGCCCGAGACCATCTGCTACCGGAGCTTCAAGCCGGAGCGCGATGGCCTCTTCTGTGAGCGCATCTTCGGTCCTGTCAAGGACTGGGAATGCAGCTGCGGCCGCTACAAGAAGGTCGAGTTCCGCGGCATCACCTGCGACCGTTGCGGCGTGGAAGTCACCCGCAGCACGGTGCGCCGCGAGCGCATGGGCCACATTGAGCTTGCCGCGCCTGTCTGCCACATCTGGTACCTGAAGGGCATCCCGAGCCCGCTGTCGCTGATCCTGAACGTGCCTTCGCAGGCTCTGGAGAAGGTGCTCTACTTTCAGAGCTACATCGCCACGTCAGTCGACCATACGCGCATCCAGGACGAGATGGATGCGATCCGCGAAGCCGCCTCTGCCGAGATCGACCAGATCTGTGAGGACCGGGACGAGGGACTGGAGCGGATTCGCGACAGTTTCATCAGTGAACTCATCCGTCGCACCTCCGAGGAGACCCCTGAGGAGGAGCGCTGGGACGCGGATACGCTGGCGCAGAAGGAGCGTGAACATCTCGTGCGGCTGGAGCAGGAGTCGCGCGACGCTGACGACCGCATCCACGAGCTTGAGCATGCCCTGACGGTCATCGAGGGCGTCGAGAAGAAGAAGCTCATCGACGAAGACGACTGGCACGCCCTGGAGCGCCTGATCGACGCGGCCGCGCGGCGGGCCGACCCCTCCTACGATATACTCGTCACCGCAGGCATGGGCGGCGTCGCCGTCAAGCAGCTCCTTGACGAGATCGATCTGGAGGCCCTGGCCCGCACGCTCCGCAATGAGATCGCCAATGTGCCCGGTCCGCGCCGCCTTCGCGCCATCAAGCGGCTCGAGGTGACCGAAGCCTTTATCCAGAGCGGCTCGCACCCGTCATGGATGATCCTGGAGTGCATCCCCGTCATCTCGCCTGAGCTTCGTCCCATGGTGCAGCTGGACGGCGGCCGCTTCGCCACGTCGGACCTCAACGACCTGTACCGCCGCATCATCAACCGCAACAACCGCTTGCGGAAGATCACCGAGATCCGCGCGCCCGAGAGCATCGTCAACCACGAGAAGCG
>CAISJD010000036.1 GCA_903885605.1 uncultured Chthonomonas sp. | reverse complement strand
GGTGAGAACGGCGGGCAGGGCGGGTCCGTGCGCCGTGGAGGGGCAGGTGCGATGCCCCCCACAGCTCCGCCGCTAGAAGCTCACAGGCACCGATGTGAAGACCGGGCCTCCTTGCCAGTCCGAGTTTCGCGGATGGAACGCGACGTCCAACCTCAAGGTGCAGGGCTCAAAGATCATCAGCATCTGGGACCACGAGTTGAACACGTCCCCATACTCCTCCGATCCGGAGGCCGCCCGGTCGCGGTAGGATCCGACCGCGGCCAACTCACCCCGGTCTATGGTCAGGCCCTTGGACTTCATCTGCGTGACGATGTTGTCCCACCGGCATGTGTTGTAGGGATCGTTGGAGTGGTTGTCGAAGGTACCGGGCAGCACGAACGAGTTCACGGCGGCGACGGCGTGGGGGATTCCCCAGGTCACGCCGCTGCGGAGTGCGGAGGTATCGGTTCGCAGCGCGCGGACGCTTCCCTCGGTCTGGTCGTTCTCCAGAACGCTGCTGCCGCCCATGTCGGCGAACGCGATGTCATGGCAGTAGGCATAGCGGTGAACCGTCATGACCGCGGCCGCCGCATCGATGGTCGCGGTGGTCTCCAGGGCATGCCTGAGATCGAACGTGTACGAGTGACGGCCCGTCGGCGGGTCGGGGTACGGCTCCCAGGACGCCGAGTCCATCACGGCAGCGAAGAGGCCGTGGCCGTTGACGCCGGTCAGCACCCCCTGATGGCCGAGGTAACCGATGGTGCAGATGGACTTGGCGCCGTTGACGTAGTGGATCACAGCCTGGCACTTCGCCAGCGGGAAGCCGGGCCCATCGGGCCAATCCAGCACGCGCACCGCCATGGTGCGGCGGGTGGCGGAGCGCGGTCCCCAGACCGATGCGAACGAACACTGCGTGGCTCGGAGCGCGTCGGTGGCGAGGTTTACCATGTAGAGCTCGTTGAGCGACAACTGGTTGTCGCCGAGCTGGTCAGTGCTTCCGCCCGACAGCGCGGACGCGATTCCCTCGATCTCGTCACGGTACTGCTGGTCAAGCTGCGGCTTGATGGCGTTGACGCGGTGCATCAGGGCGGCGAAGGTCGCGTCATTCTCAAGCATGTCGCCCAGGTAGGTGTCAAGCAGGGCTTCGAATTCTGGTTTGATCGCCTTGAGGGCCCTGCCGTAGTCGGCTCCAACCTCGCGGGCCGTCGCGCCCGTGTAGTCCAGCGTTACGCCGTAATACGTCCCAAAGTCGGTGATCTGGGCGTGGCCGACGGCGACTCCGGGTGTGGGATCGCTGCCGGAGCCGCCGCATCCCGGCGCCACGACCGCGAATGCCGCAAGGACCACCGTGGCGGCGATGGCCAGGCGTAGCTTCTGCTGGGCGCGAGTGAACATGGGCCCCTCCGGAGACAGCGCTCGGCGCTGAAGCGCCGTAAGCCAATCGTAGCATTCGGCGCGGCTGGAGCGGAAGAGGGAAGGTACGCGATTTGGCCACGTAGTTCTACGCGATTTTCGCGCGTAGAACTACGCGCCGCCGGGGGCGGGTTTTGAGGGGGTGAGCGGGTGAAGGGGTGAGGGGGTGAGAACGGCGGTCCGTGCCCGTCCGTGCAGGTCCGTGCAGGTCCGTGTCGACGAAAGAAGCGCCCCCGTCGGCAGAGGCCTCCGGGGGCGCTGATGGGTGCAGGTAGGCCGGCAGGCTGACCGCGTCGCCGCTCCCAGGGCGCCCGCACCGAGGCAGATCGCCAGAAGGGCGGCACGGGCGACCCGGTTCCACGTGCAGCGCTGATGTGCCGGCATAGGTCTCTCCTTCGGGGCGGGGCGGTGGCGGTTCACGGCGTTTATGGCCCACAACGGCGCTGAACTGGGTCCTTCTCCGCGGCGTCTGCCACAATGGGCTGCCGGAGCCGGGGCGCAGGCGCGCGGCGAGGCGAGGGGAAGCTATGCAACTGGTACGGACCGTTGGTCTGCTCGCGGCGGTTGCCGCGATGGGAGGGGGCGCCATGGAGAGCACCGCCGCAGGGCTGGAGGCGCAGGTTCGCAAGACGCCCGCCGGGCCCGCGCTCTACGTCAACGGCAAGCCGATGACGCCCACCGTGCTGTTCGTGAACCTGCACGACGTGGCCGACCCGGTCCACACGCCGCTGCAGTTGGGCGAGGTGGAGGCGGCGGGGCGGCACGGGGTGAACATCGTCTCGCTCACCATCGGCACGCCGTGGCCCGGTCCGGGCGAGACACCGGACTACGCGGGCGCCGCCGACCAGTGGATCGAGATGGCGCTGAAGGCCAACCCGAAGGCGCTACTCATCCCGCGCATCCTGACGACCGCGCCGTCGGACGCCTGGTTCGCCGCCCATCCGGACGAGCGGATGCTCTACGACGACGGCGCGCGCGGCCTCCCCAGCGTCCACTCCGAGGCCTGGCGGCGCGACGCAGCCAGGCACGTCACCGCGCTGGTGAGCCACCTGGAGGCGAAGTTCGGCGACCATATCCTGGCCTACCACCCCAGCGGACAGCACACCGGCGAGTGGTTCTACGACCGCATGTGGGAGGGTCGCACGGCCGGCTTCGAGCCGCCCGCCGCCCCGGCGTTCCGGGCGTTCCTCCGCGCCGAGTACCGCACCGACGCGGCCCTGCGGCGCGCCTGGGGCGACCCGGCGGTGACGCTGGAGACGGCCACGCCGCCCGGCAAGGCCGAGCAGGCGCGGGCCGACCACGGCGCATTCCGCGACCCGGCGGGCCAGCGGAAGGCCATCGACTTCGACGAGTTCCGCAACACCGAGATGGCCGACACCGTGGCCCTGCTCTGCCACGCCGTCAAGCAGGCCGCGCCGAAGAAGCTCACGGTGGCGTTCTACGGCTACCACTTTGAGATCGCGCCCGCGCCGTCGGGCATGCAGACCAGCGGCCACCTGGCGCTGGGTCGCCTGCTCCGGTCGCCGGACGTGGACATCCTCTGCTCGCCGGTGAGCTACTGGAACCGGGGCATCGGCGGCGGCGGATACTTCATGGCGCCCATCGATTCGATCCAGCTTCACGGCAAGCTCTGGCTGGTGGAGGACGACACCCGCACGCACCTCTCGCCGCCCGACGCGGGCTACGAGCGGCCGACGGACTTCCGGCAGACGCGGGGCGTCCTGGCGCGCAACTTCGGGCATGTGGTGACCCACGGCACGGCGGTCTGGTGGATGGATCTGCCCGGGCAGGGCTGGTTTGCCGGCGACGAGATGTGGCAGTACCTCGGGACGCTGGACCGCGCCTACACCGAGGCTCTGGCCAAGCGCGGCCCCTACCGCCCGGAGGTCGCCGTCGTCATCGACGAGCAGGGCCCGCTCTTCGGCGCGCCGAACGCGCAGGCCAACATGGCTCTCCTCTACCGCTTCCGGGCGCAGTGGTACGGCATCGGCGCGCCCACGGGCATCTACCTGCTGGAGGACCTGATCTCCGGCAAGATGCCGCCCGCCAAGCTCACGATCATCCTTAATGCCTTCCGGCTGACCCCGGCGCAGAGGCGGACCCTCCAGAGGCGGGCCGCGCGCAAGGGGTGCGTCACGCTCTTCATGTATGCGCCCGGCTACGCGGACGGCGACAAGCTCTCGGTGGAGGCGATCCGCGAGACCACGGGCATCGCCGTCCGGACCGTCGAGCCGCGCACGGGCGCCCTCATCGCGGTGTCGGGCGAGGCGTTCCCCGGCTCCTACGCCGCCCTGACGCCCTCCTTCGCCGTGGACGACCCGAAGGCGCAGACGCTGGCGACCTACGCCGAGGGCGGCGAGCCGGCAGTGGCATCCAAGGCCATGGGAGAGGGGCTGAGCGTCTACTCCGGTGCGCTGGAGGTCCCCGCCTCCATGCTCCGCGACCTGGCCCGGAAGGCCGGCGTCCACCTCTACAGCGAGCAGGGCGACATCGTCATGGCCGGCGGCGGGTGGGTGGTCCTCCACGCCACCGAGGCGGGCACGCGCACGATCCGCCTGCCGAAGGCGGCCGCCTGCCGCGACGCGGTCACGGGCGAGGCCTACGCCCCGTCGGCGTCGCTCTCGTTCGAGATGCAGAAAGGCGATACCAAGCTGCTGCGGCTGTAGCCGACGGCGCGGCCCGCTCGGGTAGGCTCTCAGGGGTCCCGCCGCACCGGCGAGGCCCCACCCCGCGCACCCGGAGAGCCCCGCATGAACGCCTTGCTGCACGACCGCGTCTCGCTGAACGGCCGCTGGAACCTGAGCGGCTGGCTGCGCCACTACTGGCGGCTGCAGACCACCATGGAGATCGACAGCCCCACGCTGCCCATGATCCCCACCGTGCCGGCCGACGTGCCGGGCAGCGTCCATGGCGCCCTGCTGCAGGCGGGCGTGATCCCCGACTGGAATGACGCCCTGGCCTCCTACCAGTCGGAGTGGGTCAACAACCGAGAGTGGATCTACGATCGCGAGGTCACCGTCCCCGAGGAGTGGGCCGGGCGCGAGGTCTGGCTCGCCTGCGAGGGGCTCGACCACTCGGGCCTGATCTACCTCGACGGGGCCTGCGTGGGCAAGTTCGAGGGCGCCCTGGTGCGGCACAGGTTCCGCCTCACCGACGCGGTCAAGCCCGGCCGGCGGCAGAAGCTGAGTGTGGTCTTCCACCAGTCGCCGCAGCTCGACGCCCAGATGGGCTATGCCTGCAACACCCGCGACCTGAAGCCCCGCTTCAACTACACCTGGGACTGGATGGCCCGGGTGGTGAACGTGGGCATCTGGGACGACGTCGCGCTGGAGGCCACCGGCGGCGCGCGGCTGGAGCGGGCGCTGGTCTCCGCCGACCTGGACGCGGACCTGCGCACCGGCCGCCTCCGCGTGGTGGCCGAGGCCCCCGGCGCGGCGGCCCTGCGGCTGACCCTCACCGGCCCCGGCGGCGCCGCCCACTGGCAGGCCGAAGCGCCCCTCGCCGACGGCCGCGTGGAGGCCGACTTCGCCGTGCCGGGCGTGCTCCCGTGGCAGGTGAACGGCTTCGGCGACCAGCCGCTCTATACGCTGGATACGCGGCTCATCGACGCCGCCGGTGCGGTGTCCGACCGGCGCGAGTGGACGCTGGGCTTCCGCCGGCTCGTCTGGGAGCCCACCGACGGAGCGCCCGAGGGCGCCTATCCATACCTCGCCGTGGTCAACGGCCGCCGCATCTTCCTGCGCGGGGCCAACTGGGTGCCGCTCTCGCCCTGCTACGGCGATGTGGGCGAGGCCCAGTACCGCGAACTCCTGCAGCTCTACCGCGACATGAACGTGACCATGCTGCGCATCTGGGGCGGCGGCATCCTCGAGAAGGAGGCCTGCTACCGCATCGCCGACGAGATGGGCATCCTCCTCTGGCAGGAGTTCCCGCTCTCCTCGGCCGCCCTGAGCAACACGCCGCCGGACGACGAGCCCACCATCGCCGCCATGCGCGGGCTCACCGAGGACTGGGTGGAGCGGCGCGGCCACCACGCCTGCCACGCGCTCTGGGACGGCGGCAACGAGATCACCTACGGCTCGCACCTCGACCGGGAGATGATCCCCATCGACGACCGTCACCCCATGATCGCCATGTTCAAGGAGGTGGTGGAGCGCGACGACCCCGGCAAGCTCTTCCTCCCCTCCAGCCCCAGCGGCCCCTGCTTCTTCGTGAAGCCCGAGAACATCGGCAAGGGCCTCCACCACGACACCCACGGCGGCTGGGGCATCGTGCCCAGCGGGGCCTTCTACCCGAGCACGAACGCCGACGACTCGATCCTCCGCAGCGAGGTGGGCGTGCCCGCGCTGGCGCATCTGGAGACGCTGCGGCGCCACGCCGCCGGGCGGCCGATCCTGCCGCTGGACCCGAACTGCGACACCTACCGCAACCACGGCGGCTTCTTCTGGCGTATCGATCCCACGTTGCAGGAGTTCGGCCTGGCCATGCCCGCCGACGAGGCCGAACTGGAGCGCCTTGTCGGCCTCTCCCACTTCCTGCAGGCCGAGCAGTACCGCGTCATCGTCGAGGCGGTGCGGCGAAGGGCCTTCGCGTCCTCGGGCGTTCTCTTCTGGATGGGCCATGACGACTTCTCGTGCATGATGAACAACTCCTTCATCGAGCTGCACCGCGCCCTGAAGCCCGCCTACTGGGCCCTGCGCCGGGCCTTCGCTCCGGTGGCGCTGTCGCTGCGGTACGAGAGCATCACGCAGGAGCCCGGCAAGGCTATGGAGCTGCGCATCTTCGCCCACAACGACGGCGAGCCGGTGGAGGCCTCCATCCGCGCCCGCGTCCGCACGCTGGGCGGCGAGGTGACCGCGGCGCACGAAGCGCGCCTGACGCTGGAGACCGTGGGGGCGCGGGAGGTCCTGGCGATCACCGACCCGGCCCCGGACGCGCCCGAGGGCGTCTTCGCCGTGGAGATGGAGCTGACCCGCCGGGGAGCCGAGCCGTGGCGGAGCGTGGTCCTCTTCACTCAGCAGGGCGGCGAGCATCCGCTGGCGCCGCTGGCAGCGCTACCTACGACGACGCTGGCGGCCGAGGAGCAGGGCGGCGTGGTGACCGTGACCAACATCGGCGCGGTGGCCGCCGTGGGCGTCAGCCTGCGAACCGCGCCGCTCGCGCCGGGCACGCCCGTGGGCTACGAGGCGGTCTTCCCCGGCGAGCAGGTGCAGCTTCCCGCGCCGGGCCACGCCTGGAGCGCAGGCGCCCTGAACGCAACGTAGGGGCCGTCAACAACGCCGTCAACACCGTCAATGAGGTCACAGGCCTTCTGACCCTTTCGGCCTCGTTGACAGGCCCGCGCCGCCGGTGTACCATGGAGGCGCACCAGACCAACCTGTGGAGGTACCTGCCCATGCTGCTCGCCACCCTGGCCGCTGTGGCCTGCCTGGCCGTCCAGGCTCCGGGCGCGCCGGTCCAGCTGACTGTCCGGGCCGACCAGCCGGGCGCGGCCGTGCCGAAGTCGCTGTACGGGATCTTCTTCGAGGAGATCAACCACGCCGGTGACGGCGGCATCTACGCCGAGCTGGTGCGGAACCGGTCGCTGGAGGACGCGCAGACGCCCGAGGCCTGGTCGGCGGTCTCCGAGGGCGGCGCGTCGGCGCGCCTCTCGCTGGATCGTTCGAGCCCGCTCAACGCCGCATCGCCCACGTCGCTCCGGGTCGACATCAGCGGCTCGGGCCGGGGCGGCGCAGCCAACGCGGGCTACTGGGGCATCGCGACGAAGGCCGGCGCCCGTTACCGCTATGCCCTCTACGCCCGAGGCGATGCGCCGGGCTTGCGTGTGGGCCTGGAGGGCGGGACCGGACGCAGCTACGGCTCCGCTGCGCTGAAGGGCCTGGAGGCCGGCTGGCGGCTCTTTGTGGGCGAGCTCACCGCCTCGGCCACCGACCCGGCGGCGCGGCTGACCGTCACGGCTACCGAACCGGGAGTGTTCTGGCTCGACTGCGTGTCGCTCATGCCCGCCGACACTTGGAAGGGGCGTCGCAACGGCCTCCGCAAGGACCTGGCGCAGATGCTGGCCGGCATGCGCCCGGCCTTCATCCGCTTCCCCGGCGGCTGCTTCGTCGAGGGCGACCGGATGGCCAACGCCACCCGCTGGAAGACCACCATCGGGCCCATCGCCGAGCGGCCGGGCCACCGGAACCTCTGGGGCTACCGGTCCACCGACGGCCTCGGCTACCACGAGTACCTGCAGATGTGCGAGGACCTGGGCGCGGAGCCGCTCTTCGTCATCAACTGCGGCATGGCCCACGCCGACGTCGTGCCCATGGACCGCATGGGCGAGTACGTGCAGGACGCGCTCGACGCGCTGGAGTACGCCAACGGGGCCGTCAGCACGAAGTGGGGTGCCCTGCGCGCCGCGGCGGGCCATCCGGCGCCCTTCAACCTGCGACTGCTCGAGGTCGGCAACGAGAACGGCGGCCCGGCGTACGAGGAGCGCTACGCCCTCTTCCACGACGCGCTGAAGAAGGCGTGGCCAGAGGTGAAGCTCATCGCCAACCTGCCCATCACGTCGCGGCGGCCCGACATCGTGGACGAGCACGCCTACTCCAGCCCCGACTGGTTCCTGGCCGGCGCCACGCACTTCGATAGATACAAGCGCACCGATCCGCCGATCTACATGGGCGAGTACGCCGTGACCCAGGGCTGCGGGCAGGGCAACCTGACGGCGGCGGTGGCCGAGGCGGCCTTCATGGTCGGCATGGAGCGCAACAGCGACCACGTCGTCATGTCCTCCTACGCGCCGCTCTTCGTGAACGTGAACAACCGCGCCTGGAACCCCGACGCCATCGTCTACGACGCGGCGCGCTGCTTTGGCACGCCCTCCTACCACGTGCAGGCGCTCTTCGCGGCCAACCGCCCGGACCGGCTCCTGGGCGTAACGCTGAAGGCGCCCCGCCCGTCCGCACCTGCCCGCACCGGCGCCGTGGGCGTGGGCACCTGGGCCACGGAGGCCGAGTTCCGCGACGTGACCGTGACGGCGGGCCGGGCGCCGCTCTACCGCGACCGCCTGGCGTCCGACGCGCTGCAGGGCTGGCGCCTCGTTCGCGGCGACCAGGGCGCGCAGGGGCGCTGGAGCGTGGCCGACGGGGGCATCCTGCGGCAGGAGAGCCGCGACCTGGGCGCCCGGCAGGTGGTGGGCGAGCCGGGCTGGGGCGACTA
The DNA here is from genome assembly GCA_903885605.1 of uncultured Chthonomonas sp. GTDB lineage: Bacteria > Armatimonadota > Chthonomonadetes > Chthonomonadales > CAJBBX01 > CAJBBX01. The sequence goes on along the minus strand of CAISJD010000036.1, from coordinate 2,217 downwards.
CACGCTGCAGCTCAAGGCGCGCAAGCTGGCCGGAGCCGAGGGCTTCCTGATCCTCTTCCACGCCCGCGACGAGGCCAACTGGTACTGGTGGAACCTCGGCGGATGGGGCAACGCCCGCCACGCCATCGAGAAGTGCACAGGCGGCTCCAAGACCACGCTGGGCGAGCCCGTGAACGGCGGCGTGGAGGTCGGCCGCTGGTATGACATCCGCATCGAGCTGGAGGGGGCGCGCATCCGCTGCTTCCTCGACGGCAAGCTGATCCACGACGTGGAGGATGCCGCCACCGCCGACGTGGTGGCCACAGCCGGACGCATGGATCGCACCGGCGAGATCGTGGTGAAGCTCGTGAACGCGGCGGCCGAGACCCGGACGGCCGAAGTGCGGCTGCAGGGCGTGAAGTCCGTGGCGTCGAAGGGCACGGCCACGGTGCTAACCTCGGCCGACGGGAACGACGAGAACAGCTTCGCCGCTCCGCGCAGGGTGGCGCCGCGCACGGAGGCCGTCACAGGTCTCAAGCCCACGTTCACCCGGCAGCTACCGGCGCGGTCGGTGACCGTGCTGCGTGTGAAGGCGCGGTAGGGCGCCTATCGCACTTCCACGAACCGGCTGTCCTGGTGGAGCGCCCAGCGGGGTGACGGGCCGCGGCGGGTGGCCTGCCATCCGTCGGCGGTGATCGTGAGCGTGACTTGCGCCCGCACCTCGGCGGGCAGGCGGTCGCCCAGCTCCACGAGGTCGGCCGCCCAGCGCTTGTTCTCGGACTGGTAGGCCCGCTGGGCGTGGTAGACGTGCATCAGCAGGTCGCGGTCGGGCTGCGACGGGTCCGGGCGGAACGAGGCGAGCGGCGCGTCGGCCTCGGCGAAGCGAACGTGCCCCCAGCGCTCGGGGCGGTGCATGTCGACGACGCCCCGCGGCGACCAGATCCAGTTGTGCTCCGGGCGGCCGGGCAGCTTCACGGTCTTGCCGTCGCGGACCTCCACATCCCACTCCACGCGTGAGAAGTTCATCCGCCACAGGTCGCCCGCGCGGGGAGGACAGGGGTAGCCGCCATGCTCAGCGAAGGCCGACCAGGGGATGGCGATCTCCAGGCTCCAGCCCTCGTCGGTGTCGGTGGGATCGTTCAGAGTGCCGCGAACATGCACCGCGTGGCGTATGCCCTCGGCCTCCCACTCGTTCAGCGCCGGGCCGCCGTCGCGGTAGGGCTTGACCAGGCGCAGGTCCCAGAGCGTGTTGAGGGCGTTGAACTCCAACTCGAAGTAGCTGTGGTGGTCGCCGTCGGGGTCGATGAAGAGCTCGAAATCATTGTCCTGGAAGATGACGCAGTCGTGCTCCGTCAGCGTGCCCCAGACGTTGGGCTCCTGCAGCCAGGCGCCGATGTAGAGGTTCCGTCGGTCCCAGAGCATCTTGGCATGGGTCAGCAACGGCGGATCGGGCTTCAGGTCGCCTTCGATGTCGCGGAAGGGCTTGGTCCATGGCGCACGCGCCCACGCTCCGCCCTCCAGGTCGCCGTCCATGGCCGGCGGCGTCGGCGTCATGCGGCACAGGTAGCCGCGGGGCAGTTTCTCGGTCGTCATCTGGCCCTCCGGTGCATGGCCCGCTGCAGCAGGATGAAGAGGAGCAGCAGCGTGCCTGCGGCGATCTTGGTCCACCATGAGCTGAGCGTGCCCTGGAACGTGATGGCGGTCTGGATGACGCCGAAGATGAGCACGCCCACCAGCGTCCCCGCCACGTAGCCCGTGCCGCCGCTCAGCAGCGTGCCGCCCACCACCACGGCTGCGATGGCGTCGAGCTCCAATCCGGTCCCTGCGTTGGCGTTGCCCGACGAGGTGTAGACGGCATAGACCACCGAGGCTAGCGCCGAGCAGAAGCCGCTGAGGGCGTACACGCCCATCTTGGTGCGCCCCACGGGCAGGCCCATGAGCAGAGCCGACTGCTCGCTGCCGCCGATGGCGTAGGTGACGCGCCCGAACGTGGTGTGGCGCGAAAGGTAGATGCCCACCGCCACCACCAGCAGGAAGACAATGGCCGATAGCTGCAGGCTGCCCGCATCTCCCAGCGGGACGCCGGCCATGGAGAGCTTGGAGAAGAGCGGGTGCATGATCGACACCGACTCCGTGCTTACCAGTAGCCCGATGCCGCGGTAGAGGAAGAGCCCGGCCAGCGTCACCAGGAAGGGCGGCAGGTCGAAGTAGCGGATCAGGGCGCCCATGCCGCCGCCC
>CAISJD010000035.1 GCA_903885605.1 uncultured Chthonomonas sp. | reverse complement strand
GGGTTCGTGCGCCCGGCGGCGAGGTCGGCCTCGTAGTAGGGGCGCAGCAACTCGTCCAGTTGTGACAGGGCTCCGCCGCAGAACCACATCCGGTCGATGGCCTGGAACCAGGCCAGGAACTGGCAGGCCTCGCGGAGGGTGGCCGGCGGGCCGGAGCAGAGCCGCTCATTCATGTCGGCGATCTCGCGGAGGTTCGCGGCGGCGGCGGGATCGGCCTGGGCGGCAGCCATGGCGCGGGCCTCGGTGACGTGGCGGGCGATCCAGGCCAGCGCACCCTCGACGACGGCCTCCTCGCCGTCGTAGAACGAGGCGTCGGCGGGGCTGTTGAGCGCCCGGTAGCGCCGCAGCTTGGCAAGCAGGCCGGGCCATCCAAGGTCGAGGCCGATCCGCATGTCCGGGCCGCTATGGTTCATGGCGCCGATGCCGGGCTGGATGATGTTGTACTTCGCCTGGCGCTCGGCGAGGTGGTGGGCGCGGTCCTCCGAGGGCCAGCCGCCGACGCCCGGCGGGTGGGTGGTCCATGCGCCGGCCACGGCGCTGAGCGGGTGGATGTAGACCGGGTGGCCTGCCAGCCACGCGCCGAGGCTGCGCCCGCAAGCCCCGAAGCCGTAGGTGCCGCCGTCGGGGTGGCTCACCTCGCGCTCGAAGGGGATCGGATCGGGCCACGGGATGCATCCGTGGTCGTCGACATCGTGGTAGCCGTCACGGGCCAGCTTGGCGCTGGTATGTTCGGCCTTGGTGAGGCGCAGGGCCTCGATCCACTCGGCATACGGGCGCAGCTGAAGTTCAGACATCGTTCCCCCTCCTGATCAGGGCTGTGAGCCGGCCCGCAGACGCCGGGCGCGGAAACCCAGATGGCTTGCCGAAACGCGCTCAGTACCGGGCACTCCTCCATGGATCGGCCGGTTCAGCACTTGCGGCTTGCCTTCCGTGCCCTCGATCACCATCGCGGTCGTGCCTCCGCCGTCGAGGTTGATCCCATCGGAGGCGCCGAGCAGGGCCAGCCACTGCCCCACCTCCTGCGTGGTGGCGCCCACGCTGTAGCCGGGCTGCCGACCGTCCAGAGCCAACAGGAGGAGGGTACGGCCGTCGGAGCTGACGCCCGCGGCGGTGCGGGGATGCCGGACCCCGCCGGCGCCCACGTTGACGCCCGCCTTCAGCACCAGGCCGAAGCCCGCCACGGCATTGCGCACGCCGCGCAGGTTGAAGGGGGCCTCGGCGATGGAGGCCCTGTTGCGGCCGGTGAGGAGCAGGGCGGGGCTCGCCTCGGGCTTCGAGACGAGGCGGCTGTTGGAGACCATGAGGCCCACGACGTCCTGGTCCTTGCCCTCGTCATCGACCACGGGACCGAAGGGCGCCGCGTTGATGGCGCCCTGCATCCGGTAGCGGACCAAGAAGGAGCTCGTGCGGAGGCCCCGCACCTCCTTCTTGCCGTTGAGCGCGGGAGGCGTAGCCATGAAGCGAAGCCCCTTCGCCCGGAGATCGATGCGGAGCGCCTGCCCCTGCATGGCGACGGGGCCGGTGCAGCTGACCGCGGCGCGATCGACGCCCACGAAGCAGGGCTGCCAGGCCCCGACCGCGACGCCGGAGAGCGGCTCGGCCGGCGGCGAGGAGGCGGTCTGCGCGCCGGCGCCCAATGCGGCGCAGCAGGCGGCAAGGGAGAGGCAGCGTCGGATCATGTCCACCGTCCTCCTATGACGCCCCTATCCCCTTGGCCTTGGCCTCGTCCCAGAGGGCGTCCATCTCGGCCAGCGTCAGCGTCTCCAGCTCGCGGCCCTGGTCGGCGGCCCCGGCCTCGATGTAGGCGAACCGGGCAGTGAACCGCGCCAGCATGGCTCGGAGCGCCTCCTCGGGATCGACCTTCCGCCAGCGAGCGACGTTGACGATGGCGAAGAGCAGGTCGCCGATCTCGGCTCGCACGTGGGCCGCGTCGTCCTCGGCGATGGCGGCGCGAAGCTCATGGAGCTCCTCTTCGACCTTGTCCAGCACATCATCGAGGCAGTCCCACTCGAAGCCCACGCGGACAGCCTTCTTGCTCACGGCCATGGCGCGCATGAGGGCCGGCAGGGCGGCCGGCACACCGTGCAGCACGGACTGCGGTGCGGAGCCGGCTCGCTCGTCCTGCTTGATCCGCTCCCAGGTGCGAACCACTGCGTCCGGGTCCTCGGCGGCGCCGTCGGCGAAGACGTGCGGGTGGCGGCGAATGAGCTTCTCCACGATGCCGCGGATCACATCGTCTGTGGTGAAGCCGCCCACCTCGTCCTCGATCTGCGCGTGGAAGACGATCTGCAGCAGGATGTCGCCCAGCTCCTCGCAGAGGTGGTCCATGTCGCCGGCGTCGATGGCATCGATGGCCTCGCAGCACTCCTCGAAAAGGTAGTGACGCAGCGTGAGGTGGTCTTGCTCCCGGTCCCACGGGCAGCCGTCCTCGGCGCGGAGGCGGGCCATGACGGCCACCAGGTCGTCCATGGTGACCCGGCGCCCCTCGGGCAGGGGCGGCACGTAGACGCTGGTCAGGTGGTCGTGGTCAACGCGGTCCAGCCGGTACAGGGGTAGCCGCTCGACGCTCTCCTGCCCCGCCACGCCGGCGGCGCGGACCACGGTGACCTCCCACTCGTCGGGGAAGCGGCGCATGAGGGCAAGCTTCACGTCGGAGGCGGTCCGGCGGTCGTAGACCTGGTAGATCAGCGTGGCGAGGTCGGTCCGGACCTGCAGGCGATCCATGGCCAGGGCATCGACGATGCAGAGCCCTTCGCCTAACGAGGCCCCCGCGGCGGCCAGCGCCGGCTCTATGAAGCTGGCGGAGCCGATGACGCGGACGGGGAGGCCCTCCTCACGGGCTGCGGCGAGGATCAGCCGGGCGGCCTCCTCGCCCACCAGCGGGTGGCCCGGCACGGCGTAGACGACGTCGTCGGAGCGTCCGACCTCAAGCACGCGGCGGGCGATCTCGGCGTAGACCTCGGAGAAGGACTCGCCGGCCTCGTAGAGGGCGTCGAAGGTCTTGAACTGAAGCCCCTGAGCCGCCAACTCGACGGCGGCCGGATGGATACCGGTCCGCAGATAGAGCTTCGTGGCCGCGCGCAGGGCATCGCGCGCGGCCACGGAGAGGCCGCCGGCATCTGCCGGACCTAGCCCGACCAGCGTGAGCATGGCGATGGGGCTACCGGCCCGGCGCGGGCGGGGCGGAGGGCATTTCCTGGGGCTGAGCCTTCAGCGAGTCGCGAATCTTCTGCACCAGGTCCTTGTACTGCGGCAACTCAACCTTGATGTCGGCCTTGTCGGTGAAGTCGCGCACCAGGTCGCGGACGCGCATGGGGGAGTTGGCGTCCTTCTGCTGCAGCACCATGCCCTCGATCAGCGGCTTCACTTCGTCCATGGGCATCAGGCGGCCCGGCTTGGTTTGCAGGAGGCGCGGGAGGAAGAAGCGGGTGACAGGGGGCTGCCCCTGCTGGCCCGGGAACGTCACGGACACGAAGTCCGGCGCGGTCTGGTTGGGCGTGAGCTTCTTGATGGCGGCGGCCAGGGCCGGCGGGAGGCCGGGCTCGGGCACGAAGCCGCTATCGCCGCCCTTGGACTTGGTGGAGGTGTCCTCAGACTTGGTCAGGGCCAGGGTCTCGAAGGAGACACCGGCCTTGAGGCTCTTCATGACCTCGGCAGCGGCGCCCTTGGAGCTCACCATAATGACGCGGAAGCGCACCTGGGCGGGCTCCATCAGGCGGGGCTTGAGCTGGTTGTACATGGCCTGCAGGTCTGCGGGACCGATGTTCAGCGGCTTCATGGCGAGTGAACGGATGACCAATTGCATCCGGGCCTCCCGCTTGGCCGCCGCCTCGCTGCGCATGGGGTTCGGCCCGGTGACGCCGCCGGCCTCCGGGAACTTCTTGGTGAACGCGATGTAGGCATCGACCTGGGCGTCGGTCACCTTTACGCCCTTATCGGCGGCCAGCTTCTCCATGATGCGCTCGGTGATGAGCTGCTGCATGGCGTACTCGCCGGCCTTTGCTGAGCCGCCGGATCGGGCGGAGCCATAAAGCTCGATGGCGTCGACTTCCTGGACGCGAGCGAAGAACTCCTCCTCGGTGATCTTCTCGCCACTGACGGTGGCCGCTACTTTCGGGCCGCTCTGGCATCCCGCCAGAGCCGCCAGGAGCGCCAGAGCGCCGATTGCTGCATATCGCTTCAAGTTGGGATGCCCTCCATTGGCCGGTGTGACTATGCCTGTATGGTACCCGCGCCCGTCGGGCGGCCCGGCGATTTTGCGATCCGGCCCAAGACAGGGAGGAAGGACCGCTCGGGGCGGCGAATAGACCGAAAGCCCTTGACAGATGCGGGCTCTGTTGCTACGCTTCTGCATGGCGACGCACTGCCGGACGGGGAGTGAACCCAAGGACTACCCTGGGTACATGCGGAACGAGCATGGCTGCACCCCTGAAATGCAGCCATGCCCGATCCCGGCACGAAGGAGAACGTGAGAAGGTGTTGCGCAGATCGATGCTGGCGCTCATTCCGCTGAGCCTGATCCTGGCGGGATGCGGCCCCAAGAAGTCGCCCCCAGGACCCGGTGTCAGCAACAAGCCGCCGATGCCGGGCCAGACCGGCGCTCTGACTGCCGGCCATCCCCCGGGTGGGACCGCCACTCCGGGCCCCGGCGGGACTACCGGCGGTACCGGGGCCCTGGGCAATGCGCCCGGCGGCCTCACAGGCAAGTAGGTCAGACCCGAACCGTGGGCGTCATGGCGGCGTCCACATGACCAAAGGAGCTAGCAATGCAGGTCCGCAAACGAGGGTTCACCCTCATCGAGCTGCTGGTGGTAATCGCGATCATCGCGATCCTGGCAGCCATCCTCTTCCCGGTATTCGCACGTGCCCGTGAGCAAGCCCGCAAGACCACCTGCGCCAGCAACCTGAAGCAGCTGACCACCGGCATGCTGATGTACACCCAGGACTACGACGAGCAGTTCATGGCCGGTCGGCCGGAGTGCTCGCACGGCGGATGTCCCGGCGGCGACTTCCAGTGCTGGAACCAGGCTGACGGCCGCGGCGTCGACGACTTCCACATGCAGGCCCAGTGGTGGGCGGTCGCCGTCTACCCGTACGTCAAGAACGCCCAGATCTTCCAGTGCCCGAGCTCTGCTCCCGGCACCTACAAAGACTGGTTCTCCGGCGGCCAGTCGATGACCCGCATGGCCCAGCTCGGCTACAAGTTCGACGGCATCAGCTACGAGTGGAAGCTGGCCAACGCCGTGGCGGCTCGCTGCAAGCGCGGCCTTGCCATGTACCAGGCCCCCGTCAACCGCGTCATGCTGATCGAGAACTGGCAGACCGGCGCGCCGCACTCCGGCTCCGGCCAGTGGGCGTTCCACAAGACCTCCTCGAACAACGCCTCGTTCGTGGACGGCCACGTGAAGTTCATGCGCATGAGCGCCCATCGGCAGATCCAGTGCAACCCGGCGGCGAACGACGTCGATATGCATTGGGCGTGGAACGCCGATGCTTGCACCAACGGCTGGGATCCGGCCCTGATCGACTTCCCGTAAGCTCGTAACTGCTCAACGGCCCCCGGTTCGCTGCAACGCCGGGGGCCGTTCTGCTTGTGCCCACGCCCGGAAGGCTGCATAATGGCCTTCCATGAAGCGCCCTGCAATCGCCTACCTCTCGCTCGGGTCCAACGTAGGAGACCGACAGGCCCATCTGGCCCTCGCACTGGACCGGCTGGCACGGTGCGGCCTGACCCCGGTGACGGTCTCCGGCCTGTATGAGACCGAGCATGTGGGAGCCCCTGGCGAGGAGCGCCCCGCCTACCTGAACGCCGTGGCCGCAGTGGCGACGAACCTCTCGCCGCCGGCCATCCTCGACGCCATCGAACAGGTGGAGCGGCTCGGCGGCCGCGACCGGCCCACGCCCCATGCTCCGCGCACCATCGATATAGACCTGCTTCTGCTCGGCCGGGCCCGGCTCAAGGGCGATCGGCTGACGCTGCCGCACCCGCGCATGGCCCAACGCGCCTTCGTGCTGCTCCCGCTGGCAGAGGTCGCTCCGGGGCTACGGCTGCCGGGCGGCCTCACCGCGGCCGAGGCGGCGTCTCGAGGGCCCGTCGCCGCGCAGTCCATTCGGAGGCTCGATTGGCCTTCAGCCCGCCCATAGGAGGCGCCCCCGTGCCGTCGCCATTCCGCACCCTCATCGCCGCACTCGCGCTGATCGCGTGGTCCGTAGCGGCACTCGCCCAGCCCGGCGCGCCGCGCTTCGTGCGGCAGCTGGAGGGCATCTCGGAGTATGAGCTGGACAACGGGTTGCGCGTGCTGCTCTTCCCGGACCGGTCGCAACCCACGGTCACGGTGAACGTCACGTACCTGGTGGGTTCGCGGAGCGAGGGGTACGGCGAGACGGGAATGGCGCACCTGCTCGAGCACCTGATGTTCAAGGGGAGCGCGCGGCACCCGAGGCTGGCTCCCGAGATGACGGCGCGGGGGGCGCAGAACAACGCCACCACCTGGTACGACCGGACGAACTACTACGAGACCCTGAAGTCTACGGACGCCAACCTTGAGTGGGCGCTGGACATGGAGGCCGACCGGATGGTCAACGCCTTCCTGGCCAAGGCGGACCTCGACTCCGAGATGACGGTCGTTCGGAACGAATTCGAGATGGGCGAGAACGACCCTATGGGCGTGCTGTCGCAGCGGGTGCTCTCGACCGCCTACCTGTGGCACAACTACGGCAAGGACACCATCGGGGCGCGGTCGGACATCGAGAACGTGCCCATCGAACGGCTGCGGCAGTTCTACCAGCGGCACTACCAGCCCAACAACGCGGTGCTGCTCATCACCGGCCGGTTCGACCCGGAACGCGCCCTGGCGCTGCTCCATCGGTCGTTCGGACCCATCCCAAAGCCCGTCCAGGCCCTGTGGCCCGACTACACGGCAGAACCTCCGCAGGACGGCGAGCGGACCGTGACCCTGCGCCGGGCGGGCGGCGTTCCCTGCGTGGCCGCGGTGTACCACGTCCCATCGGGCGCGCACCGCGACTACGCCTCCATCGACGTGCTCGCCATGATCCTCGCGGATACGCCGTCAGGGCGGCTGTACAAGGCGCTTGTGCCCACGGGGCTGGCGGCGTCGGTCGGCGGCGGGGCGTACCAGATGCGCGACCCAGGCGCCCTGACGTTCGCCGCCGAGGTCCGGTCCGGCGCGAACCTGGAAAAAGCGCGCCACGTCATGCTGGCGGCGCTTGAAGGGCTCCGCGCGGCGCCTCCCACACACGCCGAGGTCGCCCGGGCGCGGGCGCGTCTACTGAAGGAGATGGAACTGCGGCTGGCGTCGTCCACGGAGGTCGGGCTGGAGCTGAGCGAGTGGATCGCCATGGGCGACTGGCGGCTCATCTTCCTGCACCGCGACCGCCTGCGCTCCGTGACCCAGCACTCCGTGACCGAGGTGGCGGACCGATACCTGCGCCGCGCCAACCGGACCGTGGGCCTATACGTGCCCGGCAAGCGCATCGAGCAGGTGGCGGTGCCCGCACGGCCTGAGCCCGAGGCCGAGTTGAAGGCGCTCCGCCCCTCTGCCTCGGCGTCCGAGGGCGACACCTTCGACCCGACGCCCGAGGCCATCGAGAGCCACACCTTGAGGCGCAAAGCGGGCCTGGTGCGGCTGGCCATGCTGCCGAAGCGGACGCGAGGACGCCGGGCCCACCTGGCGCTGACACTCCGGTTCGGATCGCAGCCGGCGCTGCAAGGCAGGCAGGCCGAGGCGGCGCTCATGGGCGACATGTTGCTGCGAGGCACCAGAGCCAGGACCCGGCAGCAGATCGAGGACGCGCAGGACCTGCTGATGGCGCGGATGAACGTCTCCGTGACCGGGGGCACACTGACCGCCACCGTGGAGACCACGCGGGATCACCTGGCCGGCTGCGTTCGGCTGCTGGCCGATGCGCTACGCCGGCCGTCTTTCCCGGCCTCCGAGCTGACAGCGCTGCAGCAGGAGCGCATCGCCGCACTGGAGCAGCAGCGCGACGACCCGGACGCGGTGGCCACGCTGATGCTCAAGCGGTTCCTGGCGCCCTACCCGGCGGGGGACGTGCGCCGCCAGCCCACCATCGACGAGGCCGTGGCGGCAACGAAGTCGGCGACGCCGGAGCGCCTGCGGTCGCTGCACCGCTCGCTGCTGGGCGCCCAGATCTGCTCGGTGGCTCTGGTGGGCGACTTCGAGCCCGACGCCGCCGCACGGGTGATCGCCGCGGAGCTGGGCGGATGGCGGGCGCCCACGGCGCCGGTGCGGGTCACCCGCCCGTACCTCGACACCAAACCCACACATCAGGAGCGCAACCTGGCGGACAAGCCCAGCGCCGCCACGTTCATCTGCCGGCCGATCCGCATGTCGGACGCGTCGCCGGACTTCCCCGCCCTGTCCGTTGCGGCCTACGTGCTGGGCGGCGGCGACCTCGACTCGCGGCTAGGCGCACGCATCCGCGAGAAGGAGGGGCTCAGCTACAGCGTCTATGCCTTCCTCCTGGCCCCGGCTGAGGACGAGAGTGCGCGGATCACGGCCTACGCCATCTGCGCACCACAGAACCTGCCTCGGCTGAAGCAGGCCGCTGCCGAAGAACTGGAACGGGCCCATCGCGATGGTTTCACGCCGGAGGAAGTAGCCAAGGCGGTGGCTGGAATGCTGGATAGCCGCGAGGTGCAGCGTTGTGACGACCGGGCGCTTGCCGGCGCGCTGGCGGAGAAGGAGATGGTAGGCCGAACCCTCGGATGGGACGCCCAATACGAGGCGCGCCTCAAGCGGCTGACGGCGGCAGAGGTGACCGAGGCCTACCGGCGCGTGGTGAAGGCCGATCAGTGGTCGACCTTCGTGGCCGGGGACCTGAAAGCGGCCCCCGGCCCGAAGCGAACTAAGTAGCCGGAGTGTGCCTGGCCGGCGGCGGCGTGGGACGCGCCGCCGGCAGGGCCAACGGCGAATCGCCGGCCGCCAGCAGTCCGCCCAGGGCGCCTGAGCCCTGCGGGATGAGCGTGACGGTGGCGGAGCTGGCCAGCAGCTGCTGGGTCTCCAGGACGAGGAAGAGCCCGTCGGCGATCTCGGGGTCCTTCCCGATCTCGTGGAGCGCGGCGCCGATGATCGCCGGGCGCATGGCCGCGGCCCGGGCGAACTCGGTGGCCGCATCGCGCTCGGCGGTGCTGGTGATGACCGAGACCTGGTTGGCGCCGGCTTGCTTGATGGCCGAGGTGACCTGGCGGAGGCGGTTCACCACCTTGGCCTCGATCTGGCGGATCATGCCCGCGTCGCGGAAGTGGACCTTGCGAACGTAGACGGAGCCGATCTGGTAGCCCCACTCGCTGGACTTGGGCGACACCTCGGCGCGAACCGTCTGGCTCATGGTGTGCCGATCCTCAAGCATGGCCTCCAGCGGCATGTTGCTGAGGCACCGGACCGTGGCGCTGCTGACGTTGGCGGCCAGGGAGCCACGCGGGTCGGCGTTGCGGAAGAGGAAGGCGACCGGGTCGCTGACGTACATCTCATACCAGACGCCGATCCCCATGGGGGCGCCCTCTTCCGAGTTCACGGCCTGGCTACGGACATACTCCTGGTCCATGCGCATGTCGAGGACGTGGCACTTACCCAGCCAGTTCACCAGGAGACCCCGCCAGCCGAACTCCGACCACAGGCAATGGAGGCCGGGCTCGTCAAGGATGCCCACCACGTTGCCGAAGAGGACGTAGACGCGCTGGGTGGCCTCGTGGACGATCTCGTAGGCGCCCAGGCGGCGGGCGATGCCCCCGAGGAGGGGAATGATGATGAAGCACGCGATGAAGGTCATAAAGGCCGCACTGAATGTGTTCATCGCCTGTCTGCCTCCAGGATGGCGCGCTGGGTCTTGCCGTAGAGCGGCAGCCGCACATTGCGCAGGTAGTTGGCCAGGGCCTCGGGACCCGAGCGCTTGAGCTCGGCGAGCTGGCCCGCCAGGGCCTTGAGGGGCTCGGCCTCGGCGTGTGCCTTCAGGGTCTCAATCTCCACGGCGCGGCGCGACTGAACGATGCGCTGGTCGGCGCCGGCCTGGGCGAGGCTCACCTCGCTGGAGACCTGATTGTGCGCGGTGTTGATCGCGGCAAGGGCTGACTCCACGTCCGGCGGCGGGTCGATGCCGGTGATGAGCGAGGCCTCCAGCACGATGCCGTAGCGCGAGACCGAGGACTGGCATTCGCGCTCCATGCGGTCGTTGAGGTCGCGCAGGTTCTTGCGGAGGTCGTTGATGGAGACGCCGATCTGCTCGCTGGAGGGGCCGTCCGTCGGCGCCAGGTCCTTGGCTTCCGGCGCGCAGAAGTTGGCGATGCGCTCGCGCAGGATGGAGACGAAGTAGCCCATGACATGGACGATGGGCCGCTTAACGCCGAAGAGGTAGGCGTAGAGGTTCGCCTCGGCCACGCGGTACCGGATCTGGCCTGTAAGGCCCGTGTTGAGTTGATCCTTGGTGACGGCCTCCAGGATGGTGCCCGCGGCGTTGGCGCCGGGGTCATCCAGGTCCATGGCCATGTTCATCGTCTGCGTCGCCACGGAAACCTTGTAGATCCGCTCCCAGGGCCAGCGGAAGTAGGGGCCTCCGGGCGGGATCACGCGGACGACGGGGTAGTCGTAGCGCGGCTTCTCCTCGTCCGTGAGCGAGTCGGAAATCGGGTCGTCGAGGGTCGAACGGCCGGGGATACGCTCAGCCCGGCCGAACCGCGTCTTCACGGCCCGCTCGTTCTGGCCCACAGTGTAGAACCCCCCCAGGCCGTAGCGGACGAAGAACCACACTACGAAGCCCAGGACCATGCCTGCAGTTACGTCCATAGTCACCTCCCAGGTCTGCGCTAGGTGCGCAGTAGGACCGTCTCGCGCCCGAACATGCGAGCGCACACGAACATCGCGGCGGCGGCGTAGGCGATCGACGCTGCCAGGGCGAGCCCGATGAATGCGACGTCATAGCTCTGCATGAGCGCCTGCTTAATGATAAGCGACGCGTTGAGAACCGGGACCATCGCCATGGATTTCGGCGCCTCGGCGCCCTGAAACATCGACATCATGCTGGGTACCAGTATGAGCATCATCAGCGGGCCGAGGTAGGTCTGCGCCTCCTTCTGGTTGCGGGCGAACGTGGAGAGCGTGAGGAGGAGGCCTGAGAAGAGCACGGCAAGCGGCGCCTGCATAACCAGGACGACGACGATGGTCAGCGGCGTCACCGACAGGCCGCCCTTGACGAGCCACTCGAAGGCCTTGAGGCCGCTGAAGAAGGGCACCAGCAGCCCGGCGATGGAGAGCAGGGCGCCGGTGAGGCAGACGCAGGTGACCGCGGCGAACTTGCCCGCCACCAGCTCGGAGCGCGTGGCGGGGCTGGCCAGGAGGGTCTCCAGCGTGCCACGCTCCTTCTCGCCGGCCACGCTGTCGTTCGCCGCATGGACGCCGCTGGAGAAGCAGGCGAGCGCCAGCATGTAGGGCAGCAGGACGGCTACCATCCGAGCCCCGGGGCCGCCGCCGGTCTTCAGGGCGCCGTCCACCACGGAGAAGGGGGAGGCGAAGTCAGGGCTAAGACCCTTCTGTTGGAGCCGGAGCCGCGCCACCGCCTGGCCTGCAGCCTCGACGGCGAGGCGCAGGCGCATGAAGGCGCCGCTGGACTTGTCGCTGCCTGCGTCGTAGATCACGCGCACGGGCACTGAGCGGCCGCCTACCAGTAGCGCGTCGGCACGGCCGGGCAGCACGATCGCTGCGGCGAAGCCGCGCTCGCGGACGCGGCGCTCTGCTTCCACGGCGGTCACCGGCGTCCAGCGCACGTTAGGCGTGGCACGGAGCGCACGGGCCGTTCCCTCGGCGCCCGCCGGCTGGACGATGCCGACCTGAAGGACCTCGGTGCGCGCGCGGTTCATCTCGCCGGTCAGGAAGGCGCCGGTCAGGGCCAGCAGGCCCGGCGTGAGCAGAAGCGGCGAGATCACGACGCCGAAGACCGTCCTCTTGTCGCGGAAGATCTCGCGTACCTCCTTCAAGAAGACGACCATCGCACAACGGGGGGCGTGCGCGGGGGAACTGGGGCGCTTCAAGCCGTGCCCTCCTCTCCGATCAGGCTCAGGAAGACCTGCTCAAAGGCCGTGCGGCCCGTGCGGGCGCGCAGTTCTTCGGTCGTGCCCACGGCGGCGACACAGCCCTGGTGGATCACGGCCACGCGGTCGCAGATCGTCTCGACCTCGCTCATGATGTGGGTCGAGAAGAGCACCGCCCGACCGCTGGATCGCCCATCACGGATGAACCCCATTACGGTGCGAGCGGCGAGGACGTCGAGACCTGCGGTGGGCTCATCCAGCAGCAGAACCGGCGGATCATGGACGACCGCGCGAGCTATGTTCACGCGTTGGCGTTGGCCCGTTGAGAGGCGCTCGCAGCGGCGATCGGCGAAGGAGACCATATCCAGGCGATCAAACAGCTCCTCGGAACGGGTACGGACGGCCGCCGGCGCCATGCCGTTCAGGGCGCCGAAGTAGGCGAGCATCTCACGCGGTGTGAGCTTGTCGTATGGGGCCGCGGCCCCGGTGAGGTAACCGATCCTGGCGCGGACCTCCGATGGAGCGCCCAGGATGTCCCACCCGGCCACGGTCGCCGTGCCCGATGTTGGGGTCAGCAGTGTAGAGACCATCCGAAGGAGGGTTGTCTTGCCTGCACCGTTGGGCCCGAGGAGGCCGAGCACCTCGCCTGCGCGGCACTCCAACGAGACATCCGAGACGGCTTTGATCACTCCGCGCTTGGGGTCGACGAACGCCTTCGACAGACCGGTTGTCTGTATCATGCCATGGTTGACGGACGACACGCCCCGGGCGTTTCGGGCACTCGTGCGGGACCACGCCGGTATAGTATCGCGATAACGCAACAGGACCGGCCGGCGGACATCAGGGACATGCGCGCGGCACTCTATATTGGGCGCCGATGCACGCAACGCTCGGCAGATGAGAGGGCACGGCAATGAGCGCTACGAAGCAGTTGGTGGATACGTCCAGCAGTCTGCCGCCGGGTCACGTCGCCCCTGAACGGTTGCGCGACGCCCTGTTGGACGAAGCCTCCGCGCGCGCCCATGCCCAGAACTCCGAGACCTACCTTCGCGCCCTGCTGGATCGGGCGCCCTTCGGCATCCACTCTTACGTGGTCGATCCCAGCGGCCGGCTGATCTTTGACGCCTACAACCCGACGGCCGACGCGATGCTGCACATTGACCACTCGCGCCTCGTGGGCCTGTCGATCGAGGATGCGTTCCCCGGTCTCGTCGGCACGGTCCTGCCCGTCCTGCACCGTCGGACCGCCGGAGGCGGCGGGCCGGTGACTGTACCCAACTTCCAGTACAAGCCGAACGGGAAGCAGTACTGCCTCAACATACAGATCGTGCATACCGGCGCGCATCGGTCGACGGCGTTCTTCACCGACATCAGCGGGCAGGCGCCGGACAGGCGCGAGACGGATGACGGCAACGGCCTCCTCCGCGAGGTGCTCGACAACGCGCCTTTCGGGACGCTGACCTGCGCGCTGCAATCCGAGGGCGCTCTGGTGGTCCAGAGCGCGAACGAGGCGGCGCGGAACCTGCTGGCGCGACCGGCCGCCGACCTCCTCGGACAGCCGCTGGAGGTGATCTTCCCGGCGCTGGGCGGCAAGGACGCCCTGACGAACCTGCGCAAGGCCGCCGCCGCGGGCGGGCGGGCAGAGCCCGCCCTCTTCACGGCGCGACGAGGCCTCGACAGCATCACCTATGAGGTGTACGCCTTCCAGACCGAGATGGACCACCTCGGGATCATGTTCACCGACGTGACGGACAGGGAGCGCAGCGAGGCAAGGCTCCGGCTGAGCGAGGACCGGTTCAAGGCGCTCTTTGAGCAGTCTACCGACGAGGTATTCGTGGTCGACCGCACCGGCCGCATCTCCATGGCGAACGCGCGGGCATGCAAGGCGCTGGGCTTCACGCCGGCCGAGTTGACGGCCATGAGCCTCCGAGACGTGGCTCCGTCGCCCAAGGGCGACGGAGCCACGAGCCACCTTGCCCGGCTGGCAGACCATGGCGGATCGATGACCCTCACCACATCGCACCGGAGGAAGAACGGGTCCGAGCACGCGGTAGAGCTGACGCTGCGGCCGATCGATGTCGGATCGGATCGGCTGATCCTGGCCGTGGGACGGAACGTGGCCTACGCCCAGGCCGTCACGCGCGCACTTGAGTTTGCCGCCCGCCTGGGATGGGATGATGACGGCCCCTCGTACCTTGACGCGATGGTGCAGTTCCTCAGCCGCGAACTGCGCGTGGATGCCGTAGCCGTGGGCGAGTGGGACCCGAAGGCCCGCACCATCAGCGTGGTGGCCGCTTCGGCGGACATTGCAAGGCTGACGGAGAACCAGCTCAGCGTCGATGCCACAGCCGCCGGCGACGTGGTGACAGGCTACCTCGCAGTCCACGCAACAGGGGTTTGGCGCAAGTATCCCAGGGACGGCCTGCTGCAGCGGCTGGGAGCCGAGGGCTTCGCCGGGACTCCGCTCTGGTCCATGGATCGAGGCGTCCTGGGCCTCATTGCCCTCTACAGCCGCGCCGACATCGAGGAGCCGGAGATCGTGCAGGCGGTCCTGGAGATCGTGGCGGTGCGGGCGAGCCACGAACTGGAGCGAGCACGGTTTGTAGCCGAGCGGCTACGCCAGACCGAGGAGCTGGAGGCCCGGGTGGCGGAACAGACCGCCCTGCTCCGAAGCACCCTCAGCGCGCGAGGACGGCTGATCGGCAACATGAGCCATGAGCTCCGAACGCCCATGCACGGCGTGCTGGGCTGGGTGGCGGCCTTGCGTGACACTGATCTCAGCTGCGAACAACGCGAGATGCTGGCACTTGTGGAGAGGTCGGCCAACTCGATGATGCGCCCGATCGACGACCTCCTCGCCGTAGCCGGATCCGACGCCGGGGCAGACGAGGCCGCCCGGCAGCCGTGCAATGTA
Organism: uncultured Chthonomonas sp.; assembly: GCA_903885605.1. GTDB lineage: Bacteria > Armatimonadota > Chthonomonadetes > Chthonomonadales > CAJBBX01 > CAJBBX01. The sequence goes on along the minus strand of CAISJD010000035.1, from coordinate 33,209 downwards.
CGGCATCTGATGGCTGAGACGGTCGACCTGCTTCGGGCCACTGCCCGGCTCAGGGGCCTTGACCTCGCCTGGGATGCGGCGCCGTCACTGCCCGAGGGCCTCATCGGAGCCCGCATACGGGTCTCGCAGATCCTAGCGAACCTGGCGGGCAATGCCGTAGCATGCACGGAGGCAGGCCGCGTCACGCTCTGGGCCGAGGCCGAGGAGGTGGGCAACGGCTCCGTTCGCGTCATCCTTCGGATATCGGACACGGGCCCGACGCCACGGGACGAGGAGCCTGGGAGTGCCTCCCGGGCGCAGGGATTGGAGACGGCGCAGCGCTGGGCAGAGGAGCTTGGCGGGTCTGTGAGTGTGACGCCGAACCCGGGCGGGGGCTCAGTACACACTGTCGCTCTGCTGCTGCACGCCGGCGCCGCCGGTGCAGAGCCATCCCGCCCGATCGAAGCAGCAACGCCCATCGGCGAGCCGGCCGGGGGATGGAAGGCGGCAGGTACGCCGTGTGCCCTGGTGGTCGATGACATCGACGTGAACCGCGCCCTGGCGCGCCGGTCGCTTGAGAGCCATGGCATCACCGTTGACGAGGCCGACGGCGGCGTGGCCGCCGTTGCGATGGCAGGGAATGTGCCGTATGACCTGATCCTGATGGACATCCAGATGGCGGACATGGACGGCCTGGCGGCGGCACGGGCGATCCGGCGACACGAGGCCGGAGGCGACCACAGGGCGCGCATCGTGGCCATGACGGCATTCGTGCAGCCGGGCATCCGCGAGAAGGTGGCAGAGAGCGGCATGGATGCGTTCCTGGCAAAGCCGTTCACGACCCGGGACCTCCTCGCGGCCATATCGGGCGCGCCGGCGCGGGCGGCCGAACCCGCGGCGACCTGCGCCGCGCCACGCCCCGACTGCCCCATCGACATGCCGGACCTGCTACGCAGGGTGGACGGCAACGCGAGTTTCGCCATGGAGTTGCTCGACCTGTACCGGTCCGAGTCGCTCACGCGGCTCGCCGAGGCCCTCAACGCGATCGAGGTCAACGACGCCCCCGCGCTCAAGGCGGCCGCCCATACCCTGAAGGGGACGGCGGGACAGGTGAGCGCCAAGCGGGTGGCCCAGCGAGCCCGGCAACTGGAGCTCGCCTGCGCCGATGCAGATGCGGACCTGGGCCGGCTGCTGCAGGAGCTACAGGCCGATGTCGAGGAGTCCCACGTCGCGATCGACGAGATTCACGTGGGCCATCGGCCCTGAGTTCGCGACACCGACACGAACCGGGCGAACAACCAGACGGCGCACACCTCTGACATCGATGAATGCTGGTCCCGTTTGGGGCACAATGAACGACGGGAGCCGCCCCCTGGCCCGAGTGTGGCCGGGGTCGCCGCCGCAACGCGCACGCATTCGCCGAGTGTAGGAGCCGCCGCCAGTGAAGCCAGTAGTGCTGATCGTGGATGACGACGTGATCTCGCGCCACCTCATCGCCAACGCGCTGGGCTCAATCGACTACGACCTGGTGCACGCCGGCGATGGCCAGGAGGCGATGGAACAGGCGGCGCGCGTTGCGCCGGACATCGTCCTCCTGGACATCATGATGCCGCGGATGGACGGGTACGAGGTCTGCCGCAGGTTGCGCGACGATCCCGTCCTGCGCGAGGTGCCCGTCGTGATGGTCACCGCGCTGGAGGACCACGACTCGCGCATCGCCGGCGTGAACGCCGGCGCGGACGACTTCCTCACGAAGCCACTGGACACTGTCCTGCTCCGTAGCCGTGTCCAGACGATCACCCGGCTTGACCGGTACAGCCGCCTGCGTGAGGAGCACCGCCGGTTCGACTGGATCGTCGACCATGCTGTGGACGGGTACGTCGTAGTCGATCACGATGGCCGTATCCAGTATGCCAACCCGGCCGCCCGGCGCCTACTGCTCGCCCGCGACGAGGAGGTGGAGGCCCATCCGGATTTCCTCGAGCTGGCGCGGAAGCACTTTAACGGCTTCCCGGAGGCTTCCTGGCTGCGATGGCCGCACCTTCAGCAGAGCCCCGCGGCGCAGTTCCTCGTCCGTCCGGAAACCCAGGACTCCGGCAGCCTCTGGCTACTCGTCGAGTACCTTCCCATGGCCAGCCGGGCGACACCCAGCGCCACTCTGCACCTGCGCGACATCACGGTTGAACAGGCGCTGGCCGCGGGCTCCTCGTTCTTGCACGCCTCGGTGGCGCACAAGTTCCGAACGCCGCTGAACGCGGTCATCGGGGGGCTCGACCTGATCGTGAACGACTTCGCGGGCCTGCCGCAGGAGGTCGTGCGCGAAACGCTGGACGATGCGTACCTGTCGGCGCAGCGGCTCCACGAGCAGGTGGAGGACATCCTGACCCACCTTGAGTCGACCACGGGCATCTGGGTCGGTTCGTGCCGAGTGCAGGAGGTCACGGCCCTGGTTGCGGGCCTGTGCCGTTCCATCTCCATCGCTCCGGCCTCGACGATGATCGCCACCACCGTGCGCGACCGGTACCTTCCGATCAACCGGGCGGCGGCCGAGCAAATCCTGCGCGAGGTGCTGGACAATTGCCGGAAGTTCCATCCCGAGCATAGCCCGACGGTCATGATCCGGGTCACGGCGCCCGGCGACGGCAAGGTTCGCATCAGCATCAGCGATGACGGTGCGCACATTCCGGCCGCCCAGGTGGAGCGCGTCTGGCTACCGGGGTACCAGGCGGAGAAGCTCTGGACCGGCGAAGTGCCGGGCATGGGGCTGGGCCTGCCGCTTGTGGCCAACATCACATGGAGCGTCGGCGGTGCGGTCACCATGCATAACCGCTCGGACGGCCCGGGCGTTGAGGTCGAGCTGACCTTCCCCGAAGCGCCCGCCGGCCGCACGGAGACCTGATCCGGCCCGTCCCGACGCCTTACCCCACTTTCAGGAGAGACGAATGCGATACACTCCCTTCGGCACGACCGGCTTCGGCATCTCGCGGCTGGGGTTCGGCGCCATGCGCCTGCCCATGCGCGAGATCGACGGCAAGAACGCGGTGGACGAGGATGTCGCCATTCCGATGATCCACAGGGCCTTCGAACTCGGCGTCAACTACATCGATACGGCCTATATGTACTGCGAGGGGCTCAGCGAAGTCACCGTGGGCCGGGCCGTCAAGGGTTGGCGCGACCGCGTCTGCGTCTCCTCCAAGTTCCCGGTCTCGCCCGGCCGCTCCTACCGCGCGACGCTGGAGGAGCAGCTCGGGCGGCTGGACATGGATTACCTCGACTACTACCACTTCCACGGGATCGGCAAGTGGTTCCTGGAGCATGAGCAGCGCGACGAGCTGATCGCCGACGCCATCCGCGCCAAGGAGGAGGGCCTGATCCGGAATATCTCCTTCTCCTTCCACGACAAGCCCGAGGTGATGGCCGACATCATCGACCTGGGCATCTTCTCCTCGGTGCTGTGCCAGTACAACCTGCTGGACCGGGCCAACGAACCCGCGCTGGCAAACGCCAAGGCCAGGGGATTGGGCACGGTGGTGATGGGACCGGTCGGCGGCGGGCGCATCGCCGGGCTGCCACCGGACGTAGCTGAGAAGGCCGGCATCCATGCCGCCAGTAGCGCCGAACTGGCCCTGCGGTTCGTCTTCGCGAACCCGAACGTCGACTGCGCCCTCTCCGGCATGAGCGCACCGCAGATGGTGGAGGAGAACGCGGCCACGGCATCCAACGCCGCGCCGCTGTCGGAAGCCGAGCTGGCCGGCATCAATGCGGCCATGGAGGAGAACAAGCGGCTGGCGGACCTCTACTGCACGGGGTGCAAGTACTGCCTCGACCACTGCAAGCAGGAGGTCAACATCCCGCAGATCTTCCAGGCGATGAACATGTACCGCGTCTACGGCCTGAAGGCCCACGCGCAGGGCATGTACGACGCCATCGGCGGGCAGTGGGTGAAGGGCAAGAAGGCCGACTGGTGCCAGGAGTGCGGCGAGTGCGAAGAGCACTGCCCGCAGAAGATCGCCATCCGCGAGCAGCTGAAGGAGTGCGCCGACCTCTTCGGCGCGGCAGCCGGCGCCTAAAGCCGCCAGGAGAGACCCATGTCCCACCTCGATCGCATGCGCTCGGCGCTGGCGGCGTCGGGCGCACCGGCGTTCATCGTCACCGACCTGGCGAACCTGCGCTGGCTCACAGGCTTCACGGGCACCTTCGGCCAGGCCATCGTCTCCGGCTCGGCGGCGGTGCTGATATCGGACAGCCGATACACGCTGCAGGCGGCGGAGCAGGCGCCGGACTTCGCGGTACGGACCTACGCCAATCCGGTGGACGGCGTGGATGTCCTGCTCGAGGAGCTGCGGGCGGCGGGCATCGACCGGCCGGCGTTCGACAAGGCCAACGTGACCGTTGCCACCCTCCAGCGCTGGGAAGCCAAGCTCACGGGCATGACCCTGGGCGCCGCGGACGATCCCATCGGCCGCCTGCGGGCCGTGAAGGACGCGGACGAGGTCGCGCTCATCCGCCGCGCCTGCCGGCTGGCCGACCAGTGCATGGAGCAGCTCCTCGGGCGCATCCGGCCGGGCGTGACCGAGAAGCAGCTGGCCTGGGAGATCGAGGTCTTCTTCCACAGCCAGGGCGCGGGCATGGCTTTCCCCGCCATCGTGGTCAGCGGCGAGCGGAGCGCACGGCCGCACGGCGTCCCCAGCGACAAGCCGCTGGAGGCGGGCGACTTCGTCACGTTCGACTTCGGCGCGAGCGTGGAGGGATACTGCAGCGACATCACGCGGACCGTAGCGCTGGGATGCCCCAGCGACCGGCAGCGGGAGATATATGCCGAGGTGCTGAAGGCGCAACTGGCCGCGCTGGCCGCCATCGCGCCGGGCGCATCAGGCAAGGCCGTGGACGGCGTCGCGCGCGGCTCGCTGGAACAGGCGGGCCTGGCGCAGTACTTCGGGCATGGCCTGGGCCACGGGCTGGGCGCATTGGTGCACGACGCGGGCCGGCTCTCCCCCACCATGGATTGGACGCTGGAGCCGGGCCAGGTGATGACGGTGGAGCCCGGCGTCTACATCGAGGGGCTTGGCGGCGTGCGGATCGAGGACGACGTCCTTGTGACGGCCGACGGCTGCGAGATCCTGACCCGCTTCCCCAAGGAGCTCATCTGCCTGTGACGCGCCGTCGCCGCTGGGCGGCGGCGCTCGCGCCGATCATCGGCCTTGCGCCGACTGTGGGGTGTGGGACGCCGTGGCGCGCAGTCCATGCCGCCCCCATGGCGCGGGCCGCCGCTCCGATCACCGACGCAAGCATCCTGGCCGACGGCGCTCGCCCCTACGCACGGGACCTGGCCTTTCGGCGCGACCGGCTCCTGCGGGCGCTCGCCGCGGGTGAGCCGGGCGCTACCGCACAGCGCGTCAAGGCCACCGTGGCGATCATCGACCGCGCTCGGGCGCAGGCTCCCGGTTGCGTGCGGTTCGCCGTGCGCGTCCGCAAGGGCGGCCTCTCGCTGACCCCGCTGGACTGGTCGCCTAAGCCGACACGCGTTACGCGGACCGTGCGAGCCGACGTGGTGGTGGTGGGCGGCGAGATCGAATCCATCGTCACAGCCATGGCCGCCGCAGACGCGGGCGCGACCGTGGCGCTGCTCCACGCGGGTCCGCTGGGCGGGCTTACGGCCGACACCGGCGGCAACCTGCGCTACTTCGACTGCATCCCCGGCACGCCGCATCCTCCGCAACAGGTGGCGCTGTTCCGGGAGGGGCTGGGCATGCGGCCGGGCAACTGGGTCTGCATTCCGGCCGACACCGACGGCAAGCTACGCGCCTTCATGCGGCGCCGCTATGCCGGAGTGACGTTGCTGGGCACGCGGACCTACAACAGCTTGCAGGTCGGTAAGGGCGCCGGAGGCATCGGCTCGATCACCACGGGAGAGGGGGTGCGGCTCATCGGCGCGGCCGTGCTCGACGCCGAGCCCGAGGGCATCGTGGCCGAGAAGGCGGGCCTCACGGTGGGCATCGATGTGCCGAACCTGGCCTACGGGCTGGTGTTCGACGTGAGCGGCATCCGGCCGGGCGACTGGGCCACGCTACGCGACCGCCGTCGCTACTCGCCGGAGCGGATCCTGGCGGCCGTGGGCGTCACGGGGGCGCAGTCGGCCGCCTCGGCGGACGGGCGCGAGGCACTGAGGCGGATGCGCAGGGCCGTGCGGCAGGACCACGTCCTCGCGAATCGGACGTACCAGCTTGGGTACCAGGCGCTGGCTCAGGGCTTCGACCTATGGATGCACTGCCTGGCCGTCGGCAGGCCCACCGCCGACCTCGCGTGGCTCAACGCCCGGCGGTGCAGCAGCGGGTTCAACGTCACCGCGCCCATCGACCACGCCACCTTCAACAGCCTCAGCTACCGGCTGGAGCGCACGGTGCTGCAGCACGACCACGATCTGGCGAGGGATGCCGAGTTTGCGCCGATCCGCAACACGGAGGGGCCGCAACTGGAGGCCTACCTGCGCTGGGTGACAGGCAGCCCTGCGTTGCGCGTGCGGCTCCCGGCGCAGTTCTACGTGCGGCGCGCCTCCGCAGCATTCGCCACGCTGGAACCCTACCGCGACGCCGACTTCATCGACCGGCCCGCCACGGACCTGTGGATGACCTACTCGATGGACTACCGGAACCTGAGCCCCCGCGATGCGTGGGATGCGGCGCTGGTGCGCAAGGCATGGTCGCATGGAGCCACCAGGTACACCTGGGATTGCCGCGCGTCCACCCTACGGTCAGCCGTGCCGAACCTCTACCTGCTCAACCGGAGCAGCGTGCCCATGGCCTGGTATGGCGGCCTGCGCATCGTTCAGGGCATGGTCAACACCGGCGCTGCGTGGGCGCGCGAGCGGCCCTGGGCCGCTTCGCACTAGCCGAGCTCGGCCTCCAGCAACCAACCGCGGCCCGGGGCCACACGTATTGGCTCGCCGTCGGAGAAGCGGGCCTCCTCTTGGAAGCCCTCGGAGGCGGTGGCGCACCAAGCGATTGGCTCGTCGCCCAGGCCCAGCGCCTCCCGATCCAGCGTCAGGCGCACCTCGACCGGCTCCAGCGCCCAGGAGGCAACGGCCAGCAGCGCGCGACCGGGCTTGAGGTAGGCGGTGCAGAGGACGTCGGCGTGGTCGGTCCGCACGGGCGGCCGCTCGCTCCACCAGCCGCGCATGGCCGCGCCGCCCATGCCGAAACGGTCCAGAAGGCTCCAGACGGGCCGCGGATCGGCGTCGGGCGACCAGCCCAGGCGGTTTGTCATGCCGAAGAGCATGCCGCGCCAGGGGTTGCCTCCCTTCTCCAGCATCTCGCCGAGCAGGCCGAAGGGGATGCCGCTCATCTCCACCAGCCACTGATCGGGCGGCGCGTCGTAGTCGAAGTACTCGCCGAACCAGAGCCGGTCGATGTAGGGCAGGTGCTCCATGTAGAGGTTGGCGCTGGAGGCGAAACCGTCGCGCTCGTTGTACTGGTTGGCCGAGTGGAGGTCGATGATCGGATCGGGTCGGCGCGCAGACAGGATGCGGCGGATGCGCTTCATCGTCTGTCGGTCGAACGCCACATCATCGAGGTAGAGGCCGTCGATGCCGACGTTGTGCGCCAGCCAGTCGAGACCCTCCAGGTAGTGGTTCTGCCAGCGGCTCATGCCGCCCAGGATGAGGCTGCAGTCCTCCACGTTGGGCGCGAACCAGCCGGAGAGGTAGGTCGGCTCCAGATGCTCCTGCAGCCAGGCATAGCCGCCGCCGCGACCCGACGTGAGCACCTCGTCGCCGAGGCTGCGGAGGGCCCATAGCTCGGGCGCGCGGGTGGTCAGTTCGCGGACGGTGTAGTAGATTTTGACGCGGATGTCGGCGGCGTGGGCCTCGTCAATGTAGGCCTTCATGACCTCCGGACGCAGGAAGGGGTAGTTGATGTAGGGGTTGATCTCCGTGGCGTGGTGGACGTTCACCACGTTGGCGCCCCTGGCAGCGATCTCGGGCACCGGACGTAGCGCGTGGTGGTAGCGCGCGGCGAAGTGGGCGGTCGTGTCCAGGGGCTTGAAGGGCGTGACGGCCAGGCGGAAGTCGAAGCGCAGCTCCTCGCCCGCCGCCATGCGGAAGGGGCCGGAGGCACAGACCACACGGGTGCCGCCTGCGGGACCGGTATGAACATCGACCGTCCCCTTGCCCTCGTTGTGCCAGGAACGGGGCAGGACCAGGGGCTGCTGCTGGTAGAAGTTGGTGTTGAGCGGGCGAACGTAGGCCTCGTCCTTCAGCGTCAGTTGGAGGCCGCCGTTCGGCGCGCCGATCCAGAGCGCGTCCTGGTTGCGGGTGCGGTCCCAGCGCCACTCCAGCGCCTCGGGCCGCAGTCCCCCGCGAACGCCGAGGCCCATCATGTGCGTGGAGCACCAGGGCTGCAGCTCGAACGAGAAGTCCGCGGCGGCGAGTTCGACGGCTTGGCGCGCGCGGAGGCGGAGGCGGTACTCCAGCGTGCCGTCGAACTCGATCACCGCGTCCACCTGCAGGTCCAGGTCGCCGGAGGAGCCCGACCACGCCACGTCGGCTTCGGCATCGGTGCGCCGCTTCGGTAGGCAGGGCTCGCCCTCGAAGCGGACCAGGTCGAGCGGCGAGCGGACCACCGTGAAGATGGGGCTCGCGGCAAACATCGGCTGCGGAGGGCCGTCGGCCGAAGTCACGCCGGCTGTGAAGGCAGTGTAGACCTGCGTCGGCAAGCCGTCCGGGCCAAGCGATAGGGTGCGGCCCAGGATCGCGAGGTCGCGCCCCTCGATAATGAGCGGCGTGAAGGGCGGCGGGACCGATCCGTCGTCGGCGATGCGGCTGTCGAGCCAGCGGAGGCGGCTGAGCAGCTCCGGGCGGCTGTCTCCGCAGTCGGCAAGCGGCGGGCCGCTGACCGCCACCTCGACGGCAAGCTCCACGCCGAAACCGCCACTGGATAGCGCGACGACGCCCTTAAGCGGGCCGGCCGGGGCGTCGGAGGAGACCTGCACGCCGCACCAGAGCGCCGGCAGGCGGCCACTGTCGGCGCGCACGGGCAGGTCGGAGGCGACGCCGTCCTGGCTCACGCAACGCGTGTTGAAGCAACGGATGGGACCGAGGCCGGGCGGCGGGTCGCCCGCCCAGGAGACGGCGACGCCCTCCACCGGCCCAGAGGAAGCCCAGACGCCGATCTGGAAGATCAGATACTGGCCCGGCTGCGCCCCAAGCGCCATGCATCGGCCCGGCTCGCGGTCCACCCAACGCGCGGGCAGGCGGTGGAAGTGGCGGATCGGGTGGGACAGATCCTCGACGAACGCGATGAAGGGAGGCGCGCCGAAACGCTGGCGGAGGGCGCCCTCCTCGGCATCGGTCGCCACGTGGTCCATGTCGGTGCGCTCGTGGTGCGGCAGGGCGGCCTCGAAGCGGATGAAGGCCGCGGCCACGCCGTCGCGCTCCGGAGCGAGGGGTTCGTCGGCGAGCGTGTAGTGCGCCGTGGGGTAGTAGACGCCCTCCTGCACGGTGGGCCGGAAGTAAACGTGGTACGTGCCCGCCGCCCGGCAGGGGCCGAAGCCCACCACGCCCTCGGCGGCCGTGGCGCCGGACTGCGCGCGGCAGGGCACGCGAACGCCGTCGGGGCCTTCGGCGATAAGCAGGCCGTCGGCTACGTGGTCATCCCAACGGCGCCAGGGCAGCCGAGCGACGGCCCAGTCGGCGGGCGCTTGGACATCCACCACGGCGCGGTGGTAGCCCAGCTCCGAGGGATCCCAGAGCGCTCCCAGGCTCAGCCAGTCGGTCATCGGACGGTACCCCTTTGCCGCGTAGTCGGCGCCATGGTACCAGAGAGAGCAGGCGGCGGCGGCGGCCAGGATGTTGTGACGGGCGTTGACGGCGTTGACCGACACGCCACGGCAAGGAAGCGGCAGGCCGAGCCCGCTTGACCCATCGTGTATACCGAAGGGCAGGCCGACAGTCGGCCACCCATCTGGAGGAGCGCACCCATGTTCATGCTGTCGCTGCCGCACACCGTGTCCGAGCCGCCGGCACGGTTCGACCTGGTGATCCGGGGCGGCTCCGTCATCGACGGGACGGGGTCGCCCGCACGGCCGGCCGACGTGGGTATCCGCGGCGGGAGCATCGCCGCGGTGGGGCCGGGCCTCGGCAGAGGCCGCCGCGAGATCGACGCCTCGGGGCTCACAGTGGCGCCCGGCTTCATCGACGTGCATACCCACGCCGAGAACGTGCTTGTACTGCCCAGCGCCGCGAACTTCGTGCGCGACGGAGTGACCACGGTGATCGCCGGAAACTGCGGGGAATCGCCCGACGACATCGGCGCGTTCCTGGCCGAGGCCGAGCGGAGGCGCATCTCGCTGAACATCGGGATGCTCGTGGGCCACAGTTCCGTGCGCGAGAAGGCCATGGGCGGCAGCTTCGACCGGCCTCCCACCTTCGAGGAGATGCAGACCATGCGCGGCATGGTGGAGGCGGCCATGCGGCAGGGCGCGCTGGGCCTCTCGACGGGGCTGATCTACCTGCCCGGCGTCTTCGCGAAGACCGATGAGATCATCGACCTGGCCCGCGTGGCGGCGCGGTTCGGCGGCGTCTACACCAGCCACATGCGATCAGAGGGCAACAACATACGGGCCGCGTTGGAAGAGACGCTGGCCGTGGGCCGCGGCGCGGGCATCCCGGTGCAGGTGTCGCACATAAAGCTCTCCGGCGACAACAACTGGGGGCGCCACGCCGAGGTGCTGGGGGTGTTGGACGCCGCCCGGGCAGAGGGCCTCCGCGTGACGCAGGACCAATACGCCTACACCGCCTCGAGCACGGGGCTGGGGCAGCTGATCCCGGCATGGGCGCTGGAGGGCGGCAGCGTCGCCTTCCGCAAGCGGCTGGCCGACCCGGCGGAGCGTGCCCGGATGAGCGCGGAGATGGCCGAGACGCCCGCACGGCGCAGGCGGCCGGACTTCAACTGGGTGACGCTGGCCGACTGCCGATGCAACCGCAAGCTGAACGGGCTCGGGCTGCCGGAAGCCACCCGGAGGGTGAAGGGCCAAGTCGACATGGCAAGCCAGATCGACCTGATCCTGGAGATCGAGGCCAAAGGCGGGGCCGGGGCGGTGTTCCACGGGATGTGCGAGGAGGACTTGCAGGCCTTCATGCGCGATCGGCACACGATGGTGGGTTCCGACTCCGGCGTCCGGCGCGCGGGCAAGAGCGTGCCGCACCCGCGCGGATACGGCAACAACGCCCGGGTGCTGGCCCGCTACGTGCGCGAGAAGGGCGTGCTGACACTGGAGGAGGCGATCCGCAAGATGACCTCGCTGCCGGCCGAGACCTTCGGGATCGCCGATCGCGGGCGCCTGGCGGCGGGCATGGCGGCCGACGTGGTGGTCTTCGACCCGGAGAGCGTGGCCGATACCGCCACCTTCGTGGCGCCGCACAGCTTCCCGGCGGGCATCCCGTGGGTGGTGGTGAACGGCGAGGTGGTGGTGCGCAACGGGAAGCAGACGGCAGCAAGGCCTGGGCGCGCAGTTCGGGGCCGCCAGTGCGATGCGGCCGAAACCCGCCCCGGCGGAGGGGCGTATGAACCTTAGTGTGATGGGCGCCCGCCGCGGCGCCACAGAACCCGACCAAGGAGCCGAACGAATGCGACGCTTACGACCGGCCATGCTGGGCCTGGCGCTGCTGGCTGCCGCGTGCGCGGCATGGGCCGGGCCGCTGGACGAGGGACGGGCTCTCTACAAGGCAGGCAAGTACGCAGAGGCCGCCAAGCGGCTTGAGCAGGCCACGCGGCAGGAGCCCGGCAACGCCAAGGCCTGGTGGCAGCTCAACTTCGCCTACAACAAGCTGAACCGGCCCGGCGATGCGCTGCAGGCCGTCCAGCAGGCCGTCAAGGTGGACCCGAGCAAGGGCTTCGCCAGCGACCCGGCCAAGGTGGATGAGACGCTCAAGCGCCTGGAAGCCAAGGCCGGCCCGCACAAGTCCGGAGGCAACGAGGGCGGCCGGCGAGGGTCGCAACCCTCCTCGGCGGGTTCGGGAGGCATCACCGCCTCGCTGATGTCCGGCGATGTCTACGTGGCGCCAGGAATGAATGTGGACGCCAGGCGGCTGCAGTCCGTGGCCAACTCGCTGAAACCCGCGGTCGTGAAGTTCGCCGTCTTCAACTCCCGTTCGGGTAGCTCAACGCTGGCGCGGGAGGCCTCGCGCATCCGCGACTACCTGAACCTGGGCTCCGGCTATGTGATCACCGCCAGCCGGGCGGGCGTGTCGGCCTCCAGCCGCCAGCTGTCGAAGGCCAAGCTGCGGGACGCCGTAAAGCAGGTGGCGCCCATGATGGAAACGGGACGGTACACCGAGGGGCTCGAGCAGCTTGCCCGGTCGCTGGTGGCGACGCGGGCGGCGCAGACAAGGGGTGCGGGCATGGTCTGGTTCACCGTCCTGCTGGTGGGCGGCGGCATCGTCGTGGCCGTGGTGGCGCTGCGATCGGCGGCGAACCGGCGCTCCATGCGGGCGCGGCGCGCCTCCATTGAGCGGAAGAAGACCGACATCATCGCGGCTATGTCCGGCCTCGACAACCTTGAGGAGTCGCTGTCTCCCACGGCGGCGGCCCGGGTGCGCGAGTATCGCCTGAGCGCGGGAACCAAGCTGGACGAGGCCGCGCGCATCGTGGTCCGCGCACGGAAGGATGCCGAGCTGCAGCGGGCCGAAGCCTTGCTGGCGTCGGCGCAGGGCGACATCGAGGGGGCTCGCACCGTGGCATCCCGCCCTGATCGTGGCCCCGGCGGCTCCACCGGAGCTTCCGGGGCCGCCCCGCCGGTCTATGCATCCGCGGCACGGTCGTCCACCGAAGGCACCGACTGGTCGTCGGTGCCCGAAGAGGAGAAGGGCGTCTGCTTCTTCTGCGCGCGGCCCAGCTACCTCGACGAACTGACGCCGGTGACCGTGAAGCTTGAGGGCGAGCGGCAGAAGGTCCTGGCCTGCTCCGCCGACCTGGCGACTATCAAGACCGGCGCCATGCCGCAGATTCGTGCTTTCGAGCATCAGGGGCGCACCGTTCCGTGGTACGCGTACCCGGACTACAACCCGTACAACGACTACTACGGCAGGGGCTACGGCGGCGGATCGCTGCTGAGCGACATGGTGACGCTGTCGGTCATCGACCATATGTTCTGGAGCTGGCACCGGCCGGCATGGGGCTGGGGCTGGGGCGGCGGCTACGGCATGGGCTACGGCGGCTACACCTTCTACCCCGACCACCATCACTACTCGGACTACTCGTCTGAGCGGGCGGCCTCCTCATTGGACCGCACATCCGACGCCGCCGGAACCGACTTCCTCTCCTCGGGTTCCGACGTGGGCGGAGACAGGGACTCCGGCGGCGCCGACTTCCTGGGCTCCGACCAGTCCTGACGCGGAGTGCCCGTGGTCCGCTGCCCGCGTATCCTTTTCTACGCCGTGAACGGCCTGGGGCTGGGCCATGTCTCCCGGCTCCTGGCTATCGGGCGGCGGGTGCGGAGCCTGCTGCCCGAGGCTGAGATCGTCTACTTCACCTCGTCGGAAGCCGAGGATGTGATCTACCGGGAGGGCTTCGCCGCCTTCAAGGTTCCATCCAAGAGCCTCCGCGCCCAGGCGGGGTTGCGGCCGGGCACCTACTCGCGGATGCTCCAGACCGTGACGCTGAACCTGATGGCCTCCTTCCATCCCCACGTGCTGGTGGTGGACACCTTCCCGGCGGGGGCCATGCAGGAGCTGCTGCCGGTGCTGCGGTGGGACAGCCGGCGCGTCTTCGTCTTCCGAGCGCAGCGGATGGAGGCGGCCAGGACGGCGCTGATGCAGAACACGCTGGCGCTCTACGACCTGGCCATCGTGCCGCACAGGCCCGGCGAGGAGGAGGCGCCCGTGCCCGACGGACTGGAGACCGAATGGACGGGTCCGATCCTGCTCCGCGAGGCGGACGAGGCGCTCCCCCGCGCCGAGGCGCGCGCCCTGCTGGGCCTGCCCGAGCAGGGACCGGTGGTCTACGTCAGCTTCGGGGGCGGGGGCGACAAGGACATGGACGCTGCGTTGCAGCAGGCCGTGGGAGCGCTGGCCGGCGGCCCGGCCCACGTGGCGGTGGCGGCGGCGCCCCTCTACCGGGGAGCCGCGCCGCGTCAGGCCGGCGTGACGCCCGTGCGGTACTACCCCATGGCGGACCTCTACGGCGCCTTTGACGTGGCCATCAGCGCGGCGGGCTACAACACCACCATGGAGCTGCTGCACCACGGAGTGCCCACGGCGCTCTACCCCTTCGCGCGGCAGGTGGACGACCAGGAGGCGCGGGCCGACAGGCTGGCCGGAGCGGGCGCGGCGCTGCAGCTGAAATCGCTGGAGGCCGCGGAGGTCGCCGAGGCGGTCGGAACGCTCCTCGATCCGCCGGTTGCGGCACGCCTGCGCGAGGCCGGCCCCAGAGCCGTCCCCGGCGGCGGCGCGGCGCTTGCGGCCCAGCGCATCGTCGACCTCTGCCGGTAGCCGTCCCGACGGGGGAGCGGGCGGGTGCTATAATGCAAGCGGCGCAGAGTCGACCAACGCCACTCTTGAACCTATGAATACATACTCCCAAGACCATATTAGAAACTTCTGCATCATCGCGCACATTGATCACGGCAAGTCCACGCTGGCCGACCGCATCCTCGAGCACACCGGAGCCATCACCGGTCGAGACATGCAGGCCCAGGCGCTGGACACCATGGACATCGAGCGCGAGCGCGGCATCACCATCAAGATGACGGCCGTTCGGCTCCGGCACACCACGCCCAGTGGCGATGGCTACGAGCTTAACCTGATCGATACACCCGGCCATGTGGACTTCACCTACGAAGTCTCGCGGTCGCTGGCGGCCTGCGAGGGGGCCCTGCTGGTGGTGGACGCGGCGCAGGGCGTCGAGGCCCAGACCATGGCGAACGTGAACCTGGCAATGGCGCACGACCTGGCGATCATCCCGGTGATCAACAAGATCGACCTGCCTGCGGCCGAGCCTGAGCGCGTGCGCGACGAGATCGAGAACGTCCTCTCGCTAGAGGCCCACGAGGCGGTCCTGACCAGCGCCAAGCAGGGCATCGGCACGGCCGATATCCTTGACCGGATCGTGCGGCTCATCCCGCCGCCCTCCGGCGACCCGCTGGCGCCGTTGCGCGCCCTGGTCTTCGACAGCCACTTCGACCCTTACCTGGGCGTGGTCTGCTACGTGCGGATCATCGACGGGAAGATGCAGCCCGGCATGCCGATCCGCTTCATGGCCAACGGCAAGGAGTTCGAGGTCGGCACCGTCGGCGTCTTTCGGCCGAAGATGGAGAACAGCGAGGCGTTGCTCACGGGCGAGGTAGGGTTCTTCACGGCGTCCATCAAGACCATAGGCGAAGCCAACGTGGGCGATACCGTCACCGAGGCCGAGCGGCCCGCCACGGAGGCGCTTCCCGGCTACCGCAAGGCCAAGCCCATGGTCTTCTGCGGCCTCTACCCCATCGACAGCAAGGACTTCCCCGACCTCCGGGAGGCGCTGGAGAAGCTCCAGATGAACGACGCGGCCCTCTCCTTCGAACCGGAGACCTCGGCGGCGCTGGGGTTCGGGTACCGCTGCGGATTCCTCGACCTCCTGCACCTGGAGATCATCCAGGAGCGGCTGGAGCGCGAGTTTGGGCTGGAGCTGATCGCCACGTCGCCCTCGGTGGTGTTCCATGTGAACAGGGCCGACGGGACGATGATCGAGGTCGACAACCCTGCCCACATGCCCGAGCCGACGACCATCCTCTCCATCGAGGAGCCCTATGTCGAGGCGACGGTCTTCATCCCGTCGACCTATGTCGGCACGGTGATGGACCTGGCCAGGGATCGGCGCGGCGAGTTCGTGAAGATGGACCACCCGGGCCCGGACCGCGTGGTACTCCACTACCAGATGCCCCTGGGCGAGATCCTGATGGACTTCTTCGACCAGCTGAAGAGCCGCACGCGCGGGTACGCCTCGTTCGACTACGAGCCGAGCGGGTACCGCGAGTCGAAGCTCATCAAGCTGGACATCCTGCTCAACGGCGACCCCGTGGACGCCCTCTCCTTCATTACGCACCGCGAGAAGGCGTTCCCACGGGCCAAGGCGCTGGCTGAGAAGATGAAGGAAGTGGTGCCTCGCCAGCAGTACGAGGTGCGCATCCAGGCGGCCATCGGCGGGAAGATCATCGCCGCTGAGACCGTGAAACCCTTCCGCAAGAATGTCACCGCCAAGTGCTACGGCGGCGACATCACCCGGAAGCGGAAGCTACTCGAGAAGCAGAAAGAGGGCAAGAAGCGGATGAAGCAGATCGGCGCCGTGGAGATCCCGCAGGAGGCGTTCCTGAGCGTCCTGAAGATCGGGGAGTCCTGACGGGTGCGCCGACAGGCATGGTGTGAGGTGACGCATGGGTAGATCGGCAACCATGATCATCGGAGGGATCGCCCTCTTCGCCGCGGGGCTGGTCGTATCCGGCCTACGGGTGGCGTGGCAGATGCCCTTCAGCCACGCGCAGACCAACGGCCTGAACGTGACCCCTGCGCCGCCGCAGACCACGCTGGCGCCGGAGGAGGTCTACGCCCGCGCGGCGCAGGCGGCCAACAAGTCCGTGGTCAACATCGACCGGACTGACCGCGTGCAGATGCAGCGGTCCATGTTCGATGACTTCTTCGGCGACGGCCGCACCGTCACGCGCGACATGGCCAGCCACGGCTCCGGCGTCATCATCACCCGGGACGGGTACATCCTGACCAACGAGCATGTGGTGGGCGCGGCCAACGCCGTGAACCGCAAGATCAGCGTGACGCTACTCGACGGCCGCAAGTTCCAGGGCACCGTCGTCGGCGCGGACCATACCACGGACGTGGCGCTGGTGAAGGTCGACGGCAAGGACCTGCCGGCCGCCCAGGTAGGCACCGTGCGGGGTGTTATCCCCGGCCAGATCGTCGTTGCTCTCGGCAACCCGTTGGAACTGCGCTTCACGGTGAGCCACGGCGTGATCAGCGCGCTGAACCGGCCGATTCAGGTGGATGACCGCATCTACGCCGACATGATCCAGCACGACGCGCTGATCAACCCCGGCAACTCCGGCGGCGCGCTGGTGAACCTGCAGGGCAAGGTAATCGGCATCAACTCGCTCGTGCGACCCGACGCCCAGGGCATCGGTTTCGCTATCCCCATCGACACCGCCCTCCGCGTGGCCGACGAACTGAAGCGGTTCGGCAAGGTGAAGCGGCCGTGGCTGGGACTGATCACGGACACCAACAACGCCGCTTACGTGCGACGCTACGGTGTGGCCTCGGTGGAGGGCGCCGTCATCATGCGGCTCTTCCAGGACGGCCCGGCCATCGCAAGCGGGCTGGAGGCCGGCGACGTGATCGTGGCGATCGACGGCAAGGCGGTCAACAGCGGCGAGCAGGTGAAGGAGCTGGAGCGGAAGTTGAGCATCCGGCAGCAGGTGTCGGTCGAAGTGGCGCGACGCGACGGCACCAGGACCAAGCTCAAGGTGACGGCCGGCGAGGCTCCCTGAGCAACTAGAGCCCGGCCGAGGGTAGACTTAGGCGCATACGTTAGAACGCGCGCGGGTAGTGGTTTTGGCCGCGCGGCGCGTATGCCACGGTGTGCAAACCGAGCCGGCAGGTCCGGTCGGTGAGCGATAGCAAGGGAGGCATTCAGTGATCGTTTCGACCCGCGCGCTATTCGAGCATGCGTACGGCAAGTATGCCCTAGGGGCGTACAACATCAACAACCTGGAGCAGGCCATGGGCCTCTTCCAGGGCAATATGGCGTCCAAGGCGCCGTTCATCATCCAGATCAGCAAGGGCGCCCGCTCGTACACCAACAAGTTGATGCTCGAGGCGATCATCCGCGCGGCCGACCAGATCTGGCCGGATGCCCTCTTCGCCGTGCATCTGGACCATGGCGACGAGCAGACCTGCTACGACTGCATCGAGAGCGGCTTCTACAGCTCCGTTATGATCGACGGCTCGCACCTCTCCTTCGAGGAGAACATCGCGGTGACCAAGCGCGTGGCCGATGCGGCCCACCCGAAGGGTATCACCGTTGAGGCCGAGCTGGGCCAGCTCGGCGGCGTCGAGGAGCATGTCTCCGTAGCCGAGGCGGATGCCAAGCTCACCAACCCGACCGAGGCCAAGGAGTTCATCGAGCGCTCGGGCTGCGACAGCCTGGCCTGCGCCATCGGCACCAGCCACGGCGCCTTCAAGTTCTCCGGCAGCCAGGGCCTCCACTTCGAGGTGATCGAGGAGATCCAGCGCCTCTGCCCGGGCTTCCCGCTCGTCATGCACGGCTCCTCGTCGGTTCCGCAGGATGAAGTCGAGCGGATCAACGCCGCCGGCGGAGCCATGCGGGGCGCCAAGGGCGTCAACCCGGCTGAGTACCTGCCGGCCGCGCAGAAGGGCGTCTGCAAGATCAACATCGACACCGACGGCCGCCTGGTCTGGTGCCGCGTCCACCGCGAGTTCTTCCGCGACAAGCCCGAGAAGTTCGACCTGCGCGATCCGGGCAAGCTCTTCATGCCGGCCTACGCGGACTTCATCGCCAGCAGGAACGAGCTCCTGGGCTCCGCAGGGCAGCTTGAGGCGGCCACGGCGCTCGTCAAGAGCAAGTAGCCACAAGCGGAAGCAGCCGACGGATCCGAGGGCGCCGGTCCCAGCGATGGGGTCGGCGCCCTCGGCGCATGTGGCTCGGGAACAACGCCGCCCGACGGCCCGTCATGAGAGTAGTACAGGGGCTCCTTGCCGCTGCATCCGTATCCCCATGCCGGAGGGCCTTTCGATGGCGTTGCGCAACCAAGTAATCCTTCAGGCGGCGACCGCCGTCCTGTTCGCGAGCGTCTGCTCCCAATCCAACGCACAGCGGCTGCAGATGCCTGTCCCCGTGTCGCCGGAGGCTCAGGCCGCGCGGCGCGAGTTGGCCCGGCTGGCGGCCGGCGGCACACGGTACTACCGGGAGCCCCTGCGGCCGGCGGCCCACCGGCCCGCGTACGTGCCCAATGAGTATGCCGTACGCTTCCGGGCCAAGGCATGGCAGACCGGCCGCGTCGCCATGGTTCAGGACCCGCGGGTCCGGGTCATCTCCCAGATCCCGCAACTGCATATCCAGCGGCTACGCATCGAGGAGCCGGCCGCCGTCGAGGCCCTGCGCCTGAGCCCGGATGTGCTCTACATGGAGCCGCTGGCCACGCGGTATCCCCTCGTCGTCGACCCGAACGACCCGGCCTACAACGACTACGACCACAACATCACCACCGACCCCGAGGTCTTCACCTGGTACAAGTGGGACTCCCACATGACGGAGAACGTGGCCGGTTGGAGCATCTGGCCCAACAAGTACTACAGCTCCTCCGTGGCCAAGGGCACAAACGCCGTGCTGCTGGCCGTGGTCGACTCCGGCATCGACTACGACCATCCCGACTTCATCAACGCCGGCGGCACGGGTTCGTCGGTGTCCACCGGCGGCCAGCTCCTGAGGCCCCTGGACCGCTCCATCATCGGCGGCGTGGTAGATACCGACGCCTGGGATGAATACGGCCACGGAACCCACGTTACCGGCATCGCCGCCGCTGCCACGAACAACGCGGTGGGCACGGTCGGCGTAGGCTACAACGCCAACGTCCTGTCGATCAAGGTGGTCACAGCCGACGGCATGGGCTACGAGACCGACATCGCGGCGGGCATCGTCTACGCGGCCGACGCCGGGGCGCAGGTCTGCAACCTTTCGCTGGGCGGATATATGTACTCCCAGGCCGAGCAGGACGCGATCAACTACGCATGGTACCGCGGCATGATGTGCGTGGCGGCCATCGGCAACGACGGCACCTTCAGCACGCCGAACTACCCGGCCTGCCTGAGCCGCGTCTTCGCGGTCTCCGCCTGCTCGCGCACCAGCCTGGCGTCCTACTCGAACTACGGCGAGCAGGTCGCCATCACGGCGCCCGGCGGCGACTTCGACTACGACATCATGTGGCTGCTGGGCGTCTACAGCACCATGCCGACGTACCACTGCACCCTGAACGACGACGCCGAAGCGGCCATGAACTATGAGTACCTGATGGGCACCTCTATGGCCTCGCCGCAGGTGGCAGGCCTGGCCTCCCTCTACATCGGGCAGAAGGGCCTGCCGCGCACGCCCGCCACCATCGTCCAGACATGGCAGGCTCTGCAGCGCGCCTCGGACTTCAGCGGCGGCTGGAACCAGTTCTACGGCTATGGCCTGATGCATGTGTACAACACCCTGAACCTGACTGCCAACCCCAACCCGCGCTATGACACGGTAGGCGGCATCGTGGGCATGGTGCAGTACAAGGGCTCTCCGGCGGCCAACACCACCGTGAAGGCGATCCCGGCGGTGGGCGCCATCCAGACGGTGAGCACCCGGCCCGATGGCGGCTACCGCTTCACCAACATCGCCCCGGGCACGTACACGGTCCGCGCCACCTTCCAGGGCGACAGTCACCAGCTCACGGGCCTGGTGGTGCCGGTGGGCTGTGACATCCCCGGGATCGATTTCAACATCATGGGCGTAGCCACCACGCTCACCGTGCCCGACGTGACCGCCGGCGCCGGCACCAACGCCCGGCTCACCGCCACGCTACGCAGGGCCGACACCAACGCCATTGTCGACTATGAACCCATCCACTTCCTGGTGGACGGAACGGCCATCGGCACGGCCTACACCAACGCCACCGGGGTGGCGACCGTCATCTACGCCATGCCCGCCGGCCCGGCGTCGCATGCCGTGAAGGCCGACTTCCTGGGCGAGGCGATCTTCCTGGCCTCCAGCGGCACGGGCACAGTGAGCCTACCGGTGATCGCCACGCAGTTGGCCGTGCCGAACCGGACCGCCAATGCCGGCTCTGCCGTGACGCTGAATGCCACCCTGACGCGCACCTCCAACGGCGCCGCTGTGGCCGGGCAGACGGTGGGCTTCAAGGTTGCGGGCACAGGCGTGGGCTCAGGCGTTACCGACGCGGCAGGCGTTGCGGCGTACGGCTACACGGTGGCCGTCGCCACCGGCGCCAACACGCTGGAGGGCTCCTTCGCCGGCGGCGGCGGGTACTCGGCGGCGAGCGCCTCCGCCACCCTGACCGTGGTGGGCGCGCCGACCTCCATGTACGTGCCGGACCGGACCGGCATCTACACCACCACCATCGCCCTGAAGGGCTACCTGAAGCGGACCAGCGACAACGCCTGGCTCTCCGGCCGCACCGTGAGCTTCGCTGTGGCGGGCACGACGGTCGGCTCGGCGACGACATCGGCAGCCGGCGAGGCGGCGCTAAACTGGGGTATCACCGACGGAGCCGCAAGCCGGACCATCACGGCGCGGTTCGGCGGCGACACCACCTATGACCCATGCGAGGGCTCGGCGACGCTCACTTCGACCAGCGTGGCGACCAAGACCTACGTGGTCGACCGGCTGAACGTGAAGATCAAGGCCTACACTGTGCTGAAGGCCTACCTCTACACCCTGGCCAACGCCATCATCCCCGGCAAGACGATGTCGATGACCGTCGATGGCACGTCCGTCGGTTCGCAGGCGACCAACTCCAGCGGCTACATCTCATTCGGCTACACAGTGCCGGAGGGCGCGGGCGCCGGTGACCGCGTCATCGGCGCAAGCTGGGCCGGAAACGCGGGCTACCCGGCGTCCAGCAACACGGGCAAGCTGGGTGTGCTGCAGGGCAACCTCTACCTCTGGACCTACGTGCGCTCCGGGAAGGTGGGCACGACGCACCCGCTGAAGAGCTACGTGCGGAGCCTGCCGGACTACGTGATCCAGCCCGGCAAGTCCATCACCTTCAAGGTGAACGGTTCCGTCATCGGCTCCGCCAACGTGGCCGCCGACGGCTGGGCGACGGTGAACTGGGCCATCCCGGCCGGCGAGCCCACCGGCTCGCACACGGCCACCGCCGAGTTCGCCGGCGACAGCTGGTACTTGGCGGCGTCCGGCGGCACTGCGTTCAACGTCGTGCCGTAGGGCGGCGCAGCGGCAAGATGCGAAGGGACGGCCCCGGGGCATGACGCTCCGGGGCCGTTCTTGCGCGTCGGGAGCGGCGTAGTGCGCCGTGGTTTCGAACCGGTCCGGGCGTGTCCGCCCGGACCTCCTCAACCGATGGCTGGGGGCGTGCGCGGAGACAGGTACCGGCGAACCGAGGCCGCGGAGGCGGGCTATTGCCAGCCGGTGAGGTGGGCCAGTCGGCGGGCGTAGTCGATGAAGTTGGGCCAGCTGATGTCCGGCGGGACGCCGTGGTCGCAGCTGGGGATGTAGCCGCCGTCGCGCAGGACGGGCGTGAGGCGGGCCAACTCGGCGCGCAGGCTCTCCCCTCCCCTGGCCATCTCACGCTTATCGACGCCCCCGCAGTAGGCCATCCGGCGGCCGAACCGGCGGCGCAGGGCCGGCAGGTCGTTGCCCGCGGCCACCTCCAGCGGGTCGGTGGCGTTGATGCCGGCCTCCATCCAGACCGGGATCAGGTCGCCCACGAACCCATCGGAGTCGACCTGGTAGACCGGGCATCCGTGGGCGCGGATGACCTCGCCCCAGGCGGACCAGCAGGGCATGAGGAACCGGCGGCACATGGCCGGGCCGATCATGGGCTTGACCTTGTAGGCCATGTCTTCGGAGATGTGGAAGTAGTCGAGCTGCACCAGCGGGACCACGCGCATGAGCAGGGCGGCCACGTACTCCTTCCAGAAGCGCACCATGTCGTGGATCAGGTCGGGCTGCTCGATGAAGGCCATGCAGAGCCCCTCGAAGCCCATCCACTCGCGCATCTGCCAGAACGGGCCGTGGACGTGGAGGCCCACGACGTGATCGCGTGTGCGCAGGGCCGGGGCGTTCTGCGCCAGGTCGGCGGGGACGCGGGAGGGGTCCTGCGCGTCGTAGCGGGCCTTCATGGCCTCCCAGTCGGCCCAACCCTCCACCGGGCAGCGGATCCAGCGGCGCGTGACGAAGTCCCTGGCCGAGCGCAGGTAGCTCACGTCGAATGCGCTGGATATCTCGCAGACGTTGCCCTTCCAGTCCTGCACGACGCGGCTGTCGCCTCGCTCCTCGAGGACGACCTCGGGGAAGATGGGCTCCATGGTGTGCTTGATCCAAACGGCGGGGCGCGCGGCGTGCACCAACGGCGGCAGCCCGACCTCGTCACGCAGCCGGACGTACCAGTCCTCGCCCTCGCCCAACCCCTGGGTGCGCCACGCGCGGAGCGTCGACTCGCGGGGCCCGCCCGGCGACCAGGGCACCCGGTCGGGCTTGCCGAACAGCATCGTCTCCAGCCAGCGCTCGCGCTCGGTCATGCAGGGCCTCCTCGCAGACTAGACCAGATGGGCCTTCAGGGTGGCGATCTTCCACGGCGGCAGCGTGAAGCGCACCTGACGGCCGTCGGTGGTCGGCTCGATGCCCTCCAGCGGGCCTCCGCGCAGGTCCAGGCACTCCACGCTTGCAGGCTCGAAGGGCAGCGAGACCACGCACTCCGCCGCTGCACCGTGGGCCTCATGGAGCCGGACATGGAAGCAATCAGCGCTGCGCCAGACGGCGGTGGCAAGGACGGAGCCGGGCTCCACCGATAGCTCGGGGCCCACATCCGCGACCATGGCGCCGGCCGAGCGTACCGGGCGACCTGCCGGCGCACCGGCGCGCGCCTCGGCCGCCAAGCGCGGCAGACACGCCTCCTGCCATGTGCCGACGTAGGGCAGCAGGCTGAAGCGGAGCGTGTGCGGCCCCCTACCGCCGATCGTTGAGGGCTCGACGTGATGCTCCCACTCGTCCAGCGTGACGACGCTGTTGAGGAGGAGGTGCTCCAGCCAGGCGCCGTCCGGGCTGCGGCGGTAGTAGCGGTCCGTGTTGCGGCCGATCAGCGCGTACCCGCCCCCATCGGCCTGGCAGGCGACGAAGCTCCGGGCATAGAAGAGGCCCTCGCGGCACCGCTCCATGCTGTTGCAGGCCGGCCACGCGTCCTTGAGGTAGGGCTCGTTGTCGATGTCCTTCAGCTCCACGCCGAACGGGATGTCACCGAAGAGGCGCGCGCCGGGCGGCAGCGGAGTGCGGATCGCCAGGAAGCCGTCGCGGCCCGGCCAATCGACCTGCACCTCGGCGTCGAGGCGCGGGCTGCCGGCATGCAGGTCCAGCGTCATCGTCACGGGCAGGCCGTCGATCTCGCCGGTGCGACAGGCGCGCCGACGGACCGGGCCGGCCTCAAGCTGAACCCAGTCGCTCCATACCGGGGTGTGTGAGGCGGTGATCGGGCCGACGTGGAGGGGGCCGCCGGGGCAGTCCACGTCGTGGAGGACCAGGTAGAGCAGCTCGGAGCCATCGGGCGGCGCAGGACGCTCGTCCGGCTCGGCGCAGGCATCTGCCGCATCTCGGGGCCGCTCACGCACGACGGCCATGCCCATGGGCGGGAGGTCCAGGGAGACCAGCCGGGTCTCCTCGGGGTAGCCTCCCTGGCCGGTCTTGGCGCCGAGGGTCTGGTCCACCAGCGGACGGCCTGCGCCGTCGACCAGGGCCAGCGGCCAGGCATCACCGGTGCGGGCCACCTGCACCGACACCGCGGCGGTGCGGCGCCAGGGGAGCGGGTTCCAGGTGACCGCCAGGGCATCGGGAGGCAGGTGGACGCCCTGGGCCAGCGTGCGCAGGGCCTCGGTGCGGAGGCGGCGGGCCTCCAGTCCCACGCGGTCGGCGATCTCCTTGATCTCGGCGAAGTCCTCGGTGAAGAGCCACTGGGTGGCGTGGGCGCAGGTGAGGAGGTGGTCGCGCCAGAGCGGCTCGTGCGGGACCGGGACATCGGCAGGCGTGGCGGCTCCCGGCGTGAGCGAAGCCAGAGCCTCGGCGGCCTCGGCCTGCGTGAGGAGGGCGTCGTTCTGTACGCGCTGGACGGCCAGGCCGCGCTCGCCGTTCCATGCGGCGTTGTAGGCCACATCGCAGGGGTCGAGCGTGCCGGTGATACGCGGCAGGCGGTCGGCGCGGCTGCGCAGATCGGCGAAGTAGTCCACGGGCGTGGCGAAGGCGATGTGGCCGAGGCCCAGTTCGCGCCAGCGGGCGATGAGGGCCGGGGCGTCGGCCGGGGCGTCATCGATGGTGCGAAGCGGGCGCGTGTCGTCGCAGCCCAGCGAGAGCCAGAGCATCTCCGTGGGCGCTAGCCAGGCGCGCTCGCGCAACTCGGCGTCCCAGAGCATCTCGGCCATGGCGTCGGCTTCGAGGGTACCGGGCTGCAAGAGCGGCCGGTGCGCCTCGGCCGGGGCGAAGAGGCCGCCGTAGCCGCCGCGCGAGGCGATCACTTCGGAGCCGTCGAGGCCCTCCCAGCGGAAGTCGACGGGAATGCCCTTGATGCTGAGCGACGAAAAGGGGCGCCAGAAGCGCAGGGAGGTGTAACCGGCCTGGCGCAGTAGCTGCGGAAGCTGCGGGTGGCCGGTGGCGACATCGACGGAGTCGGCCTGGACGGTGAGATCGGCCTCGGGGAAGGCCTCGCCGAAGAGGCGACGCCCGATGAGCAAGCTACGCACGTAGGTCTCGTCGCCCACCATGTGCGGGCGGACGTTGGAGTAGCCGCCGCAGACGGCGATGCGGCCTTCGGCGATCCGGCTACGGAGCTCGGGCAGCAGGTCAGGCCGAAGGTCGAGCAGCGGCGCGAGCTGGCATGCCCAATTGTCGATGTACCAGCGGTAGTCGGGGTCTCGCCGCATGATCTCCAGCGTCTCGGCAAAGATGAGGGCGTAGCGGCGCTCGTGCCAGGCCCGCGTGTGGACCCATGCCCAGTCGCAGTGGGTGTAGGGCACCAGCGCAATGCGCGTTCGGGCGCATCGCCGGCGGATCACCTCCACGCGCTGCGAGTGCCTGGATGCCAGGTCCAGAGACATGGAGTGATAGCCTACACGCTCATTGCCGCCAAGCTCTGTGATGGCGAAGCCGAGCCTCTTGTAGAGCTCAATGGCCCCGGTGTTGCCGATATCCACGCTGAGGCGAAGCTCGCGCTTGCCCCAGAGGAGGACCGACTCGATGGCCCGCTCCAGCAGGCTGCGGCCGATGCCGCGCCGTCGCCATGCCGGATCGACGCAGATGCCAAGGAGCGGGCTGTCGGTCTGCATCTCGAAGAGCCAGATGTAGCCCACGAGGCGCCGCCCGTCCACGATGGGCGCATGGCCGGAAGGGTCATCGGGCCGCGCGTCGACCCAGGCGCCGAAGGCCACCACAAAGCCGTCCGTATCGCCGGAGAGGAGGCGCCGGATGTACGCGACGTCGGTGCGCTTGGGGTGGAAGTACTTGAGCGTGCCGCCGTCCTGGGCGTCGAGGTAGGCGGACATCCCCTCGGCGTTGCGGGCCGTGAGCGGCTCCAGGGCTGCGACAGGAACACGCACTGCGTTTGCCGCCGTCATGCCAACCGCTCCGATGCGCCGGATCGGGCCGCGCGCTCGACGGCGGCGAGCATACGCTCCAGGTCGATGCCGCGCTGGATGGATGGCTCGAACGGCGCGCCAGTATGGACCGCATCGATGAAGGTGTAGACGCTGTGCAGGTGCGCGCGTAGCCAGCCGACGGTGGCCTTCGGCGACGGGAAGCCGGCGGGAGCGGGGTAGCGGCGGACACAGTCGATGCGCTTGTAGCCCGAGGAGCCGCCGTAGGGCATCTCGGGGTCGGCGGCGTCGAAGTGCTCCAGCCAGTTCGCGTCCATCAGGTTGAAGCGCAGGGCGCCCTTGCGGCCGTGGATTTCGAAGCGAAGCTCATCCATGGCGCCGGTGGCGATCTTGGAGCACTCCAGCGAGCCCACGGCTCCCGAGGCGAGGCGCGCGGACATGAGGGTCATGTCGTCGGAGTCCTGCTCGACCCAGCGCGTGGGGTCCTCGCGGGAGGGGCGGCGGGGATTCAGCGTCACCTGCCGCGCGTGGACCTCGGCCAGCGGCGAGCCGCAGGTCCAGGTGACGAGGTCGATCAGGTGGGAGCCCAGGTCGTAGAGGACGCCGGCTCCCATGGCGCGGCTGTCCTTCCAGGCCAATGGCTTCCCCTCCGGCACGTTGCCCGCGTGGAGGTACGCGCCGCGAAAGCCGATGATCTCGCCCAGGCGGCCCTCGCCCACCATCTTTCGGGCCAGGATCGTGGCGGGGAGGCATCGGTTGTGGAAGACCATCTGTCCCACGGAGGCCGGATCGGGCAGCGCCGCGGCGAGGCGCTCGGCCTCGTCGAGCCGGCCGGTGAGCGGCTTGTCGCAGTAGACCTTCTTGCCGGCGGCGGCGGCGGCGAGGAGCTGGTCGGCGTGGGCATCATTGGGCGACGCGATGTCGACGATGTCGATCTCCGGGTCGGCGATGAGCGCCTCGGGCGTCTCGTAGGCTCGGGAGAAGCCCAGCGCATCGCGGGCGGCCTCGGCGCTGGCGATGCGCGACGTCGCGACGCCGTGGAGGACGCAGCGGTAGGGCAGCTTCTCATAGAAGAAGGGCAGCGACTGCCAGCACCATGAGTGCGTCTTGCCCATCATGCCCGCGCCAATGACGCCGATCCGGTAGGTCTGCACAGTGAATCTCCAGTCAGTCAGGGATTGATGATGTTGTCGTCACCGGCGTCGAGGGTCGGCCGAGCGTCCAGCGCCTCGCGCAGGAGCTGCTCCACCTGCCGCACGGTTCGAATGCCGTAGAAGCCCGGGGTCGTCTGGTTGGATGACGAACGGCGGGAGTTGCCCCACTGCACCGCAGGCGTGTCGGGGCCGAAGAGCAGGTCGCCGGAGCCGTCCGCCCGTTCCTTGCGCGTGAGCGTGCCGATGGCGGTGCGGTCATAGCTCTGCACCGTCCGCGTGCCGGCGCCCGAGATGATCAGGGCGCGGCGGTCTGTCACGGCATAGATGGTGTTTGCGGCCTTGCGACGGTACCAGATCGGCGAGGTGAGCATGCCGATTCCGATGCCTATGAAGGGCAGGCCAAAGAGTGGAAACAGAACCGAGAAGGCCATGCCGGGCCCGTCGGCGCGGCCGATCCCCTGAAGCGCGGGCTGCATGGCGCCGGCCTCCCAGAAGAGCGCGAAGAGCGTCCAGGGGATACCGAAGATGACCATCGGTAACGCCTGCCGGGCGTACTGGGCGGGATCGGGCTTGCCGAGCCACCTGACCTTCTCGCCGGGCGCGATCTCGGCCAGCACGACCTTTTGCGCCCCTACCTCAGGCATGGTCATCTCGCACCTCCGACCGCCACGGTCTGTGGCGGAGTATAGCCGAGGAGGTAGCGGCGGTCAAGGGGCGCGTGTGGCATCCCTTGCCGGCGCCTACCTCCTCCGCGCCACGGTCAGCGCCAGCAGTGCGGGCACGCCCCGCCGGTCGGGGCCGACCTCCAGATCCACCGACGCGATGGCCACATCCGGCCTCGGGTTGTTCCACTGCTTGCTGTACACCACCGCGCTCCCGCCGCCGCCCGGGAAGGGCTTGCTCCAGGCGAGCTGCGCGCCGGGGATCGCCTGCGGCTCGGCCTGCCGGTAGTCGGCCACGTCGATCTCCACGCAGAGCGGCACCGTAGCGGTCTGGCCGTCGGCGTAGTGGACCAGGTAGCGGGCGAACTCGTAGCGCTTGCCCTCGCGGCGCTCGCGGTCGTCGCGCCCGGCGTCGATGCGGGCCGCCTGGAGGAAGAAGAGGGCGTCGGCCTTGCGGTTCACGGCGATGCCACGCACGGCGTCGGGCAGGTTGCCCGGCACGCCGCCGCCGCCCAGCATGACGATGGTGGGCACCGGCGAGGTGGCGAAGCTGTAGACGTTGTACGGCACGCCGGCAAACGTGTTCTTGCCGTTGGGCAGGTCGGCCAGCGTCCGCTCGCGGTCGCCGAAGCAGCCCCGGGCGTCCTTGTACTGGTTGGCGGCCTTGGAGAGGTCCACGGGCTCGTAGTCGAGGTTCTCGCCGGCGATCACAGTGGCCGAGCCGGAGAAGGGGGCCCGCATGTTCCGCAGCAGCGCGGAGAGGATACGCAGCTTCTTGGTCGCGTTGTCCGGCACCTGTTCGCGCTCCTTGATGAGCAGGTTGCAGAGGACGATGCCGCCCTTGCCCATGTCGTACTGCATGAGCCCGCCGTTGTTGAGCAGCGGATGGACGCGGGAGAGGAACTCCGGGCTCCTCCTGGCGGTCAGCCGGATGTTATCGATGCCCACGACGTTGGCGCCTGTGCTGACCTTGGCCCAGTCGGTGATCTTGAGCGTGATGCGCGAGCCCTTCACCGTGGGCTTGATCTCCAGGCTCTGCGGCTCGTTACCCGGCTTCACGGCCAGCGACGCCGTGCCGGCGCCGCCGCTCAGTTCGACGCGCGTGACGAGGTGGTAGAAGGCGTTGCCGATCCACTCGATGCCCGTGAGCTCCTGCGGCGTCGGGAACTCCATGGTGAACTCGGGCTTGTCGCGGGTCAGGTCAAAGGAGAAGATATACTTCCACGCATCGGCCGAGACCAACCCGTTGACCATGTTGTAGTGGTAGTCGGAGGGCAGCTTGGCGAAGGGAGCCACCTCGTCGTAGTCCACGCAGGCGCTGAAGATGTCCGACGCCACGAACTCATCGGCGGTCCAGCCGAAGATGCGCTCGCCGCTGTACATCACCACATCGCTGTTGGTGAGGCCGGCGGTGAGCGGGTGACGCACGGCCGGGAAGGTGACGCGCTCCTGCCGGAACGGGCGGATCATGTGGTCGACGCCGACGACCTTGTTGTAGTCGGCCAGCCCCTCGGCGGTGAGGCCGTGGAGGAAGAGCCACCCGCCGGCCGCGGTGAAGCGCTTGACTGCGTCCGGGGCGGCGGCCAGCGCCTTCAGGCTCTGTGGCGTGGCCTCGATGACGGCGATCTTCGCACCCGGCGTCGCCATCGCCTGCAGCGGGCCCTGCGCCCTGGTCTGCTTCAGGCCGATCTTTTCCAGCGCTCCCGCGAAGAGCTTGTCGCCCTCCACGGCGGCGGCGACGGGCCGGTACTCCAGCTTGTACTCCAGCGCGTAGCGGAGCATGTTGGCCAGCAGGCGGCCCGCCACGGCGTTCGTGGAGGCGTTGCGCCCCACGGCCATCTGGCAGAGGAGCATGAGGCCCGATCCCACCGGCGCCTCGGCCAGCGCGGTGTTGGCCAGCCGCATGTGGCACTGGATGAGCGACTTGGCGCCCCGGCTCGGCTTGGCGTAGGCGTCCCGGTAGACGGGGAGGTCAACACCCCAGGTCCAGAGGTCCTTCTGCTTGAGGCCCGCGGCGATGGGGTGCGTCAGGTCCTCGAAGAAGGCGGTGCGGCCTTCGTTCGTCGCGGCCTCCATCTCGGCGGGCAGGCCCTGGTAGCGGAGCGGGTGCTTCTGCTCCAGCACGATGAGCCTCCGTCCGCCGGCTACGGAGGCGGCCAGCCGGCTCGACGCGGCCTCCGCCGCCGTCAGCGCGTCAGGGCCGATGATGAGCGCCTTGCACGGGGCGGGCGCTGACAGGAGCGAGGTGAGGCGCATAAACTTCACGCCCAGGCCCGTCAGGGCGGCGGCCGCGGCCCCGGAGGGGTCGTAGACGCAGACCGCGCCGGCAGGCTGCGGGGCCGGCGGCTCCGGAGCGCCCAGCGCGGAGACGGCCTTGGCGTCGCGGAAGAGCTCCTTGCCGCCCGCGCTGAGGGTCAGGAGCAGGATGTACTCCTTGCGGCCCGGCGCCGCGGGGATCGGCAGGTCGATCGAGAAGCGCTGCGACGCGCCGGGCGCCGGGTTGCAGACCCGCGACATGCGCCAGACGGTCTTCCCGGCGGCGGTGAGCTGGGCCGCGAAGGTGAGCGGATCCCCGAAGCGGCTGTCATTGAAGACGCCGATCGTCCGCTTCACCGTGGACCCGGCCTTGAAGGTCCAGTTCCACTCGCGGCAGAAGGCGGCACGCTCGGACTGCGAGGCGTACTGGCCGGTGGCGTCGCCCTGGCCCATCCAGAAGTGCCACGCGCTCTGCCCGGCCCAGCGGTAGCCCTCGGTGAGCATGCGGTAGATGATCCCCGCCGCCCGCCGCGATTGCGCCTTGCCCTGGAAGGTCTCCTCGCCGCCGTAGTAGGCGTAGTCGAAGGGATTGATGCCCGTGGCGAAGAAGTCCTCGCCCATGAAGCGCGGGCGCTTCTCGTCCCAGACCCACCGATCGCGGCCACCGCCCCTGGCGTTGGTCTCGTAGGCAAGGTCGGGGTAGCGGCCATTGGCGGGGTCAAAGACGTAGTGGTTGCCATGGACCGGCATCGACTGGTCCTTGTTGGCGCCGCCTCCATCGGTCATCACCGGGCGCGTGGGGTCGATGGCCATGACGGCATCGGCCACGACCTTCACCTCGCGCTCGAAGGCGTCCATCATGCCGCCGTAGAGGTTGATGCAGTTGATGTAGAGCCACTCGTTCTCGATCGACCAGATCATGACGGAGGGATGGTTGCGCTGGGCTCGAACCTCGGCGCAGACCTGGTCCTTCCAGTTCCGCATCAGGTCCATCTTCACGTCGGAACCGCCGAGCTTCTTCAGTTCGGCGTCCTCCTCGATGGCCATGTAGCCGATGGCCTCGCCGTCGAGCATGCCCGATTTGCGGACGACGACGCCGTTCTGATCGAAGTAGTCCAGCGCCTTCTCGGGGGCCATGCCCATCCACGTCGTGCCCCAGAATCGCATCATCCGGTGGCCGTCGGCGCGGTGGTCGGCAAGCCACTCGGCGGGCGTGGCGGCGCTGTGGCAGTCGGTCCAGAGGCGCCAGGGGATGCCGTTCAGGCGGAAGTCTCGGCCCGCCCAGTTCCACTCGCGGAAGCCGAAAGGCGTGTCGCAGACGTCGGGGCTCCCGCCATCGGCCTCCACCACGGCGCGTAGGAGGTACATGCGCGGCGCGTCGGGCCACCAGAGCTTCGGATCGGCCCAGGGAGCGGCCACCGTAACGGCCTGCTCGGCGCCCGACTGCAGAGCGACCTCCTTGCCGGGAAGCTCCAGAGCCACCTTACCGCTGGTGGGGTCCACGACGGTGACCTTCAGGCGTGCGGTCACGGCCTCGGCGCCGGGATTGCTCAGCGTGATGTCGGCCGCCAGCTCCTTGCGCGCCACCGAGGGGCGCACGAAGACGTCGGCGGCGCGGGCGCGGCCCGCCACCCAGAACTCGGGCGTCTGCAGCAGGCCTGACTCGGGGTGGTTCCAGATCGGATAGGCCAGCCGCTGGAACCCGTCGCCGAAAAACTTGGGCGGCAGGTTGAACTGCCGGCGGAGCTTCATCGGCTCGCTGGGTGGGTAGGAGTAGCCATACCAGGCGTCGCGGATGCCCACCAGCACCTCGTTGACGCCGGGGCGAATGGCCTTCGTCACGTCGATGTCGAACTGCACGAAGGGGTTCTTGTTGAAGCCGCACAGGACGCCGTTCACCACCACGGTCGTGTTCAGGTTGTTCTGTGGGAAGCGGAGGAAGCAGGATCGGCCCGCGGCGCCGGCCGGCACGTTGACGCGGGTGCGGTACCAGAGGCGGTGCGCCATGAGCAGGTCGGGGCGCAGCGTGTTCTTGTCGCCGGGGACCGGGATGCCGGTCCAGACGGCGTCCGTGGGCAGGTCGCGGATGGGCTCGGCCACCGGCGCGGGCATCTGCTCATCGGCGCGGCAGACCTCCCACGCGCCCTTCAACACGACCATGGTGCGGCCCTGCTTGTCCATCTCGGGCACCTGGAATGTCTGCTTGGCGGCCTCGGCATCGAGGGCATCACCTCGCACCTCGCCGGGCTTCAATCGCCCGTTGGGCCGGAACGGAGCAGGGGAGAGGCAGAGCGCGTCCGATGCGTAGAGCATCCGCTCGCGTTGGCCCTTGGCGTCCGTGGTTCGGGGCAGGCGCACCTCCAGCGTGTGGCTCCCGGCGGTGAGCGTGGCGTCGCCCAGCTTCAGCCAGGCCACTTCGCACCAGAAGTCCAACTCCATCAGGTCGCAGGTGAGCTGGTCGGGGAGGACGCGCTGCCATGCGCCGTTGTCGATACGCCACTCGAAGGGCGTGCGTGCGAACTCGAAGCCGATGCGGTCCCAGACCTCGTAGGCGCCCGCGGCGGCGGCCTGGAAGGGATAGGACATGAGGACGCCGTCAGCGGGCGTCTGGCTGTCCACCTTGTCGGCGTCGATGGAGAGGTGGAGCCACTGCTCACCGGAGAGGAACTCCTTGCGGCCCCAACCGGCGATGTTGGGCTTCACATTGCACCGGGCGGCTTCGCCCTCCAGCCAGATGACGGATGCCGCCTGCCGCGCGCCGGCGCTCGCCGCCGAGAAGGTCAAGGCCATCCATGCCGC
>CAISJD010000034.1 GCA_903885605.1 uncultured Chthonomonas sp. | reverse complement strand
CGCGGCCGGTCGAGCGGCCGCGGCCCGAGCCGGAGGCGCCGGCGTCGGCCGGGCCAGGGCGTCGCGCCGCACCAGCGTCAGCCCCGCAAGCAGGCCCGCCATGGTCGGAGCCGAGCCCACGTTGCCCTCGTGCAGGTCGAGGCAGACCTGCGCCACGTGGCGTCCGTCGAAGACGTCCATGCCCTCGAAGAGGAGCGGGGCGGTCACCTCCACCGGTCCCTTCTTCAGGTCGCGGCCGCGCCAGAGCAGCTTCTCGTCGCCCTTGGCGTCCACCAGCCGGAGGGAGGCGACGTGGCGCGAGCCCTCGCCGGTGAACGTGAAGCGGAGGGCTCCGAAGGGCTCCAGGTTCCACTTGACGGGGCGGCCGACGCGCGCCGCGCCGCCCGCGGGCAGTTGCGCGCGAAACGCCACCGCGCCGTCGGGCCGAGCCGTCGGTTGCGCCGTGGCCCGATCGAAGAGAGCCGCGCCCTGCCAGCCGCCGCCCATGATGCGTCCCGCCGCCGGGACGGGGTAGGACGCGAAAGGCGTCCTGCGCGCGGGCATGGCGGCGATGGGCTCCAGCCGGATGCCGAAGACGTTGGGCGGCATGTCCTGCAGCCGGAGCCAGTGGACGCCGGGCTCCAGGCGGACCCAGCCCTGCCGCTCCCAGAAGGCGTCGCGCTCGCCGGAGCCGCCGGTGGGGTTCATGGCGCACATGGTGTACTCGGTCAGGTCGCGGCCGTCGATGACGATGTCGCAGGGCCGCCGCCCGGCGCAGGCGTAGCGCAGGCTCACGCGGTAGGCCTGGGACCCGGGCAGGTGAAGCCACCACTCGGCATACCCGTCGCCGGAGAGGAACTGGACGCCCGGCGCTTCGCCCTCGGTAGCGGCCAGCGTGCCGCCCAGGCGGTCCACGCCCTGCGGCGTCAGGTCGATGACGCCCGGCTGCGCGGCCGCCGCGCCG
The DNA here is from genome assembly GCA_903885605.1 of uncultured Chthonomonas sp. Classification (GTDB taxonomy): domain Bacteria; phylum Armatimonadota; class Chthonomonadetes; order Chthonomonadales; family CAJBBX01; genus CAJBBX01. The sequence continues at coordinate 33,004 of CAISJD010000034.1, read as the reverse complement.
GGGATGGTGACCGCAAGCGCCATCACCGGGCTGAAGGTGAGGCGCGACTCGACGCGCCCCGCCCAGGAGCCCGCGACCTTGCCGCCGCGCATCAGGTGGGCGCCCGTGGCCGCGATGACGGCGCCGGCGTCGGTGGGCTCCAGCGCCAGGATGTAGGTTCCGGGTCCGGCGGCCTCATCGGAGACATCGCACCGCACGTTGGCCGTCTTGCCGGCGGCCAGGCCCTTCATCTCGTACCGCCCCACGATGGCGGCGGGCTTGCCGGGCGGCTTCAGGTAGACCCAGCCCGCGGCATCCTTGCCCCGCAGCTTCTGCAGCGTCACCTCCAGCGTGGTCCGGCCCGTGGCGGCGGGCCTGCGAATCTCCTTCACCACGGGCTTGGGGCCGGGCATCTCCACGGCCACGCCGCCCACGGCCAGCCGCCCCTCGGGGTCGTAGCGGACCACATCCGAGATGCGCACCTCGTCGATGATGCCGCTGAACCAGTAGTCCATGCCCACGTAGCAGCCGATCCAGAGGCCGCGGCTGTCGGAGCCGAGCGTGAAGTCCTTCGGGCCGACGCCGCGCCAGGCGAGGCGTCCGTTCATGAAGAGGCTCACCTGCGAGCCGTCGTAGCAGGCTGCCAGGTGGTTCCATCGGATGCCACTGTGGGCTCCCAGGAAGGCGCCCGCCTGCATGTGCGGCTTGCCCTCGGAGTTGAGCACCTGCCCGCCCAGGTTGTAGAGCGACAGCGTGGAGGCGTTGCCCTCGCTCAGGTCCCAGTGGAAGGTGACATCCTTGCCCACCAGGAACTGCCGGCCCGAGGGGTTGTCCTGCCGGTACCAGCACTCCACCGTGAAGCGCTTGAGGCCCATGAGCGCCGGGGTCGCCTTGCGGAAGACGCTGGCGCCCACGCCGTCGAGCTGCACGCCGCCGCCGAACTTGCCGCGGGCCCAGGCGGCGCCCTGCAGCGTGCCGTCGGCGCCATTGCCCGACGCATCGGCCGCGACCTTGCCGGCGCCCTCGTCGAAGTGGTAGAGCAGCAGCGTGTGCGGATCGGGCGTGAAGGGAGACAGGGGCGACTGCGGCGACTGCGCCAACGAGGGCGCGGCAAGAGCGACAAGTGCGGCCAGTACGAGCAGGATGTAACGCATGGTTGCCTCCGTGGCGGGGCTGATGGGGCAACCTTCGGCGCAGAGGGCGGGCATTCCTGCTGTGGCGCGGGCGAGTAGCGGTTGTCAGCGTCACCAGACCCAGGCTGCTACCTGGGTGGCGGCCCTGTCGCGGGCTACGCGGCGGCCGGTGTCGTGGCCTCCGGCACACCGATGCGGCTGAAGTCGACCTCCGGGTAACGCTCCCTGGCGCGCTTCAGCGCATCGAGGAGGTCCTCGGCGTCATCGTAGGCGTATGTCTTGTACCTTGCCGATTCGAGGTCCGCCGACGCATCAGGCATCGTCTCCGCCAGGTCGCGCAGTTCGGCACGGTCCTCGGAGAGGTAAGCAGGCCAGTAGCTGCAGACGCCGTTGGCCTCCTTCCAGGCGATCACCAACTCGCGCTGCCGGAAGTCCGGTTGGAGCTGGACGGCAATTCCGGCGTCGCGCAGGCTGATTTCGGCTACGGCGAGGCCCTCCAGGAACGGGAACATCCGCTCGGGGTATGCGAGGGGCCTCACGGGCACCAGCAGGTCGCCATTGCGCCGCACCACCGCATCAGGCACGACCTCAGCGGCAAGGTCGCCGGTCAGCGTCGAGTTGATGGCAGCGGTCAGCCTCTCCATCTGCTCGGTCGTCAGGTCTGTATGGGTAGCGGATGTCATGGCGAGTCCCTCTTCACCGCGTTGGCGATCGCGCCGGCGCGCCTGAGCGCATCGGTGGCTACATCCCTGTTCACGAACACCCTGGGCCTGTAGTCTGCTACGAGCCTGGCCTCATAGAGCGCTGTAATGCTCGTGCGCACGTTCCAAAGGATCCGCCTGCCCAGATCGCCGGCCAAATGGCTCTTGACAAGATCGGGGAGCGATCCATGTTGTGGCCCGTCACGCCCGTCAGCGAATGAGACCCCGGGCTTGGCGACCATGGCCGCCGCCAGGAACGCATACGCGGCATAGTAGGCCCGGCTCACGCTGCTTCGATAGTGCGCGCGTTCCTTGAGTTCCCGGGCAGCATTGAGGGCATCCTGGGCGGCTTCGCTCCAAGCATCACTCACCGATTGGCGATCAACATTGTCCATACGTCACTATACCTTTTGCTCAGCCGGCGCCGCCTATCCCTCGACGGGGTCGCATTGGGTACAGTACGTACTCGGCTCTGGGCATCGGGCGGCGGGAATCCTGGGGGCAGGGGGGCTTGAGCTTGGTCAGCGTGGTGGTCGTTCTCTCGCTGTTGGCGCTCGGCGTGGGCTACGTGACCTACGGACGGTGGGTCTGCGGCCGCATGGGCCTCTCGCAGGAGCGCAACACGCCCGCCCATACCATGGGCGACGGCGTCGACTTCGTGCCCGCGGGGCCCTCCATGCTGATGGCGCAGCACTTCTCGGCCATCGCGGCGGCGGGGCCCATCGTCGGGCCGATCCTGGCGGGCATCTGGTTCGGCTGGGTTCCGGCGCTGCTCTGGATCGTCTTGGGCTGCATCTTCGTGGGCGGCGTCCACGACTTCGCGGCTCTACTGGCCTCGGTCCGGCATCGCGCCAGCTCCATCGGTGAGATCGTGCGCCGCTACATGTCTCCCACTTCGCGCACGCTCTTCCTGCTCTTTGTCTGGCTGACGCTGACCTACGTGATCATCGCCTTCACGGACGTGACGGCGCAGACCTTCAAGACGGTCGCCAACGAGACCGCCCTGGGTCCGGGCGTGGCGGTGAGCTCGGGCCTCTACCTGCTGATCGGCGTGGCCATGGGTGTGGCGCTGTTCCGCTTCCGCGTGAAGCTCTGGCTCGCCACGGCGGTCTGCCTTCCGCTCGTCTTCGTGGCGATCTGGGCGGGCACGACCCTGCCGGCGGAGCTGACGCAGCGCATGCAGGCGATCACCGTGAAGCAGTGGGAGGTGGGCCTGCTGGCCTACTGCTTCGTGGCAGCGCTCATGCCGATGTGGATCCTGCTGCAGCCTCGCGGCTACCTCGGCGGCTGGTTCCTCTACCTCACCATGGCCGTGGCGCTCCTGGGCGCGCTCTTCGGCGGCTTCGCGGTGCACTACCCCGCGTTTAACCTGGAGGGGCTCAAGGGGCTGGACACGGGCAAGCTGGTCATCCCGGCGCTCTTCATCACAGTGGCCTGTGGGGCCTGCTCGGGCTTCCACGGCATCGTCAGCGCCGGCACGACTTCGAGGCAGCTGGACCGCGAGTGCGACGCACGGCCCGTGGGCTACGGAGCCATGGTGCTGGAGGGCGGCGTGGCGGTTCTGGCGCTGGCCACCGTGATGATGCTCAAGCATGGCGACCCGGCCCTGGGCAAGGATCCCAACGTCATCTATGCCAACGGACTGGCGCGCTACCTGGGGCTGGTTGGGGTGGACTACACCCTGGCACTCTCGTTCGCGCTGGTGGCCTTCTCCACCTTCGTGTATGACACGCTGGACGTCTGCACCCGCCTGGGGCGCTACGTGCTGGAGGAGCTGCTGGGCCTCCGGTCCAAGGCGGCCAGTGTGGCGGCCACGGCGGCGACGCTGGTGCTGCCGCTCATCTTCCTCATGCTGACCAAGGAGAAGGGCTACCTCGTGGCCTGGCCCGTCTTCGGCACCACGAACCAGCTCCTCGCCTGCCTTACGCTCCTGGCGATCACCATGTGGCTGGCGCGGACGGGCCGGAACCCGCTGATGGCGCTGATCCCCATGCTCTTCATGCTGGTGGTCACCTTCTGGTCGCTGGCGCTGCTGATCCTGCCGTTCGCGCAGGGGCTCGGAAATCTGGGCGCGGTCAAGCCGGACGTCATCGTTTCCGGCGTGGTGGGCATCCTCCTGCTGGCGCTGGCTGTCTGGCTGGTGATCGAGGCGATCCGGGTGGCCTCGACGTTGCGCTGCGCTACGCCGGAGGCTCGCGAAGGCACTGCCGGTTGAGGACGTAGCCCGGCGCGCCGGGGGGACAAATCGGCTAGTTGAAGAGGATCGGCCGGAGGGCCGTGCGCATTCGGGCGACCTTAACGGCATTGTGGGTGAGCAACTCGTCGCCCCACACAAGGGAGCTGCCCGTCCGGCACTCCTCGGCGAGGGCCTCTCCGATGCCCTCAAGCGTGTTCGGGCTTATCAGATGGCGGCTCACGAGGCTACGCCGCAGGTCCTCGACCTCTGTGAGTGCGCCGGCAATGAAGACCCGCTCCGCGATGTCGGCGGGCAATGCCAGTTCGTCGGTGAACAACATACGCCTGTCGGGCCGGCTGTCGAAGTCGATCAGGGCCACCAGGTGGGCGCACCGATATCGACGAAGCTCGGGCACAAAGGTCTGTTGCAGCGCATCACGAACGTTCGTCCAGCCCCGTTGCACGGGCAGAACCTGCAGCGCCCGTTCATGATCGACGTCGAGCGCGAAGCCGTTGGCGATGTCGCGGTTCGCCGCGTCCTCCGGCAGGATCAGCACATGGGGACGCTCGCGGTTCACGATGCCTCGCCCCGGGCCTCGACTTCGCCGCCGCGGGCGAGGCAGTCCGCCAGGTCGCCTTTCAGGCCGAGCTCCGACACCGGTCGCAGGCGTGCCGGCTCCAGGTGCCCGGTGCGCGTCATGAGCCGCGTGTTCTCGTCCGAGAAGCGGCGGATCGCCTCAGGGTTGTGCGAGGTTGCGATGAACTGCCCGCCGTTGCGGAGGTTGCGGCGCAGCGACATGACGAGGTGGCCGACCTCGGCAATGCCGATGAAGTTATCCGGCTCGTCCCACAGGCATACACGCGGGCTCACCGCCTTGCTCAGGGCAACCACCAGCGCGGCAACGGCGAGGCACTTCTCCCCGTCCGAAAGCTCGCCCAGCGGGATCGATAACCGCTCACCCCTATCGGCGCCAAACACGAACTCAAGGCTGCGGGCATCAGCGCCCACGGCGCGGTTCTGGACAGACTCCAGGTCTGGTAACACCTCGCGCAGGTACTCGACGAAGGGGGCGTAGGCGGCCGGAAACTGGGAGATCACCTCACGGAACCAGGCCGCGAAGTTGGCGCAAGAGCTATCCGGGTCAAGCGTTCCGGCCGTCGACTCACTGCCCATGAGCGAGGGTACCGGATGCAGTACAAGGATGGACCGCATCCAGTGACGGAACTGGTCCAGCGGGTGGTCGGCTCCCTGCGCCTGCATGATCGGCAAGGCGACCTGATGCCAGTCGATGGGGAATGACGCCTGATGCCCCGGTCTTCGCTCGAATGTGACATCAGATGACTGGCGTCGGAACACCTCGGAGCCATCGACGGTCAGTGCCTCGTCGGCCACGCGGAGCTCACGGAACCCCGGCGGCAACTCCAATGCCAGCGAGTAGGTGGCAACAACACCAGTCGGGAGGGCAGCCTCTATCTCAAGCCGCATGCGCCTCTGCGCCTCTGCATCCTCCCCCGCGCCGAATCGGACGAGGTCGCTGACCCTTACCAGGTCGCCGACCCGGTTCACCCCGCGTCCGATGCTGCGCAAGGTCGAGACGGCGTCAATCAGGGCCGTCTTGCCCGAGCCGTTTCGGCCCACGAGCAGGAGGCTCTGCCGGTCCGCCAGGGGCGCCTCCAGGTTCACGAGGCACCGGTAGTTGTGTATGTACAGGCGTCGGATCATGGTGGGATTGTACCTTTGCGGCCGCTTCCCGCCACCCTCCGCCCGGCTACCCCGGCGGCGCGGGCAGCTTGAAGAGGCGGGTCTCGTGCGCGGAGTTGGGCTTGCTGACCTCGGCGAAGACCCATACCTCGCCGCCCACGCGCAGCCAGTGCGAGTAGCGCCAGGCGTGGAGCCGCCCCGGCGTTGGGCTTCGGAGGGCGGGGGCGTCGGGCGTCAGGTCGGTGAGCGTCTGCAGGTCGGGTGTCCAGGCCAGGCCCGTGGAGATGTTGTAGCTGGGGTCCGGCCAAGCGGCGTCGGATCCCTCATAGATGAAGAGATGGCCCCCGAAGGCCGGCAGCGCGCAGGCGGGCCGCACGGCGTGGGTGTGCCAGCCCGCCAGGGGCAGGATCGACGCCGCCGGGTTGCCGACGGGCTGCCACGCCTCGCCGTCGTCGCTTGCGAAGGCGTAGACCTGCTCAAACTCGTGGATGCCGATGGTGAAGAGCCGCCGCCGGTCGCCGGCCGACAGCACGAAGGGGTCCTTGTAGCCTGTGGGCAGGCCGGGGCCCAGCGGGGCGATGACCGTGCGGCAGCTACTCGGCACGAACCGGTCGGGCCGGTCGGCGTCGTCGAACCGCAGGATGCACCAGACCTCGTCCACCGGGCCGCAGGCGTAGAGGCTGAAGCGCCCCGTGGCCGGGTCGAGGAGCAGCGCGGGCCGCTCAAACCCGGCGATGGGCGCCTCCTCGCGGCGGATGGAGTGGACGTGCGTCCACTCCTCGCCCTCCTCGCTGCGGAAGATGCGTACCTCATAGCCGCGCCTGCCGAGCCGGTCGTTGGCCGTGCGCATGCGGCAGGCAAGCCAGAAGACGCCCTGGGCGTCCCGAGCCACCGAGGGCGCCCCGGCCCACCACTCGGCTTCGTCATGGTCCGGGTTCGCCACCACCTGCCAGGTATCGAAGCAGCCCCTGTTCGCCTCAAACCAGGCCAGGGCGGCGGCGCCCCGGCCCGGCAGGTTGTCCGTCGGCATCCTGCTCCCCCTCGCTCCCGCTCCTACGGCAGCACGCGCACCCAGCGCTTGGCGGGAAGGCACTCGCCCTCCACCCGCAGCGCGTAGAGGCCCGGCAGCGCGTCTGCCGGGATGCGCAGCGTCACTCGGCCGGGCAGCGTGGCGGCCATGGGCGCGGCGGCCAGGCCCGGGCAGGTGACCGTGATCGCGGCGGCGCCCACGCGGCGGCTCGGGGTGATCTCGACCTCCAGCGTCTCACCGCGCTTCACCGATGCCTTCGATAGGGAGGCCTGCGCCATGGGCGGGCAGCCGGGATGGGGCAGCCAGAGCGCCGAGAAGGCCGACTGCAGCGTCACCTCCGCCACGCCCGCCACGCGCTGGACCGTCACCGGACGCGCCTCCAGCGTGACGGCGTCGATCTCCATGCCCTGCTTCACCGACGCTTGCAGTCCGGGGACGCGCACGGTGATCGGCGCCTTCAGCGGAGAGGCGTCCAGCGTCGCGCCCACCACGAGCCAGTACTGCTTGCCCTTCCAGATGCGCCCGATCCAGCGCGGCTCGCCTGCCGCCACGGCATCCTCCGCACCGGGCAAGCCGTCCACGATGGCCTCGACGAAGCTCGCCCGCAGCTCGTGCCAGCGCGTCTCCGGGCCGCCGCCCTCGGCGTACCAGGCGGGCTTGCCGCCGAGGCCGCGATGCTCCCAGGGCCAGGTCTGGCGCCGGGCCTGCGTCTTGCCGCCGATCCAGCCGTTCAGCGCGCCCTCCACGGCTCCGGGGTGGTACGCCATGCCGATCAGCGACGGCACGGCCACGCGCATGGAGTCGATGCCGTAGCCGGGCTGGAACATCTGCAGCGCACCGTTGCAGGACTCGTGCACGGCGTCCAGCGGCCCCTCGGTGAGGAGGATGGCGTCGCGGTTCACCTCGTCCATGGCGGCACGGACCTTGCGGGTCAGCTCCCGCATCCAGCGCACGGAGTCGTAGGGGTTGGCGTGCTTGTGGGCCGGGTTGAAGCAGGGCACGAAGGAGGCCATCTCGTCCAGCCGGATGCCGTCGGCTCCGCTCTCGGCCAGGATGCGCCGGGCGGTGCGGGCCATCTGCTCCTGCCACGGCCCGTAGCCGGGGCAGACGGAGAAGCCGTTGGGGTAGCCGATGTCGTACCCCTTGCCGGGCCGGTCCATGAGCATCCAGTCGTCGGCGTTCTGCCCCTTCAGCACGGCGCTGTTGCGCAGGATGGAGTTTCCCGCCACATAGAACATGATGCGCCGGCCCATGGCGTGGAGCCTGCGGACGCCCTCGCGCATGGCCGTCGGGCCTCCCAGGTCCGACCGGAAGTAGTAGGTCCCGTCGCCCATGTAGGGGCCGTAGCTGGCCGGGTCGTCCTGCACGCCCTGGTTGTACATGGCCCATTCGCAGAGGTCATAGGTGCTGTCGCGGTAGAGCAGGGGCATCCGCTCGTAGGAGGTGAAGGCGTTGGTCGGGTCCTCGGCCTTGTTCTTCGCCACGGCCTCGGCGGCAGGGATCCAGGTCCCGCAGTACATGTCCACCTGCCGCAGCCACGACGGCGCCGGGTGGGGCTTGAAGGCGCTGCCGAACCAGGCACGGTAGAGCTGCGCCGTGACGCGCCAGTCGCCGCGGTGGATCACCAGCCGGGCCGTGGGGTAGGTGTGCGACGCGCCCGGCGCCAGCGGCGTGCCGGGGTAGTAGAGCGTCGAGAGCACGCCGCCGGGGGCCCGCCGGATCAGCTTGGGGCAAGTCTCCGCGTCCATGACGATGAGGCCCACGCCCTCGTTCAGCTTCGGCTCGTAGGCGGCCTGCCACTGCATGCTCACCTCGCGCCCGTACCATCCGCCGAAGTTGCCCCAGCCCTTCACGTCGGGCGTGCCGTAGCTCGCCTGCATGAGGCCCACGTTGCTCTCGCGGTCGGGCCCAAGGCTCAGGCCGTTGAGGTGCGGGAAGGCCGTGACGACCGTGTGCGGCGCGCGGCCCGTGTTGGTGACCGTCAGCGTCAGGTCGGCGTAGGAGGCTCCGGCCGGCGCCTTCATGGTCAGCCGCATGCGGAGGCCCGTGCCGCGGTGTTCCGAGACCAGCGTCAGCGCGTCGTTGGCCGCAGTGGCCTTCCGCTCCAGCGAGGTTATCGCGCAGGCGGCGGGGGTGACCACCAGTCCGCCCAGGTCCTCCTCGACGGCGCCCGACCACCAGCCGGGGTTGGAGGCCGCCTGCGGGACCACGGTGGGGTCCACGTGGATGAGGAAGGGGTTGCCCGGGCCGCCGGGGCCCTTCAGGTACTCGTCGCCGGTGGCCAGGTTGCGGGCGCTGGTGAGGGCGCCCGTGGCCCGGTTAAACCCGAGCGAGAGCGCGCGGTTGCCGATCCGAGCATCCGGCGCGGCGCCCACGGCCGCGGCGGAGAGCATGAACGCCAGAGCGACCAGGGCGAACAGCGCAGGCTGGTGACCTTGCATGGTGATACCTCCCAGGTGTCGTGCTGAGGTTCGCGCCGCATGCCGCGGTTTCCTTCTGCCGCCGACGCCGAAATCGGGCCCGCGGGCCGTGGGCATCGCCGCGAGCCCGCTGCCGCCGCTTGACAACAACCCTCCGACGGGCCCATGCTCTCTGAACCATCCCGGTGCGAGGAGCCACTATGAAGCGTCTAGCCGTTCTGCCGGCCGTCTGCTGCTGGATTGCCTGCCTTTCGGCCGGGGCCGCGCCCGCGTTTCGGGATCGAACCGCCGAACTGGGGATCGGCCTGGGCAATGATGCCGCCTGCTGCGTCGATGTCGACAACGACGGCTGGACCGACCTGATCTCCGGCGGGGCCGTCTGGCGCAACAAGGCGGGCAAGGGGTTCGAGAAGCTCGCCGACATGGGCGCCTGCGTGGCCGCCGACTTCGACAACGACGGCTGGACCGACCTCTTCTGCTGGAGCGGACTGAAGCTCTACCGCAACGAGGCGGGCAAGGCCTTCCGCGAGGTCGCGATGCCCCCGATGGCGACCAACTGCCGGGGCGCCTGCTGGGGAGACTGGAACAACGACGGCTTCGTGGACCTCTACGTGGGTGGCTTCGAGGACTGGGACCGGCAGGTCACCTACCCCAGGTACGTGATCGTGAACAACGGCGGCAAGTCGTTCACGATCACCTGGTCCGACGCCACCTACCGGACCCGGGGCGTCACGGCCTGCGACTTCATGCGGACCGGCACGCCGGCCGTCTATGCATCCAACTACCGGCTCCAGCCCAACTGCCTCATGGTCGGCGACGGCTTCGGCTCCTTCACCAACCGGGCCGCCGGGCTCAATGCGCTGGCTACGTCGGAGGGCTTCGACGGCGGACACTCCATCGGGGCGGCCTGGGGCGACTTCGACAACGACGGCTGGATGGACCTCTTCGCGGGGAACTTCGCGCACCGCGACAGCCGGGGCGACCAGCCGAAGAGCCGTTTCCTGCGAAACACGGGGCCGGCCGCCGGGTTCCGGTTCGACGACAAGGGGACTTGCGGCGTCTTCTACCAGGAGTCCTACGCCAGCCCCGCGGCGGGCGACTTCGACAACGACGGCCGGCTGGACCTCATCTTCACCGCGGTCTACGGCGTGGCATCCTTCGGCGTACCCAACTACCCGGTGCTATACCGCAACGGCGGCGCCTTCGCCTTCACCGATGTCACCACAGCCGCCGGCGTGGCCCAGCTGCCTCCCACCTATCAGGCCGCGTGGGCCGACTTCGACCAGGACGGCAAGCTGGACCTGGTCTGCGGCGGCAAGCTCTTCGGCAACCAGGCCGCGGCGGGCAGCTGGCTGCGCGTCCGGCTGGAGGGCGACGGCAATCGCGTGAACCGGTCGGCCATCGGCGCGCAGGTGCGGGTGCGGACCAAGGACCGCGTCTTCACGCGGCAGGTGGAGGCCGGCACGGGCGAGGGCAACCAGAACGACCTGACGCTCCACTTCGGCCTGGGCGACCATGTGGGCCCGGTGTCGCTGGAGGTGCTCTGGCCCGGCGGCAAGGTCCAGACGGTGCGCCGCGCCGCCACGGGCCGCACGCTCGTGGTGCGCTTCCGGGGCTAGCGACAGTGGCCTGGAACTTCGACAGAAGCTCGACAGGTCGGGCATTGTGCCGCTGCGGTACACGTAGATAACTCCGGCAGGGCCTTGACCGCCGGCCGGAAGGAGCCGACACCCGCATGAGCCAGACGACAACAGAGCCACCACGTCGCAAGTCGGACGCCCGCACGACGCGCCGCCGGATGGGCGCGGCACGGAGCGCCGTCTGGCTCATCCTGTCGGCGGCAGCGCTGGGCGGCGGAGCCTGGTTCCGATCAAAGCCCGCCTCGGTGGTCGTGGTGCGGCCCACCGAGGAGCTGGTCACGGAGAGCGTGGCCGTCTCGGGGCGGGTCCAGGGCGCCGAGGAGACCGACGTCACAGCCACCGCCGCCGGCCGCGTGGCCCAACTCCTGGTGCGCGAGGGTGAACATGTGGCGGCAGGTCAGCCGCTGGCCCGCCTGGACGATGCACTGCCCTCAGCCGATGTGCGGCTGGCCGAGGCGTCGTTGCGCACCGCGCGCGCCCGGCTGGCCCTGGTGGCCGCGCCGGCGCGGACGTGGGCCATGGCCCGGGTGAGGGCCGACACCTCGCAGGCGGCGGACGTGGCCCGGGAGCGCCTCCGCGGAGCCGAGCAGCGCCTGGCCGAGCTGGAGCGCGGGGCCACACGCGAGCAGTTGCAGGCCCTGGAGGCCGCGGCGCAGGGCGCGGGCTTCCGTGCCTCCGCCGCCTCGGCCGCCGTTCGGCAGGCCCGCGCGCGGCTGCAGCAGGCCGAACGCGACCTGAAGCGCCAGGCCGGGCTGGCCGCCGACGGCGCGGTATCGCAGGCCGATGCCGACCGCGCCCAGAGCGGACGCGACGAGGCCGCCGCCGCGCTTGAGGCCGCCGACGAGAGCCTGCGAGCCGCCGACCAGGCCCAGCGCGAAGCCGACGCCCGCCTGCGCGACATGAGGGCCGGGACCCGCCCCGAAGCGCTGGCGCAGGCTCGCGCCGACGTCTCGGCCGTACGCGCCACGCTGCAGGGCGCCACGCGGAGCGGCGCCGCCCAGGTGCGCAGCGTAGCGGAAGCCTCGCGACGCGAGGAGGTGGAAGTGGCCCGCGCCACCGAGGCCGAAGCGCAACGCTCCCTGGACGCGGCCCGGTCGCGGCTCGCGCAGGGGGTCGTGAGGGCGCCCGTAGCGGGCCTCGTCTCCCGCGTGCTGGCCTATCCCGGCGCCTCGGTCTCCGGATCGGCCGCGCTGGTGCGCATCGTGCCCGCCCAGCCGCTCGAGGTGCTGGTACAGGTGGATGAGAACTACCTGGGTAAGCTCCGGCCGGGCCAGGATGCCCTGATCACCAGCGACGCCTACCCCGGCCGCACGGCGCATGCCCATGTGGGCCGGCTGGGCGCACAGGTGGACGCCGACAGGGGTTCGATCGACGTGCGCGTCTACCCCAACGGCCGCGTTCCATGGCTCATGCCCGGCCAGACCGTCTCCGTGAACCTGATCGTGGCCCGGGCCAGGCCCATGCTCACCGTGCCGCTGGCCGCTGTGATCTCTGCCGGAGACCGGTCGCAGGTGATGCTCCTGGCCAACGGCGTCGTGCGCGCGGCCGACGTTCGCACCGGCGCTCCAGGTGTCAGCCGCATACCGGTGCTGCAGGGCCTGACGCGGTCCTCACAGGTGCTGGCAGACGCCGCCTCGGCCAAGCCCGGCGCCCGAGCCGCCGCCGCCCCGGCCCGATGAGGTTCGAGGTTGCCGTTGCCACCCGTCACCTGGTGGCGGGCAAGGGGCAGACCGTGCTGACCGTGGCCGCCGTGGCTGTGGCGGTGACGGTGATCATCTTCATCACCAGCCTCATCCAGGGCCTGCAGACACGGCTGGTGAACGACTTCATCGGCTCGCTTCCGCATGTCACCGTGAAGCCCGCCGAGCGCCGGCCACGGCCCCTGGCCGCCACAGGCGCCCGCGTGGAGGGCATGGCAGGCACGGCGGTGCAGGAGACCGTGCAGCGTCGCGACTCGTTCGACGACGTGGAGAAGCTCACGCAGCAGCTGGCTCAGTTCTCCGGCGTGACGGCCGTGGTGCCCGCGATCCGGGGGCAGGCCTTCCTGGTCCACGGCGCCAGGCGGTTCGGAGTGTCGGTCTCCGGCGCAGACCCGGCCAAGCAGGAGCGCATCAACGCGCTGCAAGACGACATGATCTCCGGACGGTGGCTCAGCCTCGGGTCCGACGAGATCGTCATCGGCTTCCGCCTGGCCGACGAAGCGGGCGTGCGGCTCGGCGACCGCGTGCGCTTGCTCTCGTCGGAGGGCGTCGACGGCGTATTCACCGTGGCGGGCATCTTCGATACGGGGCAGAACGCCGCCGACCTGGGCTCCGTCTTCACCACGCTCCGAACGGCCCAGCGCCTGTTCCGGCTCCAGGGCGCGGTCTCCTCGGTGCTGCTGAAGCTCGACGATCCCTTCACAGCCAACCAGGTCGCCGACGCCGTCAGCGGATCGCTGCGCCACAAGACCGAGAGCTGGATGCGTGAGCAGGCGTCGTTTGTCAACGGGTTGCGGGCCCAGAGCTCGTCGAGCGCCATGATCTCGGTCTTCGCCCTGCTCGCCTCGGCGTTCAGCATCGCCGCGGTGCTCATCGTCTCCGTGATCCAGAAGAGCAAGGAGATCGGCATCCTGAAGAGCATGGGCGCTCGGGACAGGCAGATCCTGCTCATATTCGGCATGGAGGGGCTGGGTATCGCGCTGGTCGGCGCGCTGGCCGGCTGCGGCGCGGGCTACCTCTTCCTCCGCATGCTGCAGGGCGTCCGCCAGGTGGCGCGCTTCGGCCGAACCGACCAGCTCTTCCCGGTCTCGTTCGACCCGGCCATCTTCCTCGGCGCAGCGGCCGCGGCGGTGGCGGCCACGATGGTCGCCGCCGTGCTTCCCGCCCGCAGGGCCGCCCGGATGGACCCTGTGGAGATCATCCATGGCAACTGAGGCGGCCGTGGCCGTTGAGGGTTTCGGCCTGCGCAAGGTCTACGGGCTCGATACGTCCTACCCGGTGGAGGTGCTGCAGGGCGTCGACGTCCGCATCCGCCAGGGCGAGTTCGTGGCCATCATCGGCCAGAGCGGATCAGGCAAGACGACGCTTCTCAACCTGCTCGGGGCGCTCGACCGACCCACCGAGGGCCGCATCGTCCTGTCCGGCGCCGACACAGCCGATCTGGATGACAACGGCCTTGCCGACCTGCGGAACCGCGTCGTGGGCTTCGTCTTCCAGTTCCACTACCTTCTGCCCGAGTTCACCTGCCTGGAGAACGCGCTGATGCCCCTTGCGATTCGCCACGGTAGCGCCGGTCGGGCCGACACCGAGCGCGTCCGGGGGTTACTGGATCGCGTAGGCCTGGCCGACCAGATGCACAAGCGCCCGGGGCAGATGTCCGGCGGCCAGCAGCAGCGCGCGGCCCTCATCCGCGCACTGGCCAACAGCCCGCGGCTGGTGCTTGCCGACGAACCCACGGGCAATCTGGACGCCCGGTCGGGACAGGAGGTCTTCGACCTGATGCGCGAGATGACCCGCGAGACAGGCGTCGCCTTCGTCATGGTCACCCACGACGACCGGCTGGCGCAGGCGGCCGACCGCGTGATCCATGTGGAGCTGGGCCGCGCCCACGAGCACACCCGCGCCGAGGAGTGAGTGAGATTCGGGCGGGAATCGCCTGCATTGCCGCTCCTTCATGAATCATTCACGTAGCCGGTGTACTCTGGATGCATTCGGGCCGGCCGGATGCAGCCCGTTGCGCGGCGGCGATCGGGACCCGCCGGCGCGCTTGCCGGCCCGGATCCCTCTACTTCGACGACCCCAGCGTGCGGCGGATGAACTCGGCCTCCTCGGCATCGTAGGGCTTGCCGTCGGCGTGCAGCACGTCGTGTTGCCACTGCGCCGGCATCGGCGACCCGGGCAGCGAGCCCCAGTGGCAGTAGGTCTGCGTTCTCCCCGCCACCAGACCCCAGTGCCAGGCTCCCACGTTTCGGCGCAGGAGGATCGGCAGCACAGACTGGAAGCTGTTGCCGCCCTGCCGGTGCAGCCACTCGGTGCAGAGCACGGGACGGCCGGCGGCCTCGCAGAGGTCGATCTTCGCCTCAAACCCGGACGGCGCGTCGTAGCCATGGAACGAGACGACATCGGATAGGTCCATCAGGCGGCGCGACATCGGGTCGTTGAAGTCCGCCCAGAGGCCCATGGTGAGGGGTTGCGTCGGCCGGGCCTGCCGAGCCCAACCGAAGACGGCCTCGGCAAGCGGCAGGCTCCGCTCTCCCATGCCTGAGTTGCCCGGCTCGTTGTAGAGGTCCCAGGCCACGATGCGGCGGTCCCCGGCGAAAGCGCCCACCACATCGGCGACGTAGCGCTGCAGGTCGGGCCAGGCGGCCTGGTCAGTCACCATCGTGAGCGGCGGGCTGGAGACCCACTGGCTGTTGTGCACGCCCGGCACAGGGCCCGGCTGCGGACCCGCGGCGGCAACGCGGCCGGCGAAGTTGCAGTCATCTAAGAGGATCGGCATCACGGACACGCCGTGCCTGGCAGCCATGCCCAGGAACCGCCGGAAACGGCTCTTGAGGCCCGCCGCGTCCTCGCGCCAGACCACGAAGTTGAGGAAGACGCGGACCGAGTTGAGCCCGAGGTCGTGCGCCCACGCAAGCTCCCGGTCAATGGTGGCGGGGTCGAAGGTGGCCTTCTGCCACATCTCGATGTCGTTCACGGCGGTCGACGGCACGTAGTTGCATCCCACCATGCGTCCGGCGCGGGCCTGCCAGCGCCGGGCCTGCTCCGGCGGCCAGCGCTCCGCGGGCGGGCGGTTGTCAGGCGGCGGCGCGGATCCACCCGCGACACTGCAGGCCATACAGCAGAGGGCAACCAACATGGCATATCTCCTGTGGATGGGTCTCAGGCGTCCCGGACGCTGCACGTCGGGCCTCTAGCCTTCCAGTTGTGCGCGGACGGCGGCGAGCAGCTGGGCCTTCGAGAACGGCTTCATCAGGAACCCCATGCCTGCCGTCCCGGGATCGCCGGCCACCTCATCGGCGCCGTAGCCGGAGACGAGGATACACCGCATCTGAGGCCTGTGGATCAGCACTTTGCGCGCCAGCTCGGGGCCCGTCATCACGGGCATGTTGATATCGGTGACCAGGAGATCGGCCGAGCCGGGGTCCGCGGCCGCGATGGCCAGCGCCTCCTCGGGCCGATCAGCTTCCTGCACCGAGTAGCCCGCTCCCCTGAGGAAGAGCGAGATCGACCTGCGTATGACACGGTCATCATCGACGACCAGGATGCGCGCGCCACCATCCGCCCGTTCGCCGGCCGCGGGAGCCGGCGGCGCGGGCGTGACCGGCTCAGCCTGCGGGACCTCGTTGCAGATGGGCAGGAAGACCCGGAATACGGCGCCGTGGCCGGGCTCACTCTCCACAGTTACGGAGCCGCCGCTCTGCTTCACAATGCCGTAGACGGTGGCGAGGCCCAGGCCGGCGCCCTCGCCGACGGACCGGGTGGTGAAGAACGGCTCGAACAGGCGGCTCTGGACCTCCTTGGTCATGCCGGCGCCCGTGTCCGAGACCTTGAGTACGACGAAGCCGCCCAGCGCCGGCTCCTGGCCCCACAGGCTCTGGCCCCAGGGGTTGTCGGTGACGCCCGTCTCGATCGTCAATGTGCCTCCGTCGGGCATGGCGCTGCGGGCGTTGGCCACGAGGTTCAGGAGCACCTGGTCCAGCTGGGTCGGGTCCATGCGCACCATGGTGTTGAGCGGCGTGAGGGACCAGACCGTCCGCACGTCGTAGCCCACGATGCGGCTGAGCGTGGCCATGAGCCCGGCGATCCGCACATTGAGGTCGAAGACCTGCGGGCTCGCGTGGTGCCTCCTAGCGAAGGCCAGGAGGTGGCCCGCCATCTGGACGGAGCCCTTGGCGTCCTGCGTGATCGCGTCGAGGTGGGCCATCACCGGATGGTCCGCCTCCAGGTTCGAGCGGGCCATCTCGACGAAGTTCAGGATGCCGGTCAGCAGGTTGTTGAGGTCGTGCGCCACGCCTCCGGCCAGCAGCCCGACGGTTTCCATCCGCTCGGCCTGGGCCAGCTGCGCCTGGACCTCCTGGTGCTGCAGCTCGGCCTGCTTCATCTCAGTGATATCGCGAGCGACCAGGAGTATGCCGTCCATCTGCCCGTCCCGCATCACCGGCATCGAGCTCACGCTGAGGTAGATGCGCCGGCCTGCCGCTCCGGCGATTTCCACCTCGTAATGCATGGCGCTCAGGTCGCCCGTCAACCGCAGGTCGCGCCTGACGGCCATGTCTGACGCGCGCTCCGGCAAGAGGAGGGTGTCCAGGCGCAGTGAGCCCAGGTCGCCCTCGGTGGCTCCCACCAGGGCCAGGCCGGCGGGATTGGCGTAACGGATGACGCCGTCCAGGTCATGCAGCACAATGGCGTCGCGGGTCATCTCGGCCAGCAGGCGGTAGGTCTCCTCTGAGAGGCGTAGAGCGTCTTCGGAACGCCTCAGGTCGGTCACGTCGACGAAGCCGAACATCGTGTGCGGCTCGTCGGCGAGATCGAGTGCCTCGGTGGAGACGAGCACGTCGACTGCGGTACCGTCATCGCGCCGCAAGCGCGTCTCGAAGGGCTCCACGCGGTCACCCGCGATGACGGAAGCCGGCGGGCCGGCCTTGCGCGACGGGTCCACAACCCAGTTCAGGTCGCTGACACGGGCGCCGACAAGGCTGTCCCGATCCGTGCCGAGTAGCCGCGCCGCGCTCTCGTTCAGGTCCAGCAGGACGCCGTCACCGCGTCGGATGAGGCCGATGCCGTAAGGCGCAGCCAGGAACGCCTTCCGGAACCGCTCCTCGCTGGATACCGCCTGCTCCATCAGGCCGGCGTTCACCGCTAGCTGAAGGAAGAACGTCAGTGCAAGGAACATGACGAGGTAAACCAGGACGCTCACTGCCATGGCCGGACCAGCGGTGAAGAGCTCGCGGCCCGGCGGGTTGGAGACCAGGCCGTCGGTGATCCGGAGCAACGCCACCATGGCGTATCCCGCGTACGCCCAGCCGAGCGGACGGGTTAGCCGGCGGACGCGGGGCTCGGCGCAGGCCAGCGTCATGTAGGCGCCCTGGACCGCCATGACGAACAGCCCCGCCGAGAACGTGGTGAAGCGGGCCGTCATGCTCGGGCTGACGTAAAGGTAGTAGGTGAGGCCGGCGGCCACAGCCGTGATCACGAGGTAGTTCGGCCATTGCGGGGAATCCAGGCCGGCGTACCTCTGCACGCCGCGGTAGCTCATCCACGTGGCCTGGACCAGCAGCGTATTGGCCAGGACGATGCTCAGCCAGTCAGGCGCCACGCCGCGGAGCATCAGCAGCGCCTGGGCCGCAAGCATGAGGCCGATGGCAAGGGCGCCCTGGCCTATGCCGCGCAGGCGACCGATGCTTCGGCGCCATAGCTGCACGGTGACCGCGAAGCAGAGCGCCGTAAGCAACAGGCCAACCACCATGACTGTTGGGGTGTGTAGCGTAGGCATATCGGTCCTCAGCCACTGACACGGGCCGCGTCGGGAAGCGTCGAAGCCGGGCTATCCCAGCCGAAGTGTACCCAAGTCGGGATAGCGCGGGATGGCGCCGGGCACGCACTGGCGGGAGGTCCGAGGTACCATCCCGTTGTAGCCGCGCCACGCGCGGACACCTGGAGGATGCCGATGAACCGAAGGGAACTCATCCTGGCGGGCGCCGCCGCCCTGGGCGGAGCGGCATCCGCCGCCGCCGCGCCGCCGCGGCGGCCCAACATCATCCTCTTCATGGTGGATGACATGGGCTGGCAAGACACCTCGGTGCCGCTCTGGGAGCGCGAGACCCCTTTCAACGGCCTCTACCGCACACCGGGCATGGAGCGGCTGGCATCCGGAGGCATGGCGTTCACCAACGCCTACGCCGCAGGCCCCGTCTGCACACCCACCCGCGTGAGCATGATGACGGGCTGGTGCCCGGCGCGCACCCACGTCACCAACTGGACCTTGCGGCCCGACGCCGACACCTCCGGCAAGCATCCCGGCCTGCTCCCGCCCGCCTGGAACCTGGGCGGGCTCAGCAACAGCGCCGAGACCCCTGGTGCGTGTGCGGCTGCCGCCCTGCCGGCCCTCCTGCGTGGCGCGGGGTACCGGACCATCCATGTCGGCAAGGCCCACTTCGGAGCCATCGGCACCCCCGGCGCCGAGCCCAGGAACCTGGGGTTCGACGTGAACATCGCCGGCCACGCCGCCGGCGCGCCCGGAAGCTACCTGGCACAAGAGGCCTACGGCAGGGCCCTCGCCGGCAAGGACAGGGCCTGGGACGTGCCGGGCCTGGAGAAGCACATCGGCGCCGGCACGTTCCTCACCGAGGCGCTCACCCAGGAGGCCATCGCCGCCGTGGACGGGGCCATCGCCGACGGCAAGCCCTTCTTCCTGAACATGGCCCACTACGCGGTGCATGTCCCCTTTGCGCCGGACGAGCGGTTCATGGGCCGCTACACCCGTGCGGGCGTCAACCGCACCGAGGCCATGTACGCTTCGCTGCTGGAGGGCATGGACAAGAGCCTCTGCGACCTGCTCGACCTGCTGGACCGGCGGGGCATCGCCGACAACACGCTGGTGGTCTTCGCGTCGGACAACGGCGGCCTCTCGGCGCACGGGCGCGGCGGCAGGCCCCACACACACAACACCCCACTCAACAGCGGCAAGGGATCGGCCTACGAGGGCGGTGTTCGCGTGCCCATGCTGGCGCGCTGGCCCGGCAAAGTGGCGGCGGGGAAGCGGTGCCACACGCCCGTCATCACCCAGGACCTGTTCGCCACGTTCCTGCGGGCGGCCGGCGCGCGCGGGTCTTCCGACGCCGTGCGTGCAGGCGACGGCAGGGACATGGCGCCGCTACTGCGCGGCACGGGCTCCCTGCCCGCCTCGAGGCCGTTGCTCTGGCACTATCCGCATGTCTGGGGCGTGGCGGGACCGGGCATCCACCCCTACAGCGCGGTGCGCTCGGGCGACTGGAAGCTCGTGTACTTCCACGCCGAGCCGCGCTGCGAGCTCTTCAACCTGGCCGAGGACATCGGCGAGAGCCGCGACCTATCGGCGGCGGACCCGCGCCGGACGCGCCGCATGGCCGAGCTGCTGCGCCACGAACTGGAGCGGACCGGGGCGCAGATGTCCGTCCGGCGCTCCGACGGCCGGCCCGTGCCCCTGCCGGGCGGACGGGCCTAGCCGGGATGGAGTACCGTATGGACCGGTCGCCGGTGATCGGCGAGCCGCCCGCAGGAGACCGATCGTGATCTACGCACTGGGAGTGATCGCCGCCATGCTACCTATGCTGACCCTCGCCGCCGAAGGCCCGTCGTCCGCGCCCGCGCCCTATGGCGCCCTGCCCAGCCCCGCGCAGGTGCGCTGGCAGCAGATGGAGTTCATCGGCTTCATCCACTTCACCACCAACACCTTCACCGACAAGGAGTGGGGCTTCGGCGACGAGAGCCCGAGCGTCTTCAACCCCACCGACTTCGACGCCGAGCAGATCGTCAGTTCGTTCGCGGTGGCGGGCATGAAGCAGATCGTGCTCGTCTGCAAGCACCATGACGGCTTCTGCCTCTGGCCCAGCAAGTTCACCGACCACTCCGTGGAGCAGAGCCCATGGAAGGGCGGCAAGGGCGACGTCGTTCGCGAGATCAGTGACGCCTGCCGGCGCCATAAGCTGAAGTTCGGCATCTACCTCTCGCCCTGGGACCGCAACCGGGCCGACTACGGCTCCCCAAGCTACGTCGAGTACTACCGCAACCAGCTCCGCGAGCTGATCACCACCTATGGTCCGGTGAGCGAAGTGTGGCACGACGGGGCCAACGGAGGCGACGGCTTCTACGGCGGCGCCCGCGAGGCGCGGAAGATTGATCCGACCAGCTACTACGACTGGCCCACGACCTGGGCGCTGATCCGCCAGTTGGACCCGAACATCGTGATCTTCAGCGATGTGGGCCCCGACATCCGCTGGGTGGGCACCGAGTCGGGCTGGACGGGCGACCCCTGCTGGTCCACCATCACCCCCGTGGCCGAGGAGGCGGGCCGCAAGCCCTCGCCGGGCGTCGGCATCAAGGACCTCTGGCACGGCACCCGCAACGGCGAGCGGTGGATGCCCGCCGAGACCGACTTCTCCATCCGCCCCGGCTGGTTCTACCACGCCTCGGAGGACGGCAAGGTGAAGACGGGCCCCGAGCTGGTGTCGCACTACTTCGGCTCCGCGGGCCACGGTTCGGTCATGCTGCTCAACGTGCCGCCGGACCGGCGCGGCCGCGTCCACGAAACGGACCGGGCCTCGCTGGAGGACCTGGGTAAGCGGTTGAAGGCCATCTTCGCCGAGGACCTGGCGCGTCGGGCGAAGGCGACCGGCCCGAGCCGGGGCTCGGCGTTCGGGCCCGACAAGCTGGTGGACGGCAAGGCCGGCACCTACTGGGCAACCGAAGACGATCAAACGACGCCCAGCGTCGTGCTGGAGTTCAGGGCGCCGGTCACCTTCAACGTGGTGCGCCTGCGCGAGTACCTGCCGCTGGGCCAGCGGGTGGATGACTGGGCCGTCGATACCTGGGA
Organism: uncultured Chthonomonas sp.; assembly: GCA_903885605.1. GTDB lineage: Bacteria > Armatimonadota > Chthonomonadetes > Chthonomonadales > CAJBBX01 > CAJBBX01. The sequence goes on along the minus strand of CAISJD010000034.1, from coordinate 11,670 downwards.
CGGCTCTGACTGGGTCGAACTGGCCAAGGGCACGGCCATCGGCTCCTGCCGGCTGGTGCGCGCCAAGCCCGTCACCACCACGAAGGTGCGGCTACGGGTCACCAAGTCGCCCGTCTGCCCTTGCCTCTCAGAGATGGGGCTCTTCCTGGAGCCGCAGGCTCCGTAGCCGGTTTGGCCTGCCACGCACCGACGGGCGCCGTTCGCGGGCGCCCGCGGTCTAAGCCGTCGGCAGGCCCAGTTCGTCGAGGGTGCGGGCGTCCAGGATGCGATCGGCCAGGGCCTCGAGCTGGTTGGTATCCTGGATGGCCTCGACGCGGGCAACGACCTCCGGGGCCAGCGCACCGAAGCGGCGCCGCATCAGCCTCAGCAGCACGGCCTGCTCTCCATGCGCCCGGCCGGCGCTCAGGCCCTGGCTCAGGCCCTGCTGCATGCCCTGGCTCAAGCCCTGCTGCAGGCCCTGGCTCAGACCTTGCTGCAGGCCCTGGCTCAGACCCTGCTGCATACCCTGGCTCAAGCCTTGCTGCATGCCCTGGCTCAAGCCCTGCTCGTGGGCGCGGGACTGGAATGAAAGGAACATCTGCTTCACCTCTGTTGCTGTAGACGACTGGCTGAGGGCCTTGAGTTCCTCCGCCTCATCGTCGGTTAGCTTCATGTAGTGGTCTACCACGTAGGCCAACAGGAAGCGCCGGGCCTCGTCCACGTCGGTCCTGGCTACGCGCTCCAGGGCGCGGAAGGCGCGAGCCACGCGGTCCATGCCGGGCGCCCGCATGAGGGCGCTCAGGGCGGGCGCAAGGGCTGACGGGTTCGCCAGGTACTCCTCGGCCGACAGGTCCGGCAATCCGAGCGCGTCGTACTCGAACCGCAATGTCTCGCGGCCCCAGAGGCCCGCCGCGAAGCGCTCCCGCGTGATGCCGCCGGCGCCCGGTTGCAGATAGACTACCACCGGCAGCACCGGCACTTCGCGACGCAACCGCAGCAGGCAGTAGTAGTCGAACATGCGCGCGGGCACGTCCTTGCGGCGCCGCGCCTGAACCTCGACGTGGATCAGCACGATCTCAGTGGCGCCTTCGCGGGTGCGGACCTGCACCAGGAAGTCGGGCCGCCGCAACCTGCCCTTCGGCAGGTCGGTGAAGAGCTCGGCTCCGAGCGGCTCGACGCTGTCGAAATCGATGTGCTCGGCTACATCCGGGAGGAAGAGCTCCATGAACTCCCGGAAGAAGGTCTCCAGCAACTGCTTCCACAACTGGTCATGGGGCATCGGAACCTCCACGGCAGTAACAGGCTGACACGATGCGGCCAGTCTACCCGCGCGCGCGGCGTCTCACAGAGGGGGCAGTCCTGCCCCTCGGTCGCCAAGCCCCCCGGTGCAGGTTCGGTCTGCGGGTTACCTCGCCGGCGCGGTGGCCAGGCAAGTATAGACCTCGCTACCGCCGTAGTAGGCCCACCACTTGCCGTCGCGGCGCGTCAGGCCGTTGAAGAAGATGCAGTCGAGCATGCGCGAGATGGGCTTGTGGGGTTCCTCGGCGGTGAGGCCGTTCTCCCACGGGATCGCGGGGTCGGCGGTCAGCACGGGCCTCGGTAGCCACTCCACTGCGCGGTCAGGCTCGTTCCGGTCTACCAGCACCTCGCCCACGGCGTAGAAGTGGCCCGAATGGGGACCGCCGGTGAAGACGAGGATGTTGTCGGGGTAACGCTCATCCCAGTCGACCACGGCGAAGCAGTTCTCGCCGCCGGGCCAGGGGTCGGCCACCTCGCGGGAGTGCCAGTGGATCAGGTCGTCGCTGGTGGCGATGAGCCCGTCGTTCAGGTACATCACGAAGCCGCAACCCAGCCTCGCCGCTTCGTTCTCGGGTGTCTGGACGATGACCGGGTTGCGGTGGATGCGCTTGGCGTCGGGGAAGCAGAGGCCGTGCTTGGTCCAGGTCCGCAGGTCCGGCGACGTGGCCAGGAAGGCGCCGCTGGTGGCGGGGTTATCCATATCGGGCCAGAACCAACGGTTGCAGAAGAGGTAGTAGAGCCCGCCGTAGCGGACGCAGCTCACGTCCTCGAAGCTGTACTTGGAGTCGCGGCCCAGGCGGAAGAAGGGGCTGGCCTCCTCGTCCCTGGTGAAGGCCACGCCGTCGTCGCTGAGGGCCAGGCCGATGTCGCACATGTAGCCGCCGGCCATGCCGGGCACGGCTCCGGGCTCCATCTCGCGCTCACCGCGGTAGACGTAGGCGAAACGTCCGTCGACCTGCAGGATGGAGCCGTTGTGGACGCCCCCGCCGAAGCGCCCGCAGTCCCAGCCGCCCGCGGTGGGGGCCAGGACCGGATTGCCGGCGTACTTGGCGAAGGGCCCGATGGCCCACGGCGGCGGCGTGTAGGCGGCCTCGTCGAAGTCGCGGTCCCAGCGGTCCCAGCGCACCTCCTCGGTGAACGTGATGGGCGGCCCCTCCTCCGGAGCGATGTCGCGCTCCCAGGAGAAGGCGGGCTTGGCGGCGGCGGGCGTGGGGTCCGAGGTCATGGCGGGGGCTTCCTTGGGCGGCAGATATCGCCTCCAGTCTAGCCAGCCGCCGCTGCCCGCGTCAAGGTCCCGGCAACCGTACCGGGCCACGGGCGCCGCAGGCTGAAGGTTCCCCCTGGCAGGGAGATTAGGAACCCCTATCGGCCAGGTATCCGCAGGAGCCGCGCGGCATTCCGCCAGGCGACCTTGTCGGCGGCTTCGCCGGATATCCGCCGGTTCTCGCGCACGTCGCGGAAGAACGAGACATTCGGATAGGGGCTTGCCACATCGCTACGCCTGCAGGAGTCGGTGCCGAACATGAGGCGATCCTGGAACTCGTCCAAGAACGCGATGCCGAACTCGGGATCCCTGGTAAGCGCGTTGTTCCCGCTACCGGCCGAGGTGTCAGCCCAGAGGTTCACGTACCGGCGCATGAGGCGCGGCACGGCTCCTCCCTCGCGCACCGGGCCCGACGGATAGCCCGAACGCTGTGCTGGAGGGACATCGGCAGAGATCTCGGCCCAAAACGTAGGCCCATGCCCGATGAAGATGGTGTCCGGACAAGCGCGCAGGGCATGCTCCAGCTTCGGCAGTCCGAAGTCGTCGCAAAGGCCGTAACCCCACTCGCCGTCGTGCATGTCGAACAGCACGGGCATCTCGAACTCGCCCGCCTGGCGGTAGAGGTTCAGTGCGCGCGGATCGTCAAAGTCGAGTTTGGGAAGCACCTCGCCGACGCCCCTGCATCCGCGCTCCTTGTACTCATTGAGGAGCGGCCGGAAGTCGGCATCGGGCCGGTTGCCGTAGCGCGGGTCAATGAGGCAGAACGGGACCAGACGCTCGGGATAGCGGCCACACGCCGCGAGGACGTCCTCGGTGTCGCACTCAAGGTAGGCTCCCTCGGGCTGCTCGCTCAGGGGCAGCACGCAGGCGATGTCGATGCCCCACGCATCCATTCTGACTATCAGGCTGGCAGCATCCATGAACTCGCGGCGGTCGGGCACGACCCGTCCAATATGGGCGTGTACGTCGATCAGCATCGTAACCCCGTTCCCCAGCCGCCGCCGGCTCGTGCGCGAGCCTGCCGGCCGCCGCATCGCGCGTCGAGGTAAAGGGCCGGATGGGTCCGCAAGCGGAGGCCTGCCGCTCGCGGACCCCTATCGGCCTACTTGCCCTGCTTGCCGCCCCTCTCGGCCTCTTGCAGCTGCTTGCGGAGGAGGCCCAGTACCATGCCCTTAACGTTTGCGGGCATCTGGGAGTCACTCTCGACCTTGGCGATCTCAGCTCGGACCTGTTCGGGCGACTTGGTCTTCACCTCTGGCTCGCGCCGGCAGGCCGCCAGCGAACAGCAGGAGATGGCCGCTGCCAGGAAGGTGAGACCCCTGAACCAGGGCTTGGACCGCATTACGGCTGCTGGCCGCGGCACGGCGAATCCCAGTTCGGGTCGTAGAGCCAGTCCTGCGGGCCGCTGTCGTACCACTTGATCATTCCTGGGAAGAGGACGTTCTTGCAATAGTTGAGGCGCCCCTTCATCATGGCCTTGGCGTGGCCGTCGGTGAAGACCATGTTGGCCGAGCTGGTATGGCGGTAGCGCGGCAGGTAGGTGTTGCAGGCCGACCAGCCGGCGGCGCTGCAGTTGGCGTTGGTGCCGTCCCCGTCAAACTTCTCAGCCGAGTTGGGGCCGGAAAAGACCGGCGGCCAGGTCGCGCCGCCATGCCACCAGAAGTCCTCCGTGAGGCCCTCAAGGCTCCCGTTGCCGTCGTCTCCGACGCCGACCTCGGTCACGAGGATGATCTCGGCGGGACGGTTCAGGCCGGCCAGGCCCACCGGCGACCAGAAGGCATTGTTGGACATGGTGGGATAGTGAATGATGGGCGAATGGGCGCCGTACACCCGCTTGGCGTTGGTCTTGCTGGGGCACCCGAAGAGGCCGCCGACCACGGTGCCGTCACCCACTGACGCCGCGCCCAGCGTGCCGTTCTTGATGTACGGCAACAGCGTAATGCGCCAGTCGGTGCGCGTGCCGTTGGAGTTGAGCGTCGTCGCGTAGCAGTAGAGCTCGTCGTAGTCCTGAACGTACATCATAGCGGCCGGGCCCAGCTGCTTCATGTTGGACAGGCACGAGATGGCCCTGGCCTTCTCACGCGCCTGCGCGAAGACCGGGAACAGGATGGCAGCCAGGATCGCGATGATGGCGATCACCACTAGCAGTTCGATCAGTGTGAAGCCTGATCGTGTCTTTCCCATTGCCTTACACCTCCTTGTGATGTGGCGCCTACCGGCGCCATTGACGAACCATGGGCGGTGCAATCGTATGCATTCTGACGCGACGACCTGCCCGCCCGGCGCGAGCCCTACCTAGGTGGTCCTCCCCAAGCGCACTGAGACGTCGATGACCGTCTCCTCAGGTGCATCCCCTCCCCCAAGCCGCGCTCGTAGTACTTCGAGCGCCCGCCGGGTCACTTCAGGCCAGTGGGCCGAGACCGTGGTCAGGTGCTGCCCGGCCAACCGCGTGTCCAGTAGCCCATCGAAGCCCATCACCGCGAGGTCGGCCGGAACGCGCAGACCGGCGGCGGCACAGGCCTCCAGCAGCACCAGGGCAGTCACGTCGTTCCAGCAACAGACGGCCGTGGGCGGCGTGCCGGCAGATCGAATGGCCGCCAGCGCAGGCCCGGCCTCCTCATAATCGACCTCGATAAGGTGCGGCTCCAGCCCCAGTTCGGCCATGGCCGTGAGGTATCCCTCGATCCGGGCGCAGACCGACGCCAACCCTCGGCCCGCGTGGACGAACCCGATGCGCCGATGCCCTCGCTCGGACAGATGCCGCACGGCCAGCGCCATGCCGCCGCGATCATCGCACAGCACGGCCGGAACGCCGGTAATCCGGTCCACCACAGCCACGACCGGCAGAGGCCCGGCAGCCAGGCGGCGCGCCAGCGGGTCGGCATCGTTGCCGTGCAGGATAAGCCCGTCAATGCGGCCGGAGACCAACTCGCCATAGGCCACGTCGTCCGGTGTGCCCGGGGCGAAGCTATGGAGCATCAGAAACTCTCCATGCTCGGAGCAGGAGCGCTGCAGGCTGCCGATGATCTCCGCCAGGAAGGTGTTGCGCGCGTCCAGGTGGCCGTGGCGGCTGCAGAAACCGATGACCCGCGTCCGCTGTTGCCGCAGCGACTGGGCCACGGCGTGGGGCCTGTAGCCCATCTGCTCGGCCCTGGCCCGGATACGCTTGCGTGTCTCCTCGGAGTACTGGTAGTCCTTGGCGCCGCTGAGCACGCGCGACACCGTGGACTGCGAGAGCCCCAGCTTCTGTGCGATATCCCGCGCGGTCACGCGCCTCTTCTGCGGCTGTTCGTGTGAGTGCATACGATTGCATTGTAGCGACGGTGGCCACGGATGTCAAGGGCTCGCGCGCAGGTCAGCGGTGAAACCCCCGGCCGCGGCGAGCTCTCTGCTCCGAGGCTGCCGGGCGCGAGGCCGAGGGGTGAGGCCGCTCCTGCTGCTCGGGGCCCTGCTCTGCGTCCTCGCGGCGGCGCCCTGTGGTGCGGCTCCAGGAGGGCCGAGGAGGCGCGGCGGCAAGCCCTGCGGCGCCCGCATCTGGGCCCCGCACACCGTCGACATCACCGACGCGGCCCGCCCCGGCGCCAACGTGCTGGAGGTCCGCGTGGCCAACCTGGCCAACAACAGCTACGGCGACCTCCGCCCATCGGGGCTGATCGGCCCGGTCAGCGTCCGCGTCACCGTGCCGTAGCCCCAGCGGTCGGGCGCTGCGTCGCGCTTCAGGCCATGTCCAGCGCCCAGGTGCAGTTGGGGTATACCTTGGCATGACCGGCGGCACGCTGACGCTGCCACCGTGGCCTGGAGCGTACAAGCATGGAATTGAAGTTCCGCCATCTGGGCGCGTTGACCGATGCATGCATCGCTATTGGCGATCTTACACTTATATGTGGACGTAATAACACCGGAAAGACATACGTCGCCTATTCAATCTATGGTCTTCTAAAACTGTGGCCGGCCCTATCCACGTGGCTGATCGACGACGCGGATACGGCACGCTTGGCCGACACCGGAAGTGTTGAGATTGACCTGGGCGAGCGGATTCTGGCGCCCTGGCAGGACAACCTTGCGCGAATCGCTACGGAGTACCGAAAGGCGCTTGCCGGCGTGCTGGCCGCGGAGGAAGGCAGATTTGACGCCACCGAGTTAACCATCGCCGCACCGCCACCGGGCGGCTTGGTCAGCAGGGAGTTTGCCCACACCTATCAGCGTCCCGACGCGACGCCCATGGTCAGTGTCACCAAGGCCCATAGTTCGATGAGTCTGGTGGCCAGCCTTGTGGACGGCGACCCAAAGGCCATTCCACAGCCTGTCCTGCGCGATATGCTGCTGCCGGCCGTGCAGTCGCTTGCATTCAGCGGCGTCGTGCCTAGGGTCGTCATGATCAGCACCGAGCGCACGGGTGCGGCTACGTTCCGGAACGAGCTGAACTTCACGAGGACGCGGCTGATCGAGGCCCTCTCCAGCGTGGAAACCTCGAAGCGGCTAGAACCCAAGCAACTCCTCTCCATCCTGATTCCTGAGTTCAGCCCGAGGTACCCGTTGCCGGTCCGCGACGAAGTGGACCGGATGAATCAGGTTGATGCCGTGCAGGGCTCTCAGGGAGAGCTGATCACGGCCATGCTGGAACTCCTCACAGGTTTTGAGGAGTTGCTTGGCGGCCGCTACCACGTGTCAAGGGGATCGGTGTACTTCCAGCCGGCGGGCAGAAGCCCCAAGCTTGCGCTGAACGAGAGTTCCAGCTCTGTGCGGAGCCTTCTCGGCCTCGGGCTCTACCTGCGCCACCAAGCGAGAACCGGCGACCTCCTGATGATCGATGAGCCGGAGCTGAACCTCCATCCGGCTAGCCAGGTGCTGATGGCCCGTCTGCTGGCCCGCTTGGTGAACGCCGGACTGAAGGTGCTGGTCACCACACACAGCGACTATATAGCCAAGGAACTCAACACCATGCTGCTCCTCGGCAGCACCGAGGTCGAGGTGGCCGAGCGCCTGGGCTACAAGTCCGATGAGAGGCTCGATGCGGGCAGAGCGCGCGTGTACGTCGCCGGTGAGCAGTCCGTAAAGAGGAACGCCGAAGCCAAGCGCCGAAGTCGGCATCTGGTGCTGTCGGCAGTCCAGCCCTTACCCGATGCCAGCTTTGAGTTCCTCAGCTTTGATGAAACAATCAACGAGATGAACGCAAGACAGGACCAGATACTGGACCACCTCGACGATGCAGCAGACTGACCTCGTCGAGTACGCGGCCATGGTGGCCGAGATGCTGACTGCCAACGTCCTGGTTCGATCAGCCGATGATCGCCAGTCCATCACGCTGAAGGAGCACGGCGCCAACGCCACGCTTCGCAGTATTGCAGTTACCCATCTGGGTAAGGACTCCTTTGCCGTCCTGCCGGACAGAGGACTGGCAGGGCACGGGCGGTACTCCCACCTGTTCCGGCAAGAGGCCCGTCACGTGTGGAATCAGGGCTGTGATGCAGTGATCCATTGCCGTTACCGGAACCACGTCTACCGCATCTACATCGAACTGAAATCCGGCAACTCAAAGGGCGCATCACGCCAGATACTCGGGGCGGAGTGCTTCTTAGCCTACCTGGACGAGATCATCCAGCGGGCCCGCGACAAACAGCCGCCTGAGTTCATCACACGATGCGTGGTGCTCAAGAAGGCCCGGTCGCTGTCCAAGCGCCCGACCTCTGTTTCCCCAACCGCGTACACTGGAGATGAACTCCGGACACTGACAGTGCAAGACGGCACTGAAATAGCTATCGTCAGGCTTCTCGGCTGACGGTGCTCCTCCCGCCCGTTGGTATGCGACGGGCGACAACCAATGGCGCTGCGTCGCGCCTCAGGCCATGTCCAGCGCCCAGAGCTTGCCGCGGCGCAGGCGCAGCTCAAGCCGCATCGGCTTGCCGGCCGGGAGGCGGGTGTGGCGGCGCCAGCGGAGCGGCAGGGCTACGCCGTCGCCGCGCACCGGGACGCACTCCGCGTGGGTGTAGCCGGGGAGTGGCTTGCCCGCCGCGTCCAGCAGGCACGCGGTGAGTTCGCCGTCGACTGCCGCGTTCACGGTCAGGGATGCGCCTGACGGGAGCAGCAGCGGGGTGCGGAGCGTTCCTGCGGCCTCGCCTGCCTGCCGGGCTACATAGCGGTCGCGCGGCATTCGGGCGAGGCCGATCTGCCGCTCGGTGAAGCGCTCGACCTTGTGGCCGCGCGCGTAGCCCCCATAATAGATGTATGCACGGTCGCCCACGAGTAGCTGGCAGTCGCCCCACGTCATGGCGTGGTCCCAGGCGCCGACGCGCGCGTTGCGGTCCATGAAGGGCGTCCGGTCGCGGGTCCAGCGCTCGCCGTCGCGGCTCCAGGCCAGCGTGGTGTAGCCGAGGCCGTAGCCGCCGGGCGGGGCGTTGTCCACCTTCAGGTCGTCGCGCAGCACCTTCACCAGCCCGATCAGCAGCCCGCCACGCGCCAGCAACCCGGACATGCAGTAGAACTGCGTCTCGCCGGGGTCCTCATCGTCCGGCGTGATGATCCGCCACGGCTCACGCCAATGGACCAGGTCGTCGCTCACGCTCTGCATGGGGATGCGCCGCTGCCCGGCCCAGGTGGGCCCGGTGGTGTAGCTGGAGACGAGGGCGATGTACCGCTTGCGGATGGGGTCCCAGTGGATGCTGTTGATATCGTGGTCGTGCCGGATCACGGGTCCGCCGGCCATGCGCGTCCAGGCGAGGCCGTCCGGCGACGTGGCGATCTGCAGCCCGCCGTCGTCCCAGTAGCCGTACTTGAAGCGCCGCACCGGGTCGCGCTCGCGGGCGCCGTCGTCGAGGATGCTGACGCCGAACTGGATGTGCCCCGGATCGGCGAGCACGCGGTGGGGCCGCTCCCATCGGATGCCGTCGGCGGAGGTCATCGTCGCCACATGCGACTGCGACGCGCTCTCCGGCACGCCGTACCAGATGCGGAAGCGGCCGCCGGCCTCGCGCAGCACGCTGACGTAGGGCTGGAAGCACTTGTCCACCGGCCCCGTGACCACGGGTTCGGGCAGCCGATCCGGCGGCGTCACCACGCGCTCCAGGCCCTGCGAGCTCTCGATCAGCGCGTCATCCAGCAGCAGGTGCGGCCCGGCCCCGAGGACGACGGGTCCCGCGCCGAGCCCGGCGGCCCCTCCGGCGAGGCCCGCGGCCGCCGCCACAGCCGAGGCCGCCAGTTCGCGGCGGGTGAGTTCGTGGTCCATGGGGCGGGCTCCTTGCGTGGAGATGGACGTGCGGTTCAGGGCTTGCCCAGGACGATCAGGGACCAGAGCCCGAGCCTGGGCAGCTCCAGGCGGCCGTCGCGTATCGGCAGCGTCACGGCCTCGCCGTCGGGCGTGTGGAGGCGGGCCTCGCGGGCGGCGGGCGTTCCCAGGGCCTTCAGGTCGAGCGTGAGGACCACGCCGGCCTGCGGCGTCACGTCGTCGGCCTTGGCGTCGTAGGCGTAGTTCAGAACGTGTACCACCGCAGAGCCGCGCTTGACCCTCGGGAGGGCGCGCACCGGGCCGGGCGCGTCGACCTTGACCGAAGGATGCCGAGCGGCCAGTGCGGCATCGACGCTGTCGTAGACGCCTCCGCGGCCGGCCCGGCGCTCCAGCAGGCGGGCGTCGGCCGGGTCGAGCTTGTCACGGTCCAGCGCGATGAGGGGTCGTCGAGGCGCGAGGTCGGCGGAGACGAGCGGCTTCTCCACGATCTCATCACCGGCCAGCACGAGGCGGAAGGAGACGTTGGCCGCGGTCAGCCTGGACGCCGCGTCGATCCATGGTTGCGGGCCGTTGCGGAAGGACCGGTGCGGCATCAGCAGGTCCACGTCGGCCGGCGCTTCGTAGCCGTCGAACAGCCCGGCGTTCTCGCGCACGAAGCGGTAGAGCGGGGCGAAACGCTCCCCGGGTCCGCGGTACCAGTGGGTGCCCTTCTCGGCCGTATAGCACCACTGGTAGTGGGGCGCCATGAGCCGGTGCCCGGCGGCGTAGCCCAGCGCGATCCAGTGCCGCACGAGCCCGTGGTTCTGCTTCTCCTGGATGGTGGCCCAGTCCCACCCGCCGGCCGTGGCAGCGTAGGGCCGCCCCACGGCGTCGGCCAGGCGGTAGGCGAGCATGGGCGCGTCGCTGGGCTTGCCGGAGGCGGCGTGGTGGTCGGTCTCGGCGCTGAAGAGGTCGAGCACCTTGTAGTCGGCCAGGTGGAGCGGCCAGAGGAGGCCCGCGTTGGCGCCGACAGGGACCGGCCTGCCCGCAGCCGCCTCGGCGGCCCGGCGCAGCTCGGACATGAAGGCGGCGGCGGCCTTGCACTGGTAGGCGGTCCAGACCGGCCAGGCGGGATGCTGCGTGGGCTTCCTGCCGGGCGCTCCGGCGAGCCAGGCCTTCATCTCGACTCGGAAGTCGAACGTTGCGGCGTCGGCCCTGGCCAGGACGCCCCGGCGGTCGGGCGGCTGCGCGGCCAGGTAGCCCCGGAAGCCCTCCACGCATCGATCGCAGAAGCAGACGCCCAGCCAGAGCCCGCCGGACGTGCCCATGTGGTCGTCCACATGCAGGCCCTCGGCGCCGGCCTTGAGGGTCTCGGTGACGCGCTCGCGCAGGTAGGCGCGGAACTGCGGCTGGTTGGTGCAGCACCACCAGTAGGGGATGCCCTTGTGCTGCTGGTCGGTGAGCCACGGCACCTTGACGGGCTTGCCGTCGATGTCCCGGCAGAGCGCCTCGGCGTAGGTCTCCGGGAAGCGATCATGGTACCGGCTGAACTCGGTGACCATCCCGACGCTGCCAAGCCACCGAACGCCCTTCGCCTCGGCCAGCGCCCTGGCGTCGGGCTTGCCGCCCCAGGCCAGCACGCCGGCGCCGTAGGCCTCGTAGGTCGGCCGGTCGGCCTGGTACATGAAGACCACGTCGGACCGCGACAGCGCGGGGCGGGCGGCCGGGGGCGCCGCCATCGATGCCGCGATGACACCCAATGCCAACATGACCATGGTTGCTCCTTCCGGCGTGACGGCGCGGCATCGGGGCGTCGAGCCCGCGTCAGCTACGGCTGATCGTGTCCACCGAACTCACGTCCGGACACGGCGCCCCTGCCCGACCCGGGGCAGCTCTCACCAAGGCCGCGAGGCGCTGGATGCCTGCG
>CAISJD010000033.1 GCA_903885605.1 uncultured Chthonomonas sp. | reverse complement strand
CACGCGCCAGGGCTTCCAGCCGTTCAGTCGCGGCGGAGACCAGGAGCGCCGAAAGGGCGAACACCTCCTGCCGCTCCGCCGACTGAATCCCTTGCCGTCGCTGCAGAACCGCAGCAGCCGCGGCGATCTGGCCTTGCAGCGTAGGCTGCTCGGACTGAACATCCAGGGCAAGGCTCAAGGCCTCGTGGAACAGCTGCCGCTGGGTGCGCGAAAACAGGTCCACCAACGCGCCGAGGTCGCCGCCATCCGCCTGCTCGAGCGCCGCTATGTACTCGCCGCGTTCGCCGCGATCCACCACCAGTGGGAACCAGCCTGATCGCACGAAGGCCAGCGAGGCCAGGGCTCTCGCTACACGCCCATTGCCGTCTTGGAAGGGGTGGATCTGCGTGAACCGATGATGCAGCCATGCCGCCTCCACGTCGGGCGGCACACCTTCGGCGACATGCGCCGCGTGCATCGCCACAAGCCGGTCTACCTCCGACGCCACATGCACCGGCGGGCAGTAGGCATGGACCTCGCCATCGGGCCGCGTGGGGTTGTTCGGCTGGACCTTCCAGTCGCCGCGCAGCAGGGGTGCCCGGATGGGCTTGCCGGTCGTGTCGACGGCATCGACCCACTCCTGGCTCCGCGTCAGCGAGTGATGGACCTCCCGGATGTATGCCGGCGTCAGCCTCCGCTGCCCGGCCACGAAGTCGAAGAGGCCGTTAAGCGAGTCCTCCTGGTCGCGGATCAGGTCGATGACATGCTCCGCCGGCCGGGTCGTGCTGCCGTGATCCAGCAGGCTCCCGACGATACCGTGCTCGATGAGCAGCTGCGTGGCGCCCCAGTCGATGCTGTAGAGCCCTTCCAGGATGCCGGTCTCGATGGCCCACTTGCGCCGGAGCCGGTCGTTGAACCGCCGCAGATCCGCATCGCCGCCCTTGAGCTGTGCGAGGCGCTCCGCCCAGATCGGTGCGAGGCTCGTGAGGTCGGACGCGGCCAGACGATGCCAATCGCCGGGCAAGTCCTCTATCAGGCGGTAGGTCTGCATAGCGCACATCCCCCAGGCGATTCTACCTGCGCGGCGCCGAACGGGGCCCGAGTCACGCCGGCCGCCCCTCACGCTGGATCACGCTCATGATGGCTCGGAGGCCGCTGAGGCGGCTGCCGGGGTTGATGCTCCCCGCGGTGGCGATGAGTAGCCCGCCGCCGGAGCCTACGCCGCGGATGTCTCGCAGGGCCTCGGCGGCGACCTCGTCATCTGTGCCGCGGGCGAAGGTCCAGGGCGCGATCTGCCCGTGGATCACCGTCCGGGGCATAGCCGCACGGATCTCCTCCACGCGGAGGGTGGGGCCGAAGTTGCCGTGGTTCACGCCGACCTCGTTCAGCAGCGGCAGCAGGTGGCCCATGGCGCTGTCGGAGTGCTGGAAGCGCCAGTCGTCGGGGCCCGGAGCAAACTCGGCGTAGACGCGCCGCAGGATGGGTTGGCCGAAGGCGGCGTATAGCTCAGGGCTGAGCATGGCGCAGTTGTCGTCGTTGAAACCGAACCCGCGCCGGTCGGGCGTGCCGCTCACCTCGTAGAAGAGCCGGGTCATGCGGATGATGACGTCGGCCAGCACGTCGCGGAAGCGCGCCGCGAGTTCCGGCAGGTCGTTGATCAGGAAGATCAGGTTCTCCACGCCGTAGATGCTCATGGCGGCCGTCACCGGGCCCCGGATGCCGCCTCCCATGCGCGGTATGGCGCCGCCGGCCTCGCGGATGCGCTTCACCTCGGCGTCCCAGTTCGCGGGGAAGAGGAAGGCCCGCAGGTCCCGCTTCTCCACGCGGTCCAGCAGGGCCTCCAGCTCGGTGGGCGTCTGGACCGAAGGCATCACCCAGCCGGTGCCGCCCACGTCGATGACCGTCGCCTCGAAGAGGTCCGTGATGCCCTTCACGCCGGGGAAGCGATGCTCGGCCGGCGGCGGGTCGCCCTCGGGCAGGAAGCGCATGCCGACCAGCCGCTCGGCCTTGTCGTTGTAGGCGATGCGGAGGGTCTTGTCCACGAAGTAGGGGTCTTGAATCTCCGTGCCGGCCTCCGGCGGCATGGGCAGGCCCAGCTCGTCGTAGACGCAGGTGGCGGGCATGCGGATGGCCAGTGGCGTCTGCGGCCTGTCGGCGCTGAACCAGCGGCCATGGCTGGCGGCGTCATCAGTCCAGAAGCGATCCAGGTCCACTTCGTACGGTCGGGGGCTGCGGTCTGCGCTCATGTCTGTGCTCCTGCGGTCGGGCGTTTCAGAATGGCCGGGCGATTTTGCGGGCGCAGGAACCAAACACGCCCACCCTTACGTCTACACCAGTAGCTGAGGCTGGACGGGCCGGTGGCCGAACCGGGAAGTCGGTAATATGCTAGTCGCCCTTCTCGGAGGCGCGTACGGCAAGAGCCACAGTGCCGGATTGTGCAGTTCGACATTCATAAGGAGGTGCCCATGACGGATTCCCCGCCGGGTGATCGAGACCGCCTCCGCGAGATACCTGCGTCGGAGGCGGTTGCTCATCCGACGTAACGCGGGCCAAGCGCCCGCCGCCAACTGAACAACGGACCTGCGGCCCGCCGGCGATGTCACCCCGGCGGGCCGCTTCACGTCAGCGGGCCGCGCCGATGCGGTAGAGGCCGCCCAGCGTCCGGATCAGCAGCGTGCCGTCCGCGATGGCCGGAGTGGCCAGCGTGTCCTCCTCCAGCGTGTTGCGGGCCAGCACCTTGAACTCTGCCCCGGCCTGCACCACCACCATGTTGCCCTTCTCGCCCAGGCAGTATATCTTCCCGTCGCCGGCCACCGGCGAAGCCGTGATCGGCATCCCCGAGGCCAGCCGCTGCCGGTAGAGCTGCTTGCCCGTGGCCTCCTCGTGGCACTGGAGCACGCCGGAGTCGCGGAGCGAGTAGACGTGGTCGCCGTATGCGATGGGCGTGGGGACGTAGGGGCCCGCCTTGGGGTCGCACCACTGCACCGAGGCGTTGCCGGCCTCGCCCGCCTTCAGCGAGATGTCGCCTGATGCGCCGGGCTTGATGCAGTAGATCGGCGTCGTCGGGCCGCTGGCGTGGCCCGAGGCGATGTAGAGCCGGTCGTGGTAGACGAAGGGCGACGGGATCGTGGCGTAGGACATCCCCTTCAGCTCCCAGAGCAGCTTGCCGGTCAGGTCGTAGGAGCGCACCACCTTGGAGCCGGAGGTGACCAGCTCGGTGACGTCGCCGTGCCGCCAGGTGAGCGGGTTGCACCAGTTGCTCTTCTCGGCTCGGTCCAGCTTCCACAGCTCCTTGCCGGTGACCGCGTCGAGGCAGAGGAGCCACGACTTGGCCTCGTTGTCGTTCACCACGAAGACGCGATTGCCGACGACCGCCGGTCCGATGGCGGTGCCCCAGTTGAAGAGCATGGCGCTCTTGCCCCAGCGGCGCGACCAGAGCGCCTTGCCCTCCATGCTGTAGCAGAAGAGCCCCACGCTGCCGAAGACGGCGTAGATGCGCTTGCCGTCGGTGACGGGCGTTTCGGAGGCGTGGCTCCCCTTGGGGTGCGTGAGCCAGTCCGGCACGGCGGCGTGGGCCTCGCGCTGCCAGAGCTTGCGCCCGCTCTTCAGGTCCAGGCAGAGGAGCGTCCAGCGCTGCGCGGCCGTCGTGGGATAGCCCTTGCCGTTGTCCTCCATCTTCTCGGGAATCCAGGGCTTCTCCACGGTGCCGGCGGGGATCGCCGTGGTGAGGTAGATGCGGTTGCCCCAGACGACGGGCGACGACCAGCCCTTGCCCGGCACCGGCACGTGCCAGAGTACGTTCTCGGTCTTGGACCAGGTGACGGGCAGCGGGGAGCCGTCGGCGACGCCCGCGCCGTCGATCCCCCGGAACTGGGGCCACTGGGCAGGCGACACAGGCGCGGCGAACGCGGCTCCGGCCAGGGTCACGGCGGCGCAGAGCGCGAGGGTCAGTCTGATGCGGATCATTGGAGGGCCTCCAGGCAGTCGAGTGGCAGCGGTCGGTCATCGGCACGCAGGACCAGGGCGTGGAAGCCGTCATCCAGGCCGGATCGGGAGAGGACGACTTCCGAGGCGGCCTCGGCATCGGCCCGCAGGTCCACGGACGCGATGCGCTTGCCGTCCAGCAGCACCGTTACGGTACCGTACTCGGGCCCGCGAGGCGCCCAGAGCCGGAAACCTCGGCCCCGGAAGTTCCACTTTGCCCGCTCCCCGGGCGTTCGGCAGACCGCTCCCTGCCCCACATGCCACATCGGCCCCTTCGCCGCGTCGTAGGAGCCCTCGGCGATGCCGGATCCGGCGATGGCCTCCGAGGCGAGCCAGAGCTGCGTGGCGGGCCTGGGCGCACCGGCGACCGCAAAGCGATCCACCGTCAGGTGGGTGCCCGGCTCCAGAAGCAGGGCCATCGGTCCCGGCGCGGCGTCCACGAAGCCCGACCAGACGCGCTTGCCGTCCAGCGCCACGGTCGCCCGCCCCGCCGCGAAGGTGATGCGGACCTTGCGCCGGGCGGCTTCGGCGAGGGCGCCCTGGCCCGACACGGTCGGCTCGGGAGCGTCGGCTACGGTCAGCACGCGCCAGCCGGTGCGGGTCAGCTCCAGTCCGGCGTGGCGCGTCCAGGTCGCCGGTGCGGGCTTGCCGTCGGCCCGCCCCACGGTGGCAAGCGGCGCCTGGTAGCCCCAGGCCAGCCGCGCCGTGCCGTAGGCGAGCTTCACATCGGCGTCCAGTTCGAACGGCCCATATGCGGTCCGCGTCACGGTTAGGCTCCGGCCCGAGTGCGCCGAGATCGCAAAACCACGGGCGCGCATGGGCTTGGACCACGGGCGCGTGGCCGCGTTGATGGTCCCCACGCCGCCCTCCGTGTGACGCGATGGGAAGAGGAGGTCGAGCCGTCCGTCCACCACCTGCGCCGAGGGCGCCTGACCCCAGAGGCCGTAGGCCTCGTGCGCCACCGGCTCGGCGTGCCAGAAGGAGCCGTGCTGGTAGATCGACCAGGCCTCGGGCTTGTGCGCCAGCTCGATGGGCGCCCGCATGATGATCTGGAAGTTGCGGTTGGCCCCCACCGACGTGCGCGGAACATACACGTATCCGCCATGCACGAAGCTGGGGAAGGCCTCAACCGGGGCCGGGTAGTAGCTGTCGCCCTCCAGCCCCGCCACCATCACCGGCTCGGACCAGCGGCCCATGGGGTCCGCCGCCGTCACCGCCACCTGCCCCCAGGCGAAGTGCGCACCGGAGTCGAGGTCGGCCAGCACCAGCCAGTCGCCCTTTCGGCGGATGAGCGACGTGGCGTAGGCCCGGTGGTAGCGCGAGGAGTGGTTGTTCCACTTCTGCACCTCGGAGGTGCGGAGGATCGGCCTCGGCGCGCGGTGGAACGGACCTTCGGGCCGGTCCGCCCAGGCGTAGGCGAGCCCGCTGTCGGCGCCCCCGGACGGCGCGGAGGCATTGGCCCACGTCGTGTTGGAGGTGCACCAGTCATAGCTCATGTGGTAGCGGCCGTCGTGGTAGACCACCTGCACGTCGGGCGCGATGGTAGCGGCGTACTCGTCGCCCTCGAACTTGAAGCCCGGGTCGTCGAAGACAGGCCCCACCTCAGTCCACGTCTTGCCCTGGTCGGTGGACTTGTGGACCCGGCAGTGCGTCACCGGCATGCCCGCGCCGAAGGCGTACCCCTCCAGGTAGTAACCGACGTAGGCGTAGCGGTTGCCGGAGATCGGGTCCTCCAGCAGGGAGACGTTCACGGGCCACTTGAAGGGTTCGGAGCCGCGGACGATGGGGTTGCCCGGCTCCCGCACGAACGAGTCGAAGCTCGGATCCCCGAGGATCGGGTGCCTGAGCCAGGCGTCGGCCTGCGCGGGCAGGGCGTAGTCGATGGCCAGCCGGCGCGCGGGCGGAATGGGCCAGCGGACCGGGAGGACCGGGTTCACGGCGCCCGCCGCACGCACGGCGGTCACACCACGTCGGATCGGGGACATGCCAACTCCTCATCGCGAGTTCGTGCGCT
>CAISJD010000032.1 GCA_903885605.1 uncultured Chthonomonas sp. | reverse complement strand
GCCCCCGGCGCGGCGCTGGAGATACGCCGCTACCCCGTGCCCGAGCTCGAGCCCGGGGCCGTGATGCTGCGGACCGTGGCCGCCGAGGTCTGCGGCACGGACGTGCACCTCTGGCACGGCCGCCTGTCCGGTGTGCCCTACCCGCTCATCCCCGGCCACGTCAGCGTGGGGACCGTGCTGGCCACCGGCGGCGACGTGGCGACGCTGGACGGCGAGGTCCTGCGCCCGGGCCGCATGGTCACGTTCCTTGACGTCCATGGGACCTGCCATAGCTGCTGGCACTGCCTGGTGGCCAAGTCGTCCACTCGCTGCCCGAACCGCAAGGTGTACGGCATCACCTATGGCGCCGACGACGGCCTGCTGGGAGGCTGGAGCGAGGCCATCTACCTGAAGCCCGGCGTCCACGTGGTGCCCCTGCGCGGCAGCGTGACCCCCGAGCTCTGGATCGCAGCCGGTTGCGGCATGCCCACCGCCCTCCACGCAGTGGACACGGCGGCGATCCGCCTGGCCGACCGCGTCGTCGTCCTGGGCGCAGGTCCCGTGGGGCTGTGTGCCACGGCCCTGGCGCTGGCATCCGGCGCGGCCTGGGTGGGAATGGTGGAGCCGGCGTCGATCCGGGCCGAGGCGGCGACGCGCATGGGCGCTGACGCCGTGGCGCCGCCCTGGGAGGCCGAGGCGATGGTGCGCGGAGCCACAGGCGGCCGTGGCGCCGAAGTGGTCATTGAGGCCTCCGGCGCGCCGCAGGCCGTGGGTCAGGCCCTGGACCTGGCGCGCGACTGCGGACGCGTCATCGTCGTGGGCCAGTACACTGACCACGGCTCCGTGGCCTGGAACCCGCACGCACAACTGAACCGCAAGCACCTGGAGGTCCGCGGCGTCTGGGGCAGCGACCTGAGCCACATCTGGCGCGGCATGGATCTGCTGGACCGGTTCGGCGGCGACTATCCGTGGACCGGGATCATCTCGCGCCGATATGGGCTGGTCGACGCGCAGCAGGCGCTCCAGGACGTTGAGGCGCGCCGCGTCGTCAAAGCCGTCATCGAGCCGGGAGCGCGCAGCAAGGAGGGTCGGTAGTAAGCATGGACCTGGGCATCGACGGCCGCGTGGCCATGGTAGCCGCGGCAAGCAAGGGCATCGGCAAGGCCTGTGCGATGGCGCTGGCGCGGGAAGGTTGCCGCGTCTCCATCTGCGCCCGAGGCGCCGAGGCGCTGGAGGCGGCCCGCGAGGAGATCGCCGCAGCAGCCGGTGAGGATATGGTGATGGACTTCGTCGCCGATGTCTGCGTGCCCTGCGACCTGGAGGCCTGGCTCCGAGCCACGGAGGAGACGATGGGGCCTGCTGACATCGTAGTAACCAACACCGGCGGTCCGCCTGCCGCGCGGTTCATGGACCTCACTGACGCGCAGTGGATGGCCGGCGTCGACTCGACGCTCATGAACGTGGTGCGCCTTAGCCGCCTGGTCATCCCTGGTATGGCCGAAAGGGGTTGGGGCCGGCTGGTACACATCACGTCACTGGTGGCCAAGCAGCCCAACGACATCCTGACCATCTCCACGACGCTCCGGGCGGGCCTGTCGGCGCTGGCGCGGCTGCAGTCAAACCAACACGCAGGCCGGGGCATCACAGCGAATGCGGTCCTGCCGGGCAACACGCTGACGGACCGGCAGTACCATCTGGCACGGGTCAGGGCGGCGGAGTTGGGGATCGACGAAACCGAGGCGCTGGCCCATGCGGCCGCTGCATCGCCGATGGGCCGCATGGCCGATCCGTCGGAGATCGCCGACGCGGTGGCGTTCCTGGCCTCGGAACGCGCCTCCTACATCAGCGGTATCTCGCTACTGGTGGACGGCGGCGCAGTTCAGGCGATAGGATAAGGGATGGTATGGACGGTGGCCCGCCTGTGGGCCGCGACATGGACGAGGGGGAGCCGTGGGTAACACGTTGATGTGGTCGGTCTTTGCGATAGGCGTCCTTGCAGTACTGGCTCTGGATCTGGGTGTCCTGAACCGCAAGGCACATGCACCCTCGCTACGCGAGGCGGCGACATGGTCAGGCATCTGGGTCGGCCTGTCCGCCCTGTTCGGGGTCTGGGTCTTCTTCTCCAAGGGACCCAATCCAGGTATGCAGTTCACGACTGGCTACCTGATCGAGCTGTCCCTCAGCGTCGACAACGTCTTCCTATTCGCCATCCTCTTCGGCCACTTCAAGGTCCCACGTCGGTACCAGCACCGGGTGCTCTTCTGGGGCATCGTCGGCGCGGTGATCATGCGCGGCATCATGATCGCCGTGGGTACCTCCCTTATCGCGAGGCTCGAGTGGATCATCTACGTCTTCGGCGCGTTCCTGATCATCACCGGCGTAAGGATGTTCCTGCACCGCAACAAAGAGGTCGACGTCTCCGAGATGTGGGTCTACCGCGTGTTGAGCCGGCGCCTCCGCCTCTCGCCCGACTTTGACGGTCAGAAGTTCTTCACGACCAAGGACGGCGTACGCTTCGCCACCCCGCTCCTGCTCGTCCTGGTACTGGTTGAACTGACGGACGTCATGTTCGCCGTGGACAGCATCCCCGCGGTGCTGGCGATCTCACAGGACCCGTTCATCGTCTTTACGTCCAACATCTTCGCGATCCTTGGCCTGCGGTCGTTCTACTTCATGCTCGCGGGGGTGATGGGCATGTTCGAGTACCTCACCGTGGGGCTCTCCGGGGTCCTCATCTTCGTGGGGTTCAAGATGCTGCGCATCGTCCACTTCGACGTCGGCGCATCGCTTGGGATCGTTGCCGCCATGCTGGGCACCGCGATCGTCTGCTCGATCCTGAAGGCACAACGCACGGGCCGCCACGCCAAGCACGGCGCGCATCACCAGATGGACGCGGAGGAGGAGTAGGGTCGTCGCCTACCTGGCCGGCTGTGGCTTGATCGCTGTCAAGGCGATGATCCACGCCACGACCAGCAGGAGGCCGCACGCCAAGAAGGGCGCATAGTGGCCGTTTACCCAGGGGGCAAAGCCGATCCGCAGGTGCGAGTGCTCGTAGAGGAAGCCGCCCATGGGCGCGCCGAGCATGGCGCCGACGCCCTGGGCGGTGCCGACGGCTCCCATCACCGCACCGCGCTGTGACGGCTCGCACGCGCCGCTGACGTAGGCCATCCAGGCCGGGAACGCGATCACGAACCCGATCCCGATCAGCGAGCCGCCAAGCACCAGCGCCCAGTGGCTGCGGATGAAGATCAGCGACAGCACCGAGAAGGCGCAGAGGCCCAGGCCGAACCGGATGGCGCGCTCCTTGCCCACCCGGTCGCCGATCGTACCCAGAGGCACCGATACCGCAGCAATGAGCAGGCAGGGCAAGAGCAACAGCGCGCCGAAGCCCGTCTCCGTTACGCCGAACTCGGCGAGCGCGAAGAGCTTCACGATGAACATGATCTGCCCGACGCCGAAGAAGGTGACGAAGGCCATCAGCATCGTGGAAGGCACCTGGCGCAAGCTCACCACGAGCATGCGCAGGCTCTCGGACGCCGTATGGCGCTCGGCCTCCGGCAAGGCGTGATGCGCCGGTTGCACGCTGGGTATCCGCAGCCAGGCCGCCACGGCGGTGATCACGAAGAGCACCGAGATCAGGTAGAAGCTCGCCTGCCGTGGATCGGCCGTGGCGTGCTCAAGGCCATAGGTGACGAACTGCGGCGCCTTGCCGGAAACGGCATGCGCCACGCGGCCCATGGCCATCCCTGTGAGGTCGTTGGCCGCTCCGCCCAGCACGGGCCCCAGCGAGATGCCCACAAGGTAGGTCACATTGAAGAGGCTCATGGCTCGGGAGCGCTGGTCTTCGTGTACCACGTCGGCGATCATTGCCAGCGCGGCCGGCCAGAGAGCCGCGGCGCCGAGGCCGTCAATGGCGCGCAGCAGCACGAAGAAGTACCACTGGTGCGGCTTCACGAGGAGCGTGAGGAGGGCGGTGCAGGCGGAGAGGAGCGGCCCGGCCATCATCAGGCGCTTTCGGCCGACGCGGTCGCCGATGATGCCGAAGGGGCCCTTCATCACGCCTTCGCAGAAGAGGAAGGCGGTAGCGATGGCGGTGATGCCCGCCTCGCCGTAGTGCATGCTCCACTTGAGGTAGACCGGCATGGCCGAGACGTTCATGACCGCGTAGGCAAGCTCAGCGAAGCCTGCCACGATCGCGATGGCGATAACCACCGCTCCGGTGCCTCCCGTTCCGGGCGAACGGGCGCCGTCTGGCGTCTGGGTCATGTTTGGATATGCACTGGAACCGGCAGGAGGGGCCTCCACTTGCGAGCGGCCCCTCCTGAAGCCTCTCAGGCGATGGCTACTTCCCTGCCCGTTTCGGAGGAGTTGTAGATCGCCTCCATGATCTGTGCCACAGCGAGGCCGTGCTCGCCGGTCGTCAGCACCTCGGTATCGTTGAGGATGGCCTCTACGAAGTGCTTCATCTCGGCCGCGTGGGTGTTGATGTTCGGGTTGGCGAGCTCCGGCTTGAAGGTCTGGAGCGATCGGTGCTGCTCCCGGATGATCGTCAGCGGGTTGGTCAGCGCGCCGCCCTCGGTGCCGCAGAGCGTGCTGTTGAAGATGTCCTCGGGGATGTTCGCCACGAAGCTCGACTCAAGCACGATCGACGAGCCGTTGTCGAAGCGGATGATCGCCGCGGCGAAGTCCTCGACCGTGAAGTTGTTGTAGTCCCACTGCCCCAGGAAGCCCATGATGTCGGAGCGGGTTCCGAACTTGGCGTAGGTCACGCCACTGGCCGCCACCGGCTTGGGATGGCCCATGAGCCAGAGGGTCAGGTCCAGGATGTGGACGCCGATGTCGATCAGCGGGCCGCCGCCCTGCTTGGCCTTGTCGATGAAGACGCCCCAGCCGGGGATGCCTCGGCGGCGGAGGGCCTGGGCGCGGGCGTAGTAGATGTCGCCCAATTCGCCGGCCTGGATCATCGTCTTCAGAAGCTGGCTGGTCGGAGCGAAGCGGGTGTTGTAGCCTACCATCAGCTTCTTGCCGTTGGCCCGGGCCGTCTGCACCATCAACGCGGCCTGAGCGGAGTTCATGGCGATGGGCTTCTCGCAGAGGACGTGCTTGCCTGCCTTGAGGGCCGCGACGGTGGGATCGCAGTGGACATAGTTCGGAGTGCAGACGGAGACCGCGTCGATCTCATCCATCTCAAGCAGCTTGGTGTAGTCGTTGAAGACATGCTTTACGCCGAACTTCTCGGCGGCGATCCTGCCCGTCTCTTCGTTGATGTCCGCCAGCGCTACGATCTCGCAGAGATCCGGGATGGCCGCATAGCCAGGCATATGGGCGGTCTGGGCGATGTTGCCAGACCCGATGAGGCCGATGCGGACCTTGTTGTGCTTGTTCGCCACGAGCTGGACCCTCCTGCGGGCAGTCTTGCCCAGTTTATTGCACCCGGCAGCGTTGCCGGGCCGGAACCTGCATTGTATCACACGGGCGAAAGGGCCCACCCAACGATGCTACTCGCCGGAGAGGCGCCGAACCATAGCCACCCACTGCGCCAGGCGCTGCCGGTCGCCGATGCGGTAGACGTCGCGGAAGACAAACTCCAGGTTGCAGCCCGATGCGGCGGCAAGGGTGGCGCGGGCATCGGCTTCGAGCACCTCCCAGTCGGGCGACGGACCGCTGATGGGCGCCGGCGTGGGCTTGCGGGAGAAGACCACCTCGCGGCCGATCTTGCCGGCCAGCAGCGGCATATCGCACCAAGGCGAAACCGATACGGCGCGCACCTGCGGCATGGCCGCGCGGATGGCCTCCCAGCGGTCGTGCACCGGCTCGCAGCAGCCGTAGTAGACGAGGCCGAAGGGCTCCGCGGCCCTCGCCATGTGCGGCAGGAACCGCGAGGCGAACATGCGCGGAGAGATCGCCGTGGTCTCCTGCGATTCCATCCAGATCCACATATCCTTGCGGCGGGCGCGGCCTGCGTAGTCGGCGGCCGGGAGGGCCGAGGTGTAGCCGGGGCTACCCGAGCCGACGTGGGTCGTGTTGTTGTTCAGCGCCAGAAGGCCCTCCTGCTCGAGGAAGGCGTGGTGCCGGATGCGGTCGTCGGCGAGGTAGGCCATCACCTGCTCCACGGCTTCGGGGGCGTCATAGACCCAGGTGAGGAGGTTGTCGTTGCCGATCAGCCGGAAGCAGTCGCCCGTGAGGCCCGCGTGAATGCTTGTGGCGCCGCAGAGCGAGACCGGGAGGATGTCGCCGAAGAGGTCGTCGGCCCGGGCGGCGGAGCGCTCGGATGCATCGCGGTCGACGGACCATGACTGCGGCACGAGCCTGGCGACGTCGCCGGGTGTCGCGATCGGGTGCTTGTAGCGGTAGCCCACGGAGCCGCCCTGGCTGTCCGTGGCGTGCTCGGAGTGGATCTCGACGCCGTAGCCCGTGCCCTGCACGTGCCAGCCCATGCGCCAGACCGGCTCAACCACCATGTCGTCGCCCACCTCCTCGGCGTGGCGGATGACATGCCGCATGTGCCACTCAATGCCGCGCCACTGGGGATCGGTGCACTCCAGTTCGCTGCCATCGACGTAGTTCTCCAGCGACCAGGTCTCAAAGAGGACCATGGGCCGCTCGCCGTGCAGGTCCTTCAGCGCACCCCAGAGCCTGGCTCGCTCGGGCATCACAGGCTGGGCCGCGACCTCCATCCACCTCGACGCCAAACGGCGCAAGACCTCTCGATCCGATGCCATAGCTATCCCTCCCGGCGGGCCGTTTGCGCCGCCACACACAGTGTGGCACGGGGGCGCCCCGGGGCCGCCTGCCTGCGCGTGTGATATAATCGGGCGTTAGCAGGCCGCAGCAACCAGGCGAAGGAGGCGCAACCCGTGTCCGGACATTCCAAATGGCATAACATTCGACTTAAGAAGGGCAAGATGGATGCGGAGCGCGGGGCGAAGTTCACCAAGCTGGCCCGCGAGATCATCGTAGCGGCCAAGGCCGGCGGCGCCAACCCCGACGCCAACCTGCGGCTCCGCCTCGCGATCCAGAAGGCCCGCGAGAACTCCATGCCGGCGGACAAGATCAAGAACGCCATCCAGCGTGGAACCGGCGAGATTGACGGCGCGGCGTTCGAGGAGCTTACCTACGAGGGCTACGGCCCCGGCGGGGTGGCCCTGCTCGTGGAGTGCGCCACGGACAACAAGAACCGGACCGTGGCCGATGTGCGCTCCATCTTCACGAAGCATGGCGGGCGGCTGGGCGAGAGCGGCTCGGTGAGCTACCTCTTCGGCCCGCAGGTGGGGCTCATCGAAATCGCCGCGAGCGCCACCGACGAGGACACGCTCCTCGGGGTCGCCCTCGAGGCCGGCGCCGAGGATGTGAAGACGGTGGACGGAGGTTTCGAGGTGCTCGTGAGCCCCGGCGATATGGCTGCGGTCACCGAAGCGCTGGCGACGGCGAGGATCAACACCGAGTCCGCCGAGATCACCATGATCCCGCTCAACTCCGTGCATGTCGCCGGCAAGGAGGCCCAGCAGGTCATCAAGATGATCGACCTCCTTGAAGAGCACGACGACGTCCAGCGCGTCCACAGCAACGTCGATATCTCCGAAGAGGATTTCGAGGCGGCCTAGCCCGGCCTCCAGCCGGCTCGTGGCGGCGCAACCGTCGCGGGCCGGCCCCATCCCCCCCCTCCATGAGCCACCCCTCCAGCCGCGAGCGGCAGCCTGTGGCAACGGCCTGCCTTGTGCTGGCGCAGTACGCCTGTTTCTTCGCGGTCTACGCCCTGGCGTCGCGCGGCTCCGGTGCGGCGGTGCGCGTGGTGGCCCTGGGCGCGCTCTCGGCTGACTCCCCTGCCCCGCATGCCCTGGTCAGCTACGCCTTCCTGCATTCAGACATCCTCCACCTCTCGTCGAACATGCTCCTCGTCTGGCTGTTCGGGTCCGCCGTGGAGGCCGCCCTTGGCCCCTGGCGCCTCCTGGCGCTCTTTGCCGCCTCCGCGGCTGTGGCGGGCGCGGCGGAGGTGGCCATGGTACGCCTGACCCAGCCCGGAAGCGGCGCCATGGTCATCGGCGCTTCGGGCGCCGTGGCCGCGATGGCGGGCGTCTTCGCGGTGCGGTACCACCGGTCCCGCGTGCGGCTCGGCGGCACCAGGCTACGCATCCCGGCCATCGCGCTCCTCGCCGCCGCCGTTGTGGCCGATGCCGCCAACCTGGCCTTGCGCGCCTCGCACGGCGACGCCGCGTCGGGCTCCGCCGTCTGGGCGCATCTGGCGGGACTGGTGTTCGGGCTCGCCTACGCGCAGGCCACGGGGCTCTACCGGAGAGGCCAAATCGAGTACCTGACCGAGTATGCCGGCAGCGAAGCCGAGCAGAACCGGCCGGCCCGAGCGGCGGAGCTCTGGGAGCAGGTCGCCCGGCTTGACCCGGCCTCCGCCGACGTGAGGCTTCGACGCTGTGAGGCGCTGGCCGCCGCGGGTGAGGGCGCCGCCGCGCACGAAGGCTACCTCGCCGAGCTCACCGGTGCGCTCGCTTCCCGCGATGACGCTGCCGCCGAAGCCGCGTTCGCCGGCCTGGCGGCGCATCTGCCCGGCCGTGAGCCGCCGCCAGCCATGCTGGCAGACCTAGCGGGCGCCATGGCGCGCCTGGGCCGCCACGCCGAGGCCGCCGACCTCTGGCTCCGCTCGGCCGACGCCCGGCCCGGCGACGCTGAGGGCGACGCCTGCCGTGTGAAGGCGGCATCGGCCCTCCTTCGCCACGTCGGAGATACGGCACGGGCCGAGGGGGCCTTGCGCCACGTCGTCGACAAGGGGGTTGATGCGGCGGCGCAAGCCGAAGCGCGCCGACTGCTGGCGTCGGCGAGACCGCCGGATGCCGGCGCCTGAGCCGCAGGTGCCATACTTCATGCCGACGCGCCGTCCGCGGCAATCCACTCCATCTAGAGGTGCTCCATGAGCCTGACCTACTCGGACATCGCCAAGCTGATCGACCACTCGCTCCTGAACCCGGCGCTGACGCAGGCCGAACTCGAGGCGGGATGCCGCCTCGCCCGCGAGTATGACGTGGCCAGCGTCTGCATCATGCCGCACGCGCTGCGGCGCTGCGCCGAACTGCTCGCCGGCTCCACGGTGGCGCCGAGCACCACCATCGGCTTCCCGCACGGCGGCCACACGACGCGGATCAAGCTCACCGAGGCGGAGCAGGCGCTGAGCGACGGCGGCAAGGAGCTGGACATGGTGGTGAACGTCAGCCGCGTCAGGAGCGGCGACTGGTCCTACGTGTCCGATGAGATCGGCGCGATCACGCAGTTGACCCACGGCGGCGGCGCGCGTGTGAAGGTGATCTTCGAGAACTGCTACCTGACCGACGACGAGAAGATCCAGCTCTGCCGCATCTGTGGCGAGGTCGGCGCCGATTGGGTGAAGACCTCCACGGGGTACGGCACCGGCGGCGCCACGCTTGCCGACCTGCGGCTCATGCGCGCCAACGCGCCCGCGCACGTGCAGGTGAAGGCGGCAGGCGGCGTGCGCGACCTCGACACGCTGCTGCAGGTTCGGGAGATCGGCGTTTCGCGCATCGGCGCCAGCGCCACCAAGGCCATGCTCGACGAGGTCCGACAGCGGATCGCCGCCGGTACGCTGTAGCCGAGGACTACCCCGACAACGCGATGGCCGCCACGCCCAGCGCCACGAGGCACGCGGCGGCCACGCGCCAGGCCACAGCGCCCTCCTTCAGGAACGCTGCCCCGGCGATGACGCTGAGCAGCACCGAGGTAGACCTCAGCGGCACCACATAGCTCAGCGGCGCCTCGCGCAGGGCGGTCAGCACGAGCAGGTACCCCAGCGAGCTTAAGCCTCCGGCCACCACCAGTGGCCATCCTCCAACGCGGCCCGCACGAAGGACGTCTCGCACCGAGTGGCGCGTCAGCAGCAGGGGCGCCTCGGCCAGCGCACCCGCGCCGTAGGCCAGCGGCAGATAGATCGCCGGGTGCACGGCCATCACGCCCTGCTTATCGACCGCCGAGTAGAGGCTCGTGCAGATGCCCGTGGCGACGGCCGCTACAAGCCCCCTGGCGGAGAGCCGCAAGGCTCCGGTCCGCAGGTCTGGGGCTAGGATCAGGAAGACGGCCAGAACGATGGCGGCGATCCCCGCCCAGCCGCCCGGCGTCGGGTGCTCGCCGAAGAAGAGGCCGCCCCAGAGGACCGTCGCCGCCGGCGCCACCCCGCGCGCGATGGGATAGGCTCGCGACAGGTCCTCGCTGCGATAGCTGAATGAGATGAAGAAGTAGTAGGCGGCGTAGAGCGCGCCGCTCAACGCCACGCAGGCCCAGGCACGGGGTGAGACGGTGACAGGCCCGGCAAGCGCCAGGCCCACGGGCGCCGCGAGCAGCGCGCCGTAGGCCTGAAGCCACCAGCTCGTGGGTATGGGCGAAGCCGAACGCTTGAGGTGCAGGTTCCAGAACACGTGGGCCACAGCCGACAGGAGGACGAGCCCGACGTGCTCCAAGCGCAAGGTGTTGGGCCGCCCCTAGACCGTGAACCGCATGCCGTCGTAAGCCACCAGTATGCCCAGCGGCTCGAAGTAGCGCTCCAGGTCCTCGTGAAGCCAGCCGCCGTTGTGCGAGAAGTGGCCGGCGACCATGATCCCATCGGCCCGCAGGATGCCGCGCCGAACCATCTCGTCGCGTGCCCGGACCACGCTGGCGCAACCCAGATGGCCGCGGCTGTGGTCGTTGGGCCCATAGGTGCAGTCCATCACCACCGCATCCAGCGGGTAGTCCTCCAGCAGGCGCCACGTGAGCTCGTCGTACCAGCCGGTGTCATGCCCGATGAGGAGGCGTCGGCCATCCTTCTCAAGGACGTAGTTGACACACTCCTCGCTGGTGTCATGGGCCGCCTGCACCGGGATGGCCACGACGCCGTCACCGAGATCCATCGACTGCCAGGGCCGCACCGCGCGAAAGACCACACGGTAGCTGTCGAAGTGGTCGCCGTTGGCCTCCTCGAAGCGCCGCTCCACCTTGGCGTTGCCCCAGAGCGTCAGCGATCGATCGCCCACATCCGAGTAGCCCTTGCGGCGGAAGTGGAGGTCGGTGGGATACCAGTGGTCGCTATGGGCGTGGCTGATGAGCAGGTGCTCCAGCCGCGAGTAGTCGAGCCCGTACTTCAGTTGGTGGAGGTAGGAGTCCGGGCCGAAATCGACCCGGACTCGATCATCCACCATGTAGGCCGCACGAGTGCGGATGTTCTTCCCGCCTAGCTCACGGGCGCGGACGCACGCCTCGCAGATGCAGAAGAGCGCCGGCCAGCCCTCTGCAGCGGCCGTGCCGCAGATCAGTATCTCCACCCCGTGTGGCCTCCTTGCTTGCCTGCTACGCCTGAGCCGCCAGACGGCGCAGACGGTCGTCCAGCGCGCTTTGGTCCACGGTAAAGGACTGAAGCGCCGACTGGGTCATCAGGTCGTCCAGCGCGACGCCGCGGCCCGTCCAATCGGATAGGCGGGGAATCTTGCCGGTGGTGCGGATCTCGAGCTGCTCCTCCGCGGTGTAGACGCGGAACATGCCCGCGCCGTGGTCGGCATCGGCGGCAAGCAGGTCGGCGCCGGTGAGCGTGGTCCCGCCGCGGGCGGCCAATTCATCAGACATGGCGCAGCAGCGGGCGTCGAGGTCCCAGAGCGGCGCGGTGAGGGCCGGATCGACGCCGGCGTTGAACGCAACGTCGAAGCTCCGCCCAACCTGCGAGGTGATGCCGGCAGGATCGTGGCCGGCGGCCATGAAGGCCTCAGCGACCTTCGGCGGCATGGTGTAGACGTCGGTGCCGGCCAGGTCGAGCACCTGCGATGCGCCGCGCATGGAGGCGGCGATGAGCTTGGTCTGGCTTCGGCCGGCCGCGCGGAGGGCGACGAGGTCGTCCTGCGTGGCCATGGAGGCCTTCTCGCCCACATACTTGCCGTCGCCCAAGCCGTTGTCGGAGATGACGGCGTTCAGGCGGCCCAGGAAGACGTTGACGTAGGTGGGCTGGGCCACGAGCGCCGCCACATGGTTCTGCCGGGCGGAGAAGCCCAGCGTGTAGTTCACCGGGATGCCCTGGGCGCAGACACGCGCCACGGAGCAGTAGCCGTCGGGCGTCAGGGGGATCTTGATGGTGAAGCGCTCGGGGCAGACGGCGAAGTAGCGCACGGCATAGGCCACGGTGCGCTCGATGTCGTCGGCCACGGCGGGATGCAGCTCAACGCTGACGCGGACGCCGAAGCGCTCCACCAGCCGCAGGGCCACATGGCAGTTGACCACGAAGCCGAGCTCCATGACGAGGTCGGCCTCGGAGATGCCCGGCTGTGCGGCCTTGATCTCGCGAACCGCGGCCTTGGCCACGTCGTCCAGCACGCCGGTCTGCACAACCTGGTTGGCCAGCGTGTTGTTGGTGGTCAGGGCCGTGAACTCGCCGTGCCAGAGCGCGGTCGCCTCTTCGCGGTTGCCGGTGTCGAGCCAGGGCGACGTGCCCAGGGCTGCCAGCCTGGCCAGCGCCGCGTTGCTTGCGACGTTGGTCGGCCGCTCCGCGCTCAGCGCGCTCTGCGCTACTTCGCGCAACTGTCTATCGATGCTCTCCGCCATGGCTGGTTGCCCTCCGGTGGTGTAGTGTTTCGATCCGGCCGCGGCTAGCCGGTCCCGTACCAGGAACGGACCCTGGGCTGCATCCATGCCCAGGCGGCGGCGCCGCAGGCCGCCAGCTTCACAAAGGAGAGGAAGGGCGCCGACCCGAAGCGGATCAGCGTCCAGAGGGCCGTCAGCCCGAGGATGCCCGCATTGGCCGTCCAGGCCCAGCTCCGCTGCGTGAGGACGCCCCACGCCACGACAAGCAGCGCCACGCCGGCCGGCACGAGAAAACCGGCCACCAGCGCGACGTTAACGGCGCCGAACGCATGGCCGACATAGTTGAGGTTGTCCGCCGCCAGGTCAGGCCGCGCAGTGAAGGCTCGGATCGCTCCTCCGAACGCCCAGAACAGCGCGACGAGGGCGTCCAGGGCGGCCATGACCGGCACAGCCTGCGGCCGAACGGCGAGTTCCCGGGCCTTGGCCAGCGTCTCGGCGCTGACGGAGCCCTGCACCTGGCCGCCGTACGCCGTCAGGGGCGTGCCGCAGGAGATGCAGTAGGCGGTCTCGTCGTCGTTCGGTAGTTCGCAGTGGGGACAACGCATACTAGATGCTACCCTCCCAAGCCGGTGCAGGCCAAGGTCCATGTGGTAATGTGCTTGCATGTGTCCGATCCCAGCCCCGCCGGGCATCCTCCTGCGCTCCGTCGGCGCCGCCTACGGCCGCCGGACCGTGCTGCACGATATCGACCTCTCGCTGGAGCCCGGCGCCTGCCTCCGCGTCTACGGCGGCGCTGACGCGGGCAAGAGCGCGCTGCTGGCCCTGCTGGCCGGCGCACTCCCCCCTTCGCTCGGCGAGGTCTCCGTCCTGGGCCGTGCGCCGCACCCCGACGGCCTGCAGGTGGGGCTCGCCGGCGCTTGGCCGGACCTCCCGCGCCGGGGCACGCCACGCACGTTGCTCGCCTCACGCCTGGCCGCGGTCGGCGCGCCCCGGGCCTCGCATACGGCTCTGGCCACGCGCGCGCTGGAGGCCTGCAGCCTCTTCGAACTGCGCGACGAGCCGATCGCCGGCCTCTCCGGCAGTCGCCGCGTGGCGCTAGGCATCGCGCTGGCCCTGGCGCCTGCGCCGCCGCTCCTGTTGCTGGACGACTGCCTTGCGCCGTTGGACGCCCCCGTGCGGCAGCGGCTGGTCGACTACCTGGTGGAGGTGCGCTCGTCTGACCGCGTCACCGTGGTCCATGCGACGAACCGGGCCGACGCTGAGGACAGCGCCGAGCACGCGCTCGTGCTGGATCAGGGCCGCCGGCTTGCTTACGGCCGCATCGAGGATTTGACCCGCTCCGAGCCGGCCGACGAAGTGGTGATCGAAGCGCTGGACCCCAGGGCTGCCGGCCTCACGCTTCACGGCATGTTCGACGTGAAGGCCCTGGAGGAGCCCGGCAGGCTGACGCTCCGGTGCCGCGACGGCGTCGAGATGGCGGGACAGGTGCTTCGCCGGCCGCCGGAGGGACTGCGTGTCGTCACCGTGCGCCGGCGAACGCTGGCAGACCTGGCGGAACAGGGACGCACGACGCAAGGAGGGCTCTGACAGTGGCCGATCCGCTTCTGGAGGTTCAGGCCATGACGACCGAGTTCACCGCCTCGGGTCAGGTGATCCACGCCGTGCGGGGCGTCTCGTTCCGCGTGGAGCGAGGCGAGGTGGTGGGCATCGTCGGCGAGTCCGGCTGCGGCAAGAGCGTCACCGCGCTCTCAATCATGCGGCTGGTGCCGAGCCCGCCGGGCCGCATCGTCTCCGGCTCCGTGCGGCTGGGCGGCCTTGAGCTGACGGGTCTCGGCAGGAGCGAGATGGCCCGCATCCGCGGCGGCCGGATGTCGATGATCTTCCAAGACCCCTTCTCGGCGCTCAACCCGACCATGACGCTGGGCGCGCAGATCACCGAAAGCCTCCTGGCGCATCGCCCAATGCCCAGGGCGCAGGCGCGCGAGGAGGCGCTGGCCCTGCTCCGGTCGGTGCAGATCCCCTCGCCCGAGATGCGCTTCCGCCAGTACCCGCATGAGGTGAGCGGCGGCCAACGCCAACGTGTCATGATCGCCATGGCCTTCTCGTCGCAACCCGAGTTGGTGATCGTCGATGAGCCCACCACCGCGCTGGACGTCACCGTGCAGGCGCAGATCCTCAACCTGATGGACGAGTTCCGCCGCAAGGCCGGCTCCGCCGTGCTGCTGATAACACACGACTTCGGGATCGTCGCCGAGACCTGCGACCGCGTGCTGGTGATGTACGCCGGCCAGATCGTCGAGGAGGCCGCCACAGCCGCCATCCTGAGCCGTCCGCGCCACCCCTACACCCAGGCCCTGATCCGCTCCCTTCCGCGCCTCGAAGGCGAGAGCGGCGGCAGGCTGCCCACCATCGCCGGCAGGCCGCCGGATCTGGCCCAGCCCCCGGCCGGCTGCGCCTTCGCCGATCGGTGCCGGCGAGCCGAGGAGCGATGCCGATCGGTCGAACCCGAGTGGCGTACCCATGCCGCCGGCGGCGTCCGGTGCCTCCTGGCCGACCTGGGCGAGGCCGCCTGACCGTGGCCGCCGACACGCCCGCGACGATGCGGGTGCTCATGGTCGCACGTCCCGCCGAGGGCGGGCTCCGGCGCCACGTCGGGCTCCTCTGCGCGGGTCTGGCGAACCGTGGCGTGGCCGCTGGGCTCTGTGCGCCGCATGACTGGTCCATGCCTCCCGAGGCCGCCGATGTCCCGATCTGGCCCGTAGACCTGCGCGACCGCCCGAGCCCGGCGGCCGACCTGCGGGCATCGTTGGCCGTCGCCCGCCTCGGCGCGGGCTTCTCGCTGATCCATGGCCATGGCGCGCGCGGAGCATGGATCGCCGCACTCGCTGCCACACTCAGCCGCAAGCCCTACGTCGTCACCGCGCACAACCTTGCCCGCCCGTTGCCCGGCATGCCCGGTCGGTTGCTCCGCTTCTCGGGAGGTCGGGCTCGCGGCGTCGTGGCGGTCTCGGCGGCTGTTGCGGCGACGCTGGACGCCTGGGGGGCGCCCATGGAGCGCATCCGGGTGATCCCCAACGGCGTCCCCGAGAGCGCTTTCGACGTTCCCGACCGCGCCGAGGCCCGGCGGCGCCTGCGCATTGTGCATCGTGGCCCACTGGTGGCCGCCGCGGGCAGGCTGGCGCGGGAGAGGGGCTTTGCCACGCTGGTCGCCGCCGGCGCACGGCTGACTGTGGAGATCCCGGACCTACGGGTGGTGATCGCCGGAGCCGGGCCGGAGCGCGATGCGCTGGCGGCCATGGCCACATCGCTGCGTATCTCCTCGCACATAGACCTCTGCGGAGCGCTGAACGAGGTCGCGACCCTCTTGGCCGCGGCCGACCTCGTCGTCGTGCCCTCCCTCAGCGAGGGGCAGGGGCTGGTTGCGCTGGAGGCGATGGCCGCGGGCCGGCCGGTGGTTGCGTCGCGTGTGGGCGGCCTCGTGGAGACGGTGCAGGAGGGCGAGACGGGGCTCCTGACGCCTCCCGGCGATGCCGAGGCGCTGGCTCACGCTGTGGCGGGCCTCCTGCGCGACCGAACGCGAGCCGAACGCATGGGGATGCAGGGACGGGAACTCGTGGCCCAACGCTACACGCTGGAGGGCATGTGCCGGTCAACCGCAGACTACTACGGGGCCTGCCTGAGGAAGCGTTAGGCCTTCGCCGACGCGGGCAGGTGGGCCGGAAGCCGCCGCGACACGACCAGCGAGGCAATCAGCACAGCGATGCCGATGAAGAACGGGATCTGGAAGTTGCCCAGCGTCTTCCAAAGGATGCCGCCCGTCACCGGAACCAGCACGGCCGCGACGTGGTTCATGGTGGTTCCCATGGTCAGCGTGGGGGTCATCTCGTTCGGGCGCACGATGCGGTTCACGTAGGTCGTGATCGCCATAGAGCAGCCGAAGAGCAGGTTATCCACCATGTAGAAGCCGAATAGCACGGTGCGGTTCGAGATGAAGGCATAGCCTGCGAAGACGGCCATCAGGATCGCGTAGTAGGCCATCATCACCTTGCGCTCGCCGAGACGGTCGATGGCCCGCCCGATCAGCGGCTGCACCACGATAGAGGCAGCGGCGTTCAGGAACGCGAGATTGAGCATCGTTTCGATGCTTGCGTGGTACACCATGATGAGCACGAAGGGCGCGAAGGTCCCGAAGATCTGCCGGCGGCACCCTTCCAAGAACGTGAGTACGTAGTAGAGCCCATACTCGCGGCGGAGCACCATGCCCTGCCGGGGCTGCCGCGCGGGGTGGACGCGGATGAAGAGGGCCAGCAGGCCGGCGGCAACGATGAGCGCTCCGGCGGCGTTGAAGAGGACGTGGTAGGCCACATAGGGCTTCAGCAGGCGCGTGGCGCCCAGCGCGGCCAGTCCGGCCGCCGCGCCGACGCCGGCCATGCGGCCCAGGTGCTTCCCGCCCTCACGGCCCTCCGCCAGCGAAAGCGTGATGGCCGGCGACAGCGAGAACCAGAGGTGCATGCCGACCGACCAGAAGACGGTGACGCCCACCAGCGGCCAGTAGGAGGCCACCCAGCCCGTTGCGGCGATCCCCACGGCGCTGGCGATGAGCGCGGCGCCGCAGAGGCGCGTCTCGGCCAGGGCGACCAGTAGTCCGGCGGTGACGGCGGTGAGCAGGCCGGGGATCTCCCGGAGCGATTCCAGGATGCCCAGTTGCTGCGGCTCGCCGTGGATCGCCTCGCGAAAGTAGTTCTGGAACAGGCCGCCGTAGACGGCGAAACCGAACGAGAACGCAAAGGTGAGGGTGATCAGGAGCGCCCAATCGCGGCGCTTGGAGGACACGAAGGCAGCTCCTTGCTCGAGGTCGCGTGAGTATACCGCAGGCCGAGCCCTGCGCCGGGAGAGGTTCCCATGGCATTCGCCGTAGGCACGACCAAACCAACCGCCGCTGACAAGCCCGAGCGCTCGCCCACAGAGCGCAAGTCCACCATCACGCTACGGGCCACGGTCCTCGGTATTGTATTGACCGGGATTACCGACCTCTGGCTCCACTGGGCCGAACTGGTCCTCGGCGGGCGCGGCCACACGGCGCTGGCAGGCACCAGCATCCCGGTGGGGGCCTTCAACATCCTGTTCGCCCTCGTCATCATCAACCTGCTACTGACGCGCTTCCTCAAGCCGCTGGCCTTCCAGCCCGCGGAGCTACTCGTGATCTACGTCATGATGACGGTCTCCACGGTGATCTCCTCCTCAGGCGGCCTTCATTTTATCGTTCCGGGTATTACGGCGGCGTTCTACTACGCCAACAGCAGCAATAGCTGGGCCGCGCTCTTCCACAAAAACATTCCGGACTGGATCGCCCAGAAGGACCCGGTTGCGCTCTACGGCTTCTACGTCGGCAACACGCACGTGCCGTGGGCCGCATGGCGCACGCAGATGCTCACCTGGACCGTCTTCATGTCGCTCGTGGCACTGGCGACGCTCTGCGTGGTGGCGATCCTGCGGCGGCAGTGGATCGACCGCGAGCGGCTCACCTTCCCCACCGTGGCCGTACCCATGGAGATGATGCGCGACGGTGCGGGCTTCTTCCGCGATCGCCTCCTCTGGCTCGGCTTCGCGATCCCCTTCGCCATTGACGTGATGAACACGGTGCACCTCAACATCCCCACCGTGCCCTACATCCCCACGCGCACGGCCGACCAACCCGACCTGGGGGTGATCCTCAACGCGCCGCCGTGGAACGCCATCGGCTCGACACCGCTCTCGTTCTATCCCTTCGTCATGGGCATCGCCTACCTGCTCTCCGTGGATATGACGATGAGCTGCTGGCTCTTCTGGCTGGTTACCAAGGCCGAGGCGGTGTTCGGCTCCGCGGCGGGCATGTCGGCCGGGGCCACGGGCGGCGGGCAGAGCGCGTGGCCCTTCATCGGGCACCAGGGCGCGGGGTCCTTCCTCGCGCTCACGATCTTCGGGCTATGGCTCTCGCGCGGCTACCTGGCCGAGGTCTGGGGGCTGGCCTTCGGGAGGCGGCGCGGCGCCAACCTGCCCGCTGACGATGCCGACGAGCCCATGTCCTATCGGGTCGCGTTCGTGGGGCTTGCGGCCTGCATGGCGGGGCTGGTGGCCTGGTGCGTGGCCGCGGGCATGAGGCCCTGGGTCGCCATCACGGTCCTATCGCTCTCGATGATGTACATGATCGCCGCCGCGCGCATCCGTGCCGAGACCGGCAACGCCTGGCTCTTTGGGCCGGACGTGGACGCCTACCGTCTCATGACCACTGCGGTGGGCACCACGGTCTACACGGGCGCCGACCTCACGGTGCTGGCCTACCTCCGCAACGCCATCGCCAGCTTCGACCTCCGATGCCTCTCCATGCCCAACCAGTCCGACGCCTACAAGATGGCCGACGGGCTGGGCGTGCGCAAGCGGCAGCTCACCGGGGCGCTGGCCTTCGCCATCGTGGCGGGCATCGCCGTCTCGTTCGCCATCGCCCTGATGGTCTGGTACCAGTACGGCGCAGGAGCGAAGACCGACGCCTGGCGCACCTACATGGGAAAGCAGCCCTTCGACCAGCTGAGCGATGCGCTCTCGACGCCCGTGAAGACCGACATTCCCGGCGTCCTGGCCACCGGCGCGGGCTTCGCCATCACGGCCGCGCTGCTGCTTCTGCGCTCGCACGTGACGTGGTGGACGCTGCATCCGGTAGGCTATGCCATTGCCAACACGCCGACGATGAACCAGGTCTGGTTGCCCTTCTTCATCGCGTGGCTGGCCAAGGTGATGGTCCTGCGCTACGGGGGTATCCGGCTCTACCGCCGCTCGTTGCCCTTCGTCTACGGGATCATCGTGGGAGACTTCATCGCGGGCGGCCTCACAACCGTCCTGGGCTGCTTTACAGGCATCAATGTCTATCCGACGAACTGGTAAGGAGCGCAGATGACGCCACGAGAACGGCAGGAAGCGTGGGAGGCAAGCGCACTGGCGCCCTGGGCGGCGCGGGCGGCCGAGAGCCGGGGCCGAGAGCGGCCGGAGCCGCAAGACCCGGTCCGGACGGTCTACCAGCGCGATCGTGACCGCGTCCTGCACAGCAAGGCCTTCCGCCGGCTGAAGCACAAGACGCAGGTCTTCATCGACCCGGAGGAGGACCACTACCGCACGCGGCTCACGCATACGCTGGAGGTCTCGCAGATCGCCCGCACCGTCTCCCGGGCCCTGCGGCTCAATGAGGACCTCACCGAAGCCATCGCGCTGGCGCACGACCTGGGCCACTCCCCCTTCGGCCATGCCGGCGAGGAGGCACTGGACGCCGTGTTGCGCGAGTTCGTGCCCGAGGCCCGGTTCCGCCACGACGTCCAGAGCCTGCGCATGGTCGAGGTACTCGAGACCCACGGCGGCGAGCCCGGCCTGAACCTGACATGGGAGGTCCGCGAGGGCATCGCCCACCACAGCAAGGGCATGCGGAGCCTCACCGACACCGGCGCCAAGCTCTCCGAGACGCTGGAGGGCCAGGTCGTACGCGTCGCCGACCGCGTCGCCTATGTGAACCATGACGTCGACGACGCCATCCGGGCGCGCTTCCTCTCGCCCGAGGACATCCCGTCGGACCTGCGCGAGGCCCTGGGCAGCACCCCGTCGCAGCGCATCGGGACCATGGTGATCGACATCATCGCTTGCAGCGAGGAGAGGCCTATCATCGCCATGTCGCCGGAGATGGCCGGCGCCGTGGACAGGCTGAAGGGGCTCCTATTCGAGCGCGTCTACGGGCCGCTACGCACGGAGAACGCCGACCTTGCCAAGGCCCAGCGCGTGGTACAGGACCTCTTCCGGCTCTACATGAAGCACCCGGATAGGATGCCCGATGGCCGGGGAGCCGCCGGGCTGCCCATCGAGGAGCGCGCCCAGAAGGTCTGCGACTACATGGCCGGCATGACCGACCGCTACGCCGTGGCCCGCTTCGTGCGCCACTTCCTGCCCCACGGGCTCAGCGCCCTGACCCAGCCATGACCGACCCTATTGCCGAGGAGAACGCCGCTGTGAAGCCCTTCGCCCTACCCGTTGTCGCAGCCCTGCTTGCCGCCGGAGCCTCTGCCGACCTGCCCTACGGTGTGGGATCGTGGCCCGAGAAGGGCCACGGCAACCACCGCGCCGTGGTCCGCGTCGCCGGGCCCGCCGAGGCCGTGCTGGCCCGCATCGAGTGGCGCCGGCGCGACCAGAAGCCGGCGGCCAAGGCCGTGCTGGTCTTCGACGCGACCACGGGCAAGCAGGTGACCGACGTCCTGCGCGTCAGCATCACGCGCGAGGCGGGCGTGCTGGTCTTCCGGCCGCAGACCGCGCCGGGCGACTACTATGTCTACTATCTGCCCTATGACCCCGGCACCGGCAACTTCGACGACGCGGGCACCTACTACAAGCCCACCAGTTCCACCGACGCGGCATGGGCCGCCCGGTACGCCGACGAGGCAACCCAAAGCGCCCTGCCGCGTACCGAGGCCATACGCATCGAGGCGCGCACCGAGTTCGACCGCATGGACCCCATGGAGGTTGTGGCGAACGCGGCCGAGGTGCAGGCCGTCCTGGACGCGCACCCGAGCGCGCCGTACCTGCTCTTCCCCGAGGACCGCACCCGGAGCATCCGCATGCCGGACGACCTGCCGCTGCGCTGGACGCGCTCCGGCCCCTCCGAGCGCTTCCAGGGCGACGCCCAGCCCGGTGAGTGGTACCCCTACCAAGTCGGCGTATGGGCCGCCCGGAAGGGCATCCAGAGCCTGGCGGTGCGCTTCTCGGACCTGACGGGCCCCGGCGGCAAGACGATCCCCGCCTCGCGCATCAACTGCCTCAACACCGAGGGCAGTGACTGGCTCGGAAGGCCCGTCTACCCGGTCTTCGCCGTGGGCAAGGGCATGGTGCGGGCGCTCTGGATGATCGTTGACGTGCCCGACGACGCGGCAGGGGTCTACCGTGGCAGCGTCACGCTGGCGCCGCAAGGGCTACCGGAAACGAAGGTGGCGGTCGAACTTCGCATCGCTGGAGAGCGCTTGGCCGACCACGGCGTGGGCGACCTTTGGCGGCTCTCGCGCCTCAAGTGGCTCGACTCCAAGCTGGGCCTGGAGGAGGAGCCGGTTCCGCCCTTCACGTCCGTTCAGGCGGCAGGCAACAGCGTCCGCCTGCTGGGGCGGAGCATACTCTTCGGCGCTGACGGCCTGCCCGCCCAGATCACGCCGGGCAGCCGCGGCCTGCTGGCTTCGCCGATGAGCCTTTGGCTGGTCGTCGGCGGACGGGGCATGCGGCCGGGGAAGCAGACCACCGCTACCACCCGCCGCACCCCGGCGTCGGTGGAGCGGCTCACCACATCGCAGTACGACGGCGCCGAGGTCACCACGCGAACGCGCACGGAGTTCGACGGCTGCATTACCGTCGCCTGCACGGTCCGGGCCTCGCGCCAGATCGCGCTGGACGATGTGCGGCTGGAGATGCCCATGCGCGCCGAGGCCGCGGGGTACCTCATGGGCTTCAGCCGGCTGGGAGGCCTGCGCAAGGGCCCGATCCACTGGAAGTGGAACCTCGATCACGCCGACAACCAGGTCTGGATCGGCGACCCGCAGGGAGGCATCCAGCTGACGCTCCAGGGCGACAAGGATGTCTGGGACGTGGTCACGCTCCGCGACGCCGGTCTCCCGGCCTCCTGGTGCAACGGCGGAAAGGGCGGCTGCGACGTCGTAGATGAGGCCGGCGCCGCCATGGTCCGTGCCACGTCCGGCGCGCGCACGATGAGGCCCGGCGAGCAGGTGACGTTCCGCTTCCGGATGCTCGTGACGCCGCTGAAGCCCATCGACAAGAACCACTGGAACTGGCGCTACGGCGGCGCGGCGCAGGGCGGCAACATCCTGCACATCCACCACGCCACGCCTGAGAACCCATACATCAACTACCCCTTCATCGAGGCCAAGGCGCTCGGCGAGACCATCCGGGCCACGAAGAAGGAGACCATCACCTCGGCATCGGGCACGCTGACCTACCCAGCCGCGGGCCAGCTCAACCTGAACCGCGGCTCCATCAGCGCCCGGGTTCGGCTCACCTTCGACCCGACCTCGGGCAACCCGTTCAACGCCGCCTACAACCAGGAGTTCATGCACCTGCGCTTCCCGAACCAGGACGAACTGGGCTTCTACTGGAACGTGGACGTGCGCGGAATGCGCGCCTACGTCCGCAACGGCGCGCCGGACCGGAACGTCTACCCGACCATGGTCGACGCCTCGCAACCCGATTGGCGACAGGGGCAGGTACACACCGTAACGCTCAGCTGGGGCGAGACGCTCCGCATCCTGGTGGACGGCAAGCTCTGCGCCGAGGGCGCCTGGCGCGGCCTCGAGGGGCGCAACACTGGCGATGCCCAGCTGGCGGTGGAGGGCTCGGGCTTCACGCTGCAGGCCCTGAAGATCAGCTCCGAGCCGGTGCAGCCCGGCGCCGCGGTCTCGTTCGCGGAGGACGCGTCAACCCTCCTGCTGGAGACCTTCCAGAGGATCGGCAGGACGGTCACCCGGCCGGTCCGGGGCAAGGGAGCAACCATCGGCGGGCAGGCCACGCCGGCCAAGGGCCCCGACGGCGCCGACGAGTTGCGGCTGGCGGGCAAGCCCGTGCGGCGGCAGGGCATGGGCGTGAACCTCTACTACACCGTGCGCGAGCTGAGCAACCACACGCCGGAGATGTGGGCCCTGCGGAGCCTGGGCGCTGAAATCTTCCAGGGACGCGAGACCTTCATCTACTCCGTCGAGAAGACGCAGTTCGGCCAGGCGGGCGGCGGCCACCCGTGGCTGCAGGAGCACCTCGTCTCCAACTATGTGCCCGCGTGGCGGCAGCCGCTCTCCAGCGGGCATACGGACGCCTCCATTGGGACGCAGGGCCTCTCACGGTGGCACAACTACTACGTCGAGGGCATGCGCTGGCTCATGGAGACGCTGGGGCTGGACGGCCTCTACCTGGATGGCATCGGCTACGACCGCGAGATCATGAAGCGCGTGGCGCGGGTCATGCAGCGTGCCAACCCGGCCTCACGCGTGAACTTCCACAGCGGCAACAACTACGCGTTCATGGACTGGAAGACCAGCCCCGCCAACTCCTACATGGAGCACTTCCCCTTCACCAGCAACCTCTGGTTCGGGGAGATGTACGACTACGACCTGCCGCCCGATGTCTGGCTCGTGGAGATGTCCGGCATCCCATTCGGCCTCACCAGCGAGATGCTGAACTACGAGAACGGCGGCAACCCGTACCGCGGCATGGTCTTCGGCATGACCGGCCGGCAACACCCGTCGGCGGCGGCCATGTGGCGCTTCTGGGACGAGTTCGGCATCCAGTCGGCGCAGTGGCTGGGCTACTGGTCGCCCCGTTGCCCGGTGAAGGCCGACCGCGCCGACGTGAAGGCCTCGGTCTACCGGAAGCCCGGCAAGGCGCTCATCGCGCTGGGGCACTGGCCCGAGGATGCCTCGCCGGAGGTGGCTGTCCGGCTGCAGGTCGACTGGCAGGCGCTGGGCATCGACCCGGCGCGGGCCACGCTCCGGGCTCCGGCCATCGACGGCTTCCAGGCGGCTCGCGAGTTCAAGGTTGGCGAGCCGATCCCCGTGTCGCGGGGCAAGGGATGGCTGCTGGAGTTGCGCGGCAAGTAGGAAGGAGCGCCCCCTCGGCCCACCTGGAACCGAGGGGGCGCAGCTCCTACTCGATCGTCACCTTCGTCATCTTGTCGCCCTGGCGGAGCTTCTGGACGTTCTCCAGCCCCTCGGTCACTTTGCCGAAGGCCGCGTAGCCGTGGCGGTCCTGCGCGTTCTCGGGATCGAGGAACGTGGCAGGGGCCAGCGTGATGTAGAACTGGCACGAGGCGCTGTTCGGGTCCGAGCTGCGGGCCATGGCCACGGTTCCGGCCGCGTCGTGCTTGATGCTCGGGTTCTTCTCGAGCTTGATGGTCGCACCGGCGTTGCCTGTGCCGGTTCCCTTCGGGCATCCGCCCTGGATCACGAAACCGGCCACGTAGCGGTGGAACGTGAGGCCGTTGTAGAAGCCCTTCTCGGCTAGGCCGATGAAGTTGGCGGTGGTGATGGGCGAGTTTG
The DNA here is from genome assembly GCA_903885605.1 of uncultured Chthonomonas sp. Taxonomy (GTDB): domain Bacteria; phylum Armatimonadota; class Chthonomonadetes; order Chthonomonadales; family CAJBBX01; genus CAJBBX01. The sequence continues at coordinate 1,526 of CAISJD010000032.1, read as the reverse complement.
CTTCATCCAGCTCAAAGCGGATGACGCCCTGGGTCGTCTCTAGGACGGCATGGCGGTTGGCCACGGGTGTTCTCTCTCCTTGGTGGTTGGCCCGCGGCTTCCGGCTGTTTCCGGCGCGTGGGGCCACACGTGCAGGATACCGCGCCACGGCAACGTATAGCTCTGCGGGAGCGCAGCCCGCATGGCAGCGTCCCGCAATGGAGAGAGGAGAGAGGTCGTGGCCATCCAACTCGTAGGCAAGCGGTTCCGCCCGGATCAGTTCGGCGCGTATCTCGACACGGTCGTACTCGGACCTGCGTTCCAGCCCCGTTTCGTCACCCTCCACCATACCGCCTCACCCACCCTGGCGCAGCGGCCTGACGGCTTCACCCAGCAGCACCTCCTGAACCTTCAGCACTACTACGGCGTGAAGATGGGCTGGCACGGCGCCCCGCACGTCTTCATCGACGACCGGGACGACGGGATCATCGTCTTCCAGCCGATGAACCTGCGTGGCGTCCATGCCGTCTCGTTCAACAAGACCTCATGGGGCATGGAGATGCTCGGATACTACGACGCCGAGCCCTTCCACACGGGGCGCGGCGCCGTGGTGCGGGACAACGCCATGGCTGCGCTGGCTGCGATGTGCAAGCGGCTCGGAGCGGCGCCGGAGAGCATCCGGTTCCACCGCGATGACCCCACCACGCGCAAGTCGTGCCCCGGTCGACTGGTGGAGAAGGCCTACGTGGTGGGCCGCGTGGCCGAACTGCTCCGTGCGCCCGCGGCGCCCGACATGAGCGGCGAGGCGGGCTGGCCCGAGTGGACGGTGCTGCTGCCGGGAGGCGCCCCCATCGAGCCGGTACACGTCACCGACGGCAGGCCCATCGTCCGGGTGCGGACGTTTCTAGAGGCTCTGGCGCCCGGCGGCAAGTACGCCCTGAGCGCCGACAAGCAGCGGGTCACCTGGAGCGCGGCCGGCTCCCCGAAGGTCATCCCCGTGGCCGAACTAGACGAAGCCGGCGCCGCGTGGTCCTTCGTCCGCGACCTGGCCGGCGCAGCGGGACGAGTGCTCCAGGTGGCGGGCAGGACGGTGCAGGTGGTGTAGGAGGCCCAATCCACCGTCCGACCGCGAAGGCAAACGGCCCCGGAGCGCCATGCCCCGGGGCCGCTCTGTCGTCCGGGGCGCCGCCTACAGCCCCAGTTCCTCCGGCGAGCGGGCGTCGAGCAACCGAACGCCCAGTAGGCTCGCCTGTTCGTCGGTGAGCGTGGCGATCTTGCCGCGCCGGGCGTCGTCCAGCGGGCCGAACCGACGCTCCAACTGCAGCGTGAGTAGCGCCTTGAAGGCCTCGTGCCGCCCCTGATCAACGCCGAGCCTGTGGCCCTCTTGAAGCAGCGCCTGCGCTCCTGTCATGGTCATCTCGTTCACCTCCTCATGCCGTTCGCCGGCGATGGCGTCGGCCAGCGCCTGGTTCAGGGCATCCTGCTCATCCACCGTGCGCTTGTGGCGCACCAGGAGGACCAGGTACTGCGTCGCACGGCGCCACTCG
>CAISJD010000031.1 GCA_903885605.1 uncultured Chthonomonas sp. | reverse complement strand
TCGTGGCGTGCCCCAGGCTTGTGACCGGGGCTGTGACCGATCCGCGGCGCTTCCTGGATCTGATGGAGGATCCGCTGGGTGTGGCAAGGACGCGAAGATCGATCGATATTCGTGACGAGCCGTATCGTACGCGCTATCCGGCGCTCTATAAGCTGTACACCGGGCAAGTGACGCGGATCGAGACGCCCGTGGAGCGGAACCATACCGTAGGGTCCGGCGCGTATCTGCGCGCCGCGGGTGCCGGAGGCATCGCCTACGCCGCGCCGCCGACGGCCGAGGAGGTGTCGGCGGGCTTCGTTCGCATCGACCTGGGCGCCATCGGCCTCCATGGGTCGGACTACCGACCCTCAGGGCAGTCGCGGTAGACCAGATCCCGTGATGCTGCTTAAGTCCGGGCGCCGGTGTATAATGGTGCCCTGGGACCCCCGCGACCCTGTCCTAGGAGCCGAACACAAAGGTGCGCCGGCTTGATCGCCGGTGTGTCGTTCCCCTGTGCCGCTACCAACTACCTATACTCGCCGGTCCCATGAGACAACCTACCCTGATGCATGGTCTGCCGATGGCTGTCCGCTTGGGATGCCTCGGTATAGGGCTCGTGAGGACCGCTGCACATCGGCAAGGTGTGTGGTCGGCTCCGGTTGGCGAAATCCTGCTTCACCGCTATCCTGGTGCAGCAGTGGCGCACGGCACTGCGTCTCTTCGATCAACCACCATTTGGCCCTGACTTTGTTCGGCATACCCAATGGAGGTATTCGTTTGGAGAGAGCATTTCGGCATGCGTTCGCGTACGCCCTGACCGTTGTCGCCCTGTCGGCATTGCAGGCTGCATCGGGCGCCCAGTCTCCACCGGTCTGGGAACTGGCTCCGCCCAACCCCAGGTTCGTTGAGTCCCAGCGCCTTCCGTCGGCGCACCTGTCGCTAGCGCCGTCGCCGGCCGACTACACGCACGCGGACGGCGTGCCGGTACTGCAGAGCGGGCTGCGGCGAGCCCCCCTGCCTGTCCGGTACGACCTCCGTGCGCTCGGGCGGACCACCAGCGCACGGCAGCAAGACGCATGCGGCGCGTGCTGGGTGTTCGCGTCCTATGCCGCGTTGGAGGGCGCCCTGCTTCCCGGGGAGCAGTGGGACTTCTCTGAGAACCACGTCAAGAACACCTTCGGGTTCGCCGGCGATCCGTGCATCGGTGGGAACCAGCACAAGGTTCTGGCTTACCTCGCACGCTGGGCAGGTCCGGTCACTGAGGCCGATGACCCTTACGTGCCTACGGTCGGCACATCACCCGCCGGGTTGGCCGTCCGCAAGCACCTCCAGAATGTGCTGTTCCTGCCGAACCGCACGGGGCCGCTTGATACGGCCGCCATCAAGCAAGCCGTGATGAATGTCGGGCCGGTCTACTGCGCCATGACTTGGTCGTATTCGCAGATGAACTTCGCCACCGACGCATTCTACTACTCCGGCAGCCGGATCGATAACCACGCCGTCGCGATCGTGGGTTGGGACGACAACTTCGACGCATCACGCTTCCTGCGCCGGCCTGCCGGGCCGGGGGCTTGGATCTGCAAGAATAGTGTCGGGACTTACTTTGGGGATAATGGATACTTCTACGTATCATATTACGACTCAGGGTTTGCATATGAAGTCACAGTGTTCTGTAAGCCTGAATCGACGTCGAACTATTCTAGAAACTACCAGTATGATCCTCTCGGCGACACAGGCTACATCGGTTCCGGAAGCAACACGGCGTTCTACTCCAATGTCTTCACCGCGGAGGCCACTGAGCCGGTGGCGGCGGCGGCGTTCTATGCTGCCTCACCCAACACCTCCTATACGGTCCGCCTCTACACAGATGTGGGCGACACGCCGACATCGGGCAAGCTGGCATCGTCGGCGTCCGGTGTAACCGTGACGCCGGGATACTTCACGGTATCCATACCCCCCGTCACAGTGTTCGAGGGTAGCCGCTTCGCCGTATCGGTGGAGGTAACCACCCCGACCACCGTGAAGCCCATTCCGGTGGAGTACTACATCTACGGCTACTCCCATTGCAGCGCCAATCCCGGGGAGAGCTGGGTCAGCGCCGACGGCGTGTCGTGGCGCGATATGGCTACGGTGATCAGGCACGCGAACGTCTGTGTCAAGGCGTTTACGTCCGGCGCCAAGCCCACATCGCTGTCGGTCGGCGACGCTTCGGGCTCAGCGGGGCAGAACCTGACGCTCTCCGCCAAGCTCGTGCTTTCGGCTGACCTCGCGGCCCTCGCCGGCGAAGCCGTCCATTTCGCGGTGGAGGGCCAGGACCTCGGCTCGGCTACGACGTCGGCATCCGGCGTAGCCTCCATGCCGTACACAATACCGACGACGCTCGGAGCCGGGCCGCACCCACTCACATGCCGCTTTGATGGTGGCGGCGACCTTGGCGGCTCGCGCGCCGTGGGTACCATTGTCGTCGCCAGGGCCGGGTTGTCCATCGGCATGCAGTCGGCCGGCGGGGTGCCCGCCCAGTCCATAGCCCTCAGCGCGGTTCTGAGGTATGCGGTCGGCGATGCCCCCGCGGCGGCCCTCGCGGTGGCGTTTGCCGTCGCCGGCACCTCCGTCGGGAGCTCGACAACCGATGCGACGGGAACGGCGTCAGTCTCCTACACCATACCGGTCGAGGCGGTCGAGGGCTCGCTGCCGATCACTGCCGCCTTTGCCGGCGACGCCCAGCGGTCGCCGGTCTCATGTTCAGCGACGCTTATGGTGGCGAAGGGCGGCTCCAGCGTGACTGTATCGGCGGCGCAGGGCTACGTCGGCCATACCCTCACACTTCGAGCCACAGCGCTTCGATCCATCGACGGTCGGCCGCTAACGGGCTCGGCCCTTGCGTTCACGGTGGACGGCGTGGCGGCCGGCACGTCTGTATTGGACGCGACCGGCACGGCGCAGGTCGCCTACACGCCCGCCGAAGCCTTGCGGGGTCGGTCGGTAAGCGTGGCTGCCGCCTTTGCCGGCGGACCGGGGCAGCTTCCGGCGACCGGCTCGGCCACCCTCACCGTGGCCGCCTATGACACGACGCTGGCGGTGCCGGATGTGACAGCTGTCGCGGGGTCCGTCGTTCGCCTCTCAGCGCTCCTGCGTCGCGTCGGCGGCGGTCCCGTGGCGTCCGCGACGGTCGTCTTAAGCGTGGTGGGCGTCAAGGTCGGCGAAGCGCCGACGGATGCCGATGGTACCGCGGTGGTGGACTACACGCTTCCGGCGGCGTTTACATCCGGCTCGCTGGCGATAGGTGCCTCCTTCGCCGGGCTTGCTGATGAAGGTCCATCGACTGGTTCGGGTTCGGTGTCTATCGGCGGCCTCGCCACGGCGGTCACCGTAGGATCTCGAAGTGCCCAGTACGGCCAGACAATCAGCCTCTCGGGTGTGCTGACCGCGGCGGCCGACGGCACGGCGCTACGCGGCCGCACTGTGGCGGTGTCGCTCGACGGCTCCGCCCTCGGCGTCGGAACCACGGACTCCACCGGAGCGGGCGGCGTGCGATGGACGGTGCCGTCGGCGGTCGCGGTCGGAGCGCACACGGTCTCGGTCTCCTTTGCGGGAGATGCGGCGTACAGTCCCTCCGATGGAACTGGCTCGCTTACCGTGGCGGTCGCCGACTCGTTGCTGTCTGTTGCGGCGGTGACCGCGACCCCAGGGCAGCGGGTTAACCTGACCGCGCTGCTCCGCCACGGGATTACGCTTGCCGGTCAGCCCGGCAAGCCCATCACGTTCAAACTGGACGCCACGGGCCTGGGCTCTGAGCCGACCGATGAGACAGGCACGGCGACCCTCCCTGTGACGCTGCCGCAGGATATCCCTGCCGGCGCTCATGCTGTAACGGCCGCATTCGCCGGCGATGCGTGGCTCGGGGGTCGGACTGCATCGTCTGCACTTACGGTGCTGGGGCAGGCGCCGACCAGCCTGTCGATGCAGGCGAGGTCGGGTGAGCCGGGCGCAACAGTGAGCCTGGATGCGCAGCTTGTGCTTTCGTCCGACTCCCACGCATTGCCGGGAATGGCTGTGGCATTCGGGGTGGACGGCACATCCGTCGGGGGCGCGCTTACGAACTCGACGGGCCACGCTGTTCTTGCGTACACCATCCCCTCAAGCGCCGCCGTCGGCTCACTGGCCACATCGGCCGAGTTCGCCGCCGCCGCCGCCTACCAGGCCAGCGTGGCATCGAGCGTCATATCGGTTCTGCGCTTCGCTACCACGTTGACGGTGCCGAACGTAGCCGCTCGAACCGGGCAGCCCGTTGTGCTGCGGGCGATTCTGTGCCGTTCGGCCTCTGGCGTAGCGCTGGCCGGCGCCACGGTAGCCCTCTCGGTGGACGGGTCTGCGCTGGGCGCGGTAGTGACGAGCGCTACCGGTTCAGGCGAGTTGGCCTACACGCCTCCCACCACCATGACCGGGGGCGCGCATTCGATCGGCGCGGCCTTCGCCGGCTCGGCGATCGATGCGCCCGCGTCAGCCTCGGCGATCCTCTCACTGGGTTTGGCCGATGTTGTCTACTCACTCTCAGCCCAGTCCGGCGCGGTCATACAGACTGTGGCGCTCTCATCCAGGCTACGGCGCAAGTCCGATATGGCGGCCGTCGCCGGCCTGGCCGTCACCGTCAGGATTGCCGGCACAGCCGTCGGCTCCGCCACCACCGGCGCGGACGGCCTGGCGGTGGTCCGCTGGTTCATACCTGCAGGGACACCGGCCGGCCCGAGGTCGGTTGTCGGCGAGTTCGGCGGAGACGTGACCTATGGCGCGGCCTCGGCCTCTGCTTCCATGACCGTCTTGGCGCAGGCGCCGACCTACTGTTGGGTCGCCGCCAGGAGTGCCGCGGCCGGCACGACGCTGACCCTTGCGGGTTACCTCTATCAGATCATGCCTGACGGGTCCTTGCCGCCTCTCGGCGGCAAGGCGGTCACATGGTCGGTCGATGGCGCCCATGTGTCTGTCTGCACTTCAGCCCTCGACGGCCGGTGCCTTGCTGCCTTCGCGATACCGAGCGCGTGGGCAGGCGGAACCAAGCACACCTTGCGGCTCGAGTATGCATCAGGAGCCGACCCAGCCTACTCAGGGTCCTACGGCACGGCCCAGCTTGTTGCCAACTGACACGGCCGCCGGCCCGGCCCATTGGTGCCTGTAGCCGCACGTGTAGGGCTTTAGGCTCCTTTGAGGCGGCCGAGCGGGAACACTGGGCGCGCCTCCTGCGTCTGAGGGGTTATGACTTCGTATGCTCTTGGAGCAGACGCGCCTTGATGGTGTGTACGCAAGGTAGAATGGCATTGGGTCGGCGAACGAGCCGGCACGATGGTTCACGGGCGGCAGCCGGCCCCGGCAATGGGGAGACGGCACGGCCGCTGGAGGGTGAAGGGCGATGAATCTTCCTGGACGTTGTTTGCTATCGATCGCCGGTTTGGGGCTTGCCTGCGCGGCCCCAGCAGCGCTCGCCGGTGGTGGCTTGCCGACTGCTGATGCGGCCCGTGTGGCCAAGGCCGCGGCATCTGTGCGCTTTGAGGCCAACGTGGGTCAATCGGCTGCCGGTGTGCGCTACATTGGGCGCGGCGCTCAGTACGGCCTATTCCTCAAGCCGAACCAGATGACCCTGTCCCTGCGGGCAGGTCGCACGCCCGAGCAGCGCCTGGCCTCGCGCCTGGCCGGCGGCGATCTGTTCTCCGGCGGTAAGACCTCCGTCGTACGGATGGACCTCGCCGGCGCCGACCGTGCTGCCCGGGCCGTACCGATGGGCAAGTCGATGTTCTCCACTCGCTATGTTCGGGCGTCCGGTTCGCTGTCCGCGCCGACGTACGGCGCGGTCGGGTTCCAGGGCGTCTACCCCGGCATCGATGTCGCCTACTACGGCAAGGGCAACTCCGTCGAGCATGACTTCGTGGTGAAGCCCGGCGCCGATGCGGGCCGGATCGCCATGGAGTTCGCCGGAGCCGACAGCGTCTCTGTACGCGACGGTAGCCTTCTGCTCACATCCGACGCCGGGACCGTCCGCTGGGATCGCCCGGTGGCCTACCAGGTGGTCAATGGCCGCAAGGTCGGGGTCGCCGCTTCATATCAGGTAGCGCGCAAGGCCGACGGCGTCGCTCGCGTCTCCTTCAAGGTCGCACGGTACGACACCGGCCGCACGCTCGTGATCGACCCGATCCTGAGCTTCTCCACCTACCTTGGCGGCTCTGCCGATGAGGACGACGCTTGGGGCGTAGCCGTTAACGCCGCAGGCGCTGTCGCGGTCGTCGGGCAGACCTGGTCCGCGAACTACCCGGGGATTGGCCCGCTGTCTGGATCGTCCGACGCCTTTGTCACCGTGTTGAACTCGACCGGCACTGCGGTCCTCGACTCGGTTCTCATCGGTGGCTCGGCCGACGATGTGGCGTTCGGTGCGGCTACGGACGCAGCCGGCAACCTGTACGTCGGCGGCGCGACTTCGTCGAGCAACTTCCCCGTTTCGCCGGGCGCCGCACAGGTGAGTTCCGGCGGCGGTATTGATGGGTTCGTGCTGAAGATCGATTCCCTCGGCAACCCCGTCTATTCGACCTATGTCGGCGGCTCCGGTCTGGACATCGTCAACTCGGTGGCCGTTAACGCTGCCGGGCAGGTTGCCATCGGCGGCCAGACGGGCTCCAGCAACCTGCCGGTTGTTGCGCCGCTGCAGCCCTACCAGGGCGGCTACGACGCCTTTGTCGGCCAGGTGAATGCTGCCGGCTCCGCCTTCGCGTGGCTGACACACTACGCCGGCTACGGGACTGACGCAATCTCCGCGGTGACCTACGATGCCTCCGGCAACGTCTGCTTCGCCGGCGGCACCGACTCGGTTGGGTTCCCGGCCACGGCCAACTCGTTTGGTTCGTCGGTCAAGGGCGGCGTCGATGCCTTTGCCGGCAAGATCAATGGCGCTGGCAACACGCTGATCTACGCCGGTCGCACCGGCGGAGCAGGCAACGACTATGCGATGGGTCTCGCGGCGGACGCCACCGGCGCGATCTTCGTTGCAGGGTTCACGACTTCCGTGAACTTCCCGGTTACCGTCGGCTCGCCGATCACCACGGCTCCTGCCGGTTACAACGGCTTCCTGTTCCGGACCAACGCGGCCGGCTCGGCAATCAACGGCTCAACCTACCTTGGCGGCGCCGGCTACGATGTCGCCTACGGAGTAGCGTTGGTTAACGGCGCTCCCGTGGTGGTGGGCAACACGATCTCCGTCGACTATCCGGTGACCGCCGGCGCCTTCCAGGCCGCGAATGCCGGGGGCAACGATGTCTTCCTCTCAGCCCTTGGGGCTGATGTCAAGTCCCTGCAGTTCAGCACCTACCTCGGCGGCACGGGTCAGGATCTGGCAGCATCCATCACGAGCAGTGGCTCGATCGTGGTCTTTGTCGGTGGCAGCTCGTCGGCCAACTACGATGTGACGGCCGGTGTAGTCCAGCCCACCTACGCAGGCAACTGGGATGCCATCGCTACAGCGATTAACTTCACGACCGCCACGACCGTCGTAGTGAACTCGGTTACCGGCGGCGTTGGTGACACGATCACCCACCTTGCCTACCTGAAGACGGTGGCGGCCGCACCGGTCGCAGGCAAGACCCTGACCTTCAAGGTGGACGGTACCGGCATAGGCACCTCCTCGGCCACCAACGCGTCGGGCGTTGCACTTCTGAACTGGACGATTACGCCCTTGTCGGTGGGTTCGCATGTGATCACGGCCCAGTTCGCCGGCGATGCGCTCTATTCGCCATCGTCGGGTAACGGCACACTGAACGTCACGGCGGCCCTCAACACCAAGTCGGTTGTGCCCAATGCGTCAGGCGTGCGCACTGCATCTGCGACGGTTACCGGGACGCTCTACAAATCCACCGGCACTGTGCCCCTGGCTTCGAAAACCATCACGTTTGTCGTGAACAGCGTGACCATCGGCACCGCCGTGACCAACGCAAGCGGCGTGGCCACCAAGACCTTCACGGTTCCCGGCGCTTGGACAACTGGCAACTCGACGATCCAGTTCAAGTTCGCCGGCGACGCGGGCTACAACAGCTCCACTGGCTACGGGACATTCACGACGCTGTAGTCCTACGGCCCAGCGCCTGATCCAGCAAATCGGCCGGCCCCTGTCATGGGGCCGGTCGATTTGCCGTCAGGGCTCGTGCTGCCGGCGGCTGCACCGGAGCGGTGCTGTCAGGGGGCCGGCGCTACTGACCCGAACAGGTCAGCCAGGGCCCTGCGTGCGCAAGCCAGCGCCTGACCGCGGTGGCTGATGCCGTGCTTCACCTCGGGCCTCAGCTCCGCCATATGCTTGCCCAACTCCGGCACGAAGAAGATGGGGTCGTACCCAAACCCGAATGCGCCGCGCTGCTCGTGTGCGATACGCCCCTCACAGACCCCGTGGCAGCCGATCAGGCGGCCATCCGGCGTGGCGATGGCCACAGCGGCACGGAACCGGCATCCCCGCCGCTCGTCTGGCACATCGCGCAGCATCTCGAGGATTCGCGCCATCTTGGCCGGGAACGGGGTTTCCTCGCCCAGGAAGCGGCGCGAGTAGACGCCGGGCGCTCCGTCAAGCGCGTCGATCTCCAGGCCCGCGTCGTCGGCAACGCAGACGCGATCCGTGATCCTGCATGCGGCCAGCGCCTTGATCTCCGCGTTGGCCATGTATGTGCTGCCGGTCTCCTCGGGCTCGAAGGGCTGGTCGGAGAAGTGCGCCATCGTCATGATGCGGATGCCGCAGCCCTGCAGTATCTGCTCCATCTCCGCGCACTTGCCGGGGTTCCCTGTGGCGACCACCAGCTCACGCCGAAGTAGCGGGCCGGCATCCGTCACTGGGCGGCTCGCCGCACGTAGTTGGCTCGAAGGTCGGTCACCAGGTTGCGGATCTCGCGCTTCAGCGGCCCGTCCACCAGCGGCTCCACCGCGGTAGCCACCGCGGCGAGGCTATCGATCATCGCCTTGGCCTCCGCCAGGTTCTCGGTGACCTCGTTGGTCGCCGGGTCCGCATGGAGGCCCAGCGCGATCCAGGCTCCCTGGCCCAGGATGTCCAGGCACATGAGCATCCGGTCCCGCGCGCCCAGCTTTGGGTGCGGCGGCATCGACTCGTCGTCCTGCTCAGGCGCCTGGTCGCTGTCATCGAGCTCCGTGTCCATCTCGGGCGTCTGTGGCAGGGCGTCCGGGCTGTCGGCTCCGCCGCGCTTGTCCACGAAGGTGAAGCCGGTCTCTTCAGTATCAGGCATGGGGGCTGATCCTCCTCCGATGTAGTGTCATAGGCTACGGAGGAGTATAACATAAGGGCCAGGGGCACGGTCCACCGCGCTCGTGGGACCACTTGGGCGGAGGGCTGAGATGCTGGCGTTCGAGTTTGCGGGGTACCTGGACGAGTACCTGGGTATTGGGTCGTTCCAGGACTACCCCGGTGCGCATAACGGCCTGCAGGTCGAATGCGCCCGACCGATCGCCACGGTCGCCTTTGCGGTGGACGCCTGCCGGTTCACCATCGACCAGGCCGTCGCGCAAGGGGCCGACGCGCTGGTGGTGCATCACGGGCTCTTCTGGGGCGCCACCGCACCGATCACCGGCACGCTCTACCGGCGCCTCTCTGCGCTGTTCCGAGGCGATGTGGCGCTCTACTCGTGCCACCTTCCGCTGGACGCACACCCGGAGGTGGGGAACAACGCCTGCCTTGCCCGCGTGCTCGGCGTAACGAACACCACGCCCTTCGGGTTTGTGTCGGGCAGCGCCGTGGGCCTGCAGGGCGATGCACTGGTGTTGCGCGATGCGTTTGTACGACGCGTACGCGAGGCTCTGGGTGTTGAGCCGACGGTGTTGGACTGCGGCCCTGAGCAACTGCGGCGGGTGGCGATTGTCAGCGGCGGCGCGGGACGGCTGGTGGGCGAGGCCGCCGATGAGGGCGCAGACTTGCTCCTCACGGGCGAAGGCTCACACGACACGTTTTTTGTTGCCGAGGAGCGCGGCGTCAGCATCGTATATGCCGGGCATTACGCCACCGAGAGCCTTGGTGTGCGGGCGTTGCAGGCACATGTGGAGGAGCGGCTGGGGCTGAAAACGCTCTTCATTGATCACCCGACCGGCCTCTAGGAGCGTGATGATGCAGCGATATCTCCGGTCTTCCGCCGTTCTGGCGGCTCTGGTCTGCCTGGTGCTGGCCACGGCGGCGCCGCGGATGGGAGGCGGGTTCGGCGGCGGCAGGTCCTCCTTCGGCGGCGGCCGCTCATCGTTCGGCGGCGGGTTCTCGGGCCGGAGTTCATGGGGTGGCGGTAGCTCGGGTCGCAGCTCGTGGGGTGGCGGCAGCTCGGGGCGCAGCTCGTGGGGAGGGAGCAGCCGCCCTACCTACGGAGGCGGTTACCGGCCCATGCCGATCTTCATCCCGTTCGGCGTCGGCGGCCCGCGCGGTTCGAGCCAGGGGCTGCTGACGTTGCTCGGCATCATCGCCGGCGTCGTGGTCCTGGGCGTTGCCGCCTACACGGCGTCGCACTGGTGGGCCGGCCGCTGCTCGCTGGTGAACGTCGGATTCCGCCTCCGCCGGGGCGCAGCCTACGCGCACAAGCTGGATACCATCCTCGACGGTGCGGAAGTGGGAACCATCACAGGCCGCGTCACGGCGCTCCACCGGCTGGTGAAGCAGATTGATCCATCGGATATCCTGGACTCCTACGTCCTGATCCCGGTGCGCCACGGTGGTTCGGAGAAGGTGGGCAAGCAGGCAGAGGATCAGGCGCGGACCCTCATGGATCGGCTGGGCATGACGCCTGAGACGGTTAACGTGGCTGATGAGGGTGGCCAGAGCGTCCAGGTGAGCGCCCGGGCCGGCCGCGACGCCTCTGCGGGCGACACCGATGGCTGCGTCCTTTCGCTGCTGCTGGGTGTGCGCGCAGGCAGACTGGCCGGCATCAAGCCGACCGGCGCTCCCGAGGACTCCGTCGTCCTGCTCAACCTGCTGGAGGCCCTGCCGGCGCGTGACCTTGCGGCGTTCTACACGTTCTACACTCCCAATGGCGGCGTGCGCATGGATACCAACATGGCGGACCGCGTCTACCTCGACATGAAGGCCCTGGCGCAGGGCTGAGGTCGTGACCCGGTAAGGGAAGGAGCTTCACCATGGCAGAAGGCCTCACGGTTCCGGCAAGCGGTTCGCTGGATCTCGTCTCGCTGGGAGCGCTCGTCCATCGGCTGGACACCGGCGTTATCCCGTTCCGCAAGGCATCGGAGTGCCGGATTCACGTCAGTGGCGGTGAGTTCAACGTGGCGGCGAACCTGGCCGACTGCTTTGGGCTGAGGACTGGCGTCGTCTCGGCGATGGTCGATTACCCGATCGGCGACCTCATCGCCGAGCGTGTGCGCGCCATGGGCGTCCGGCCGCACTACCGCCGCTTCGAGCACGACGGCGTCACCGGCCCCAACATGGCCACGGTCTACAGCGACCGCGGGTGCGGCGTGCGGGCGCCGGTGGTCTTCTACAACCGATGCAATGAGGCCGCCGCGCGGCTCAAGCCCGGCGACTTCGACTGGAATGCCGTCTTCTCCGGCGGGGTGCGCTGGTTCCACTCGGGCGGTATCTTCGCCGCGCTCTCGCCCACGACGGCCGAGCTGATCATCGAGGGTATGCAGGCGGCGAGGGCTGCGGGCGCTGTCGTCTCCTTCGATCTGAACTTTCGCGAGAAGCTCTGGCGCGTGGCAGGCGGATTGTCTACGGCGCAGGAGACACTGAAGCGGATCGTGGCCAATGTGGATGTGCTGGTGGGGAACGAGGAGGACCTGCAGAAGGGCCTCGGCGTGCCCGGGCCCGACGTCGCGGCGACCTCGAAGCTGGACCCCAGCGCCTTCATCGCAATGATCGACAGCGTCCTGGCTCGACACCCGAACGTGAAGGTGGTGGCGACGACCCTGCGCGATGTCCGCTCGACGAACCGCCACGTCTGGGGCGCCGTGGCCTGGATCGAAGGCGAGGTCCATGTGGCGCCCACGTGCGAGCTGGATGTGTACGACCGTGTGGGCGGCGGCGACGGTTTCGCGTCGGGCCTCTTCTATGGCCTGCTGTCGGGTGCCGTCCCCGCCGAGGCCGTTGCGCTGGGCTGGGCCCACGGCGCCCTCCTCACGTCGTTCCCCGGCGACACCACGATGGCGACGTTGGCTCAGGTCAAGTCCTTCGCCGCCGGCGGCTCGGCCAGAATCCAGAGGTAGCCCAGCCGTCCCATACGGCAACGCCCCGACGAGATGGCCCGAGTTGGCCGCGCGTCGGGGCGTCTGCTTGCGTCAGCCGGCTATCCCCACTGCGAGTGGTAGGTGCCCGCGCGATCGACGCGCTCGTAGGTGTGCGCGCCGAACAGGTCGCGTTGCGCCTGGATGAGGTTCGCCGGCAGCCGTTGCCGGCGGTACCCATCGTAGTAGGCCAGCGCCGACGCGAAGGCCGGAATGGGTGTGCCTGCCTGCACCGCCTGGGTCACCACGAGCCGCCAGTTCTCCTGTGCCCGGCCCACGGCGTCCGTGAAATAGGGGGCCATCAGCAGGTTCTGCAGATCCGGCGTCTCCAGGTAGGCGTCTCGGATGCGGTTCAGGAACCGTGCGCGGATGATGCAGCCGCCGCGCCAGAGCGTGGCGATCTCCGCCGGCTTCAGGTTCCAGCCGTACCGCGCATCGGCCATCTTCAGCAGGTCGAACCCCTGCGCGTAGGCCACCACCTTGGAAGCGTAGAGCGCGTCGCGGATCGCGGCCACGAGGGTCCGCTTGTCGCCCTGCCACTTTCCGGAAGGGCCCGGCAGGATGGCGGAAGCCCGCGTGCGGTCGTCCTTCATGGCGGAGAGGTACCGCGCGAAGACCGCCTCGGTGATGGCGGTGACGGGCGATCCCAGTTCCAACGCGGAGTCCGAGGTCCACTTCCCGGTGCCCTTCTGGCCCGCGCGGTCGAGCACGGCGTCCACCAGCCAGCCGTCGGTGAGCGTATCGCGAGTGCGGAAGATCTGCGCCGTGATCTCGATCAAGTAGGAGTCGAGGTCACCCTCGTTCCACTGCGTGAAGGCCGCGCCGATCTCCTCGTTGCTGAGGCCCAGCGCCGACTTCATCAAGTCATACGCCTCGGAGATCAGCTGCATATCGGCGTACTCGATGCCGTTATGCACCATCTTCACGTAGTGGCCGGCGCCGCCCTCGCCGATGTAGGTGCAGCAGGGCTCGCCGTCGACCTGGGCCGATATGCGCGTGAGGATGGGAGCCACGCGCTCGTAGGCTTCCCTCTGCCCTCCGGGCATGATGGCCGGACCGTTGAGTGCGCCCTCCTCGCCCCCCGATACCCCCGTGCCGATGTAAAGGATGCCCTCGGCGGCCAGCGCCTTGGCCCGTCGCTCGGTGTCCTCGAAGAAGGAGTTGCCGCCGTCGATCAGCAGGTCGCCCTTGCTCAGGTAGGGCCTGATGCCCTCGATGACACCGTCGACCGCCGCGCCTGCCTTCACCATCATCATGATGGACCGAGGCGCCTGGACCGCCGCCGCCAGCGCTGCCAGGTCGTCGCAGGCCACAAACACGCCCTCGTGGCCGAACTCCTCCACGAACCGGTGCGTGGTCTCCACCGTGCGGTTGTGCACCGCGATTGGAATGCCCTTCCGCGCCACATTCCGGGCGAGGTTCTGCCCCATGACCGCGAGGCCCGTAAGCCCAAAGGTCGGTTTGCCCATGCGTGTACCCCCATCTGCCGCGCCTCCGGCGCTCGGCGTTTCAGTGGCCCTGATTATACTGGACGGCTTGCACGGCGGGCTCTGTCCGCAGGCGACGCAGGAACGCCTCCCGGCGCTCGACGGCGCCCATCAGGAGGCGATGGCGGCCCGGATCGTGGCGCACCAGTGGGCCCAGGGGCGCAGGCGCCGCGGCGATGTGCGGCAGCATGCCCGCGGCCACCATGGCGAGGATCGCCGCGCCGCGCTCGGGAGCCGACGGCTCCTCCGCCAGCGACAGCGGAGCGCCGAGGGTGTCGGCCAGCAGGTTGGCCCAGAGCATGCTGCGGTCGATCTCGCTACCCGAAGCTACCACCTCAGTGGCGGCCGGGAACCGGGCGGCCAGCCGCTCGCGCAGGCCTGACAGGGAGATCGCGACGGCCTCCATACCGGCCTGCAGAATGTCCAGCCCCGAGGCGCCGGGCCGAAGGCCGTCGATGGCGCCCGCGCCCGTGGCGTCCACGCGGTCCCAGGGCAGGACCGAGAGCCCGTGGCAATCCGGCGTTCGGGCTGCGAGGAGCTCTTCGGCATCGGCGGGCAGGTTCAGCGTCCGCGCCAGCCATTCAACCCAGTCGCCGGCCGGCGCCGGACCCGCGCCGTAGACGGCCGACCCGCCGCTGATAGGCTCCTGCCAGAGGCCCTGCATGTCCACTGACGCGTCGGCAGGAGAGACGACACGGGCCGAGCAGCCGGCGCCCAGGTGCAGCGACATGCGCGAGGCGTCGATGCAGCCGGCGCCTATGGCGGCTGCGGCGCTGTCGGAGGTCGGCGGGGCCCACACGGCATCGGCCAAGGCAGGCCGCCCGTCACGGGCAAGTTCCGGCAGCGCGCGGGCGAGCGCCTCCAGCGGGGCGTGGTAGACTTCCGTGTCGGTGCCGTAGGTCTGCTGCGACCGATGCAGACAGACGCCCGCCGCGGCGACCGAACCCGTCGGCCCCCGCGCCGACCCGAGTGCGGCGGCGATGCAACCCATGGCGGCGTCCTGCACCGCCCGTGCGTCGATGGCCGCGCCGGTTCGGTCGCAGGCGTGGACGCGTCGGACGAGCGTGTGCGGGAGCATGATCGCTTGATCGGTGAAGAGCGCGGCGCTTGCTGATCGCCGGCCCAGCCGAACCGCCAGGACCCGGGCGCTAGACGGCATGATCGATCACCACTGATGTGTAACCCTATCGTTCGGGAGGCAGTCGCCATGGACGGCCGGAGCGACCTGCGGGCGCAGTGTACCCGCCGCGCCTTCGTGGGCGCCGCCGCCGCGGCAGCCCTGATGGGAGGATCCGAGATGCTTGAAGCCGCACCGCGTGAGACGAGCCGCAGGCCCGACATCGTCGTCATCTACTGCGACGACCTGGGGTACGGCGACCTGGGCTGTTTCGGGTCCGAGACCATCCGGACGCCCCATCTGGACCGGTTGGCTGCCTCGGGTGTGCGCTTCACGGATTGGTACTCCAACTCGCCGGTCTGCTCGCCGTCGCGCGCTTCGCTTCTCACAGGCTGCTACCCCGAGCGCACGGGAGTGACGAACATCCTCGGCGGCGGTCGCGGGAGCGCGGGACTGGCGCCAGAGCAGCATACTCTGGCCACGCTACTCAAGCCCCACGGCTACTCCACAGCCCTCTTCGGCAAGTGGCACCTGGGCCTCACGCCGGAGTGCCGCCCGAATGCCCATGGCTTCGACGAGTTCTACGGCTTCATGGCCGGCTGCGTGGACTACTACTCGCACATCTTCTACTGGGGAGGCGGCAACCCACTCCACGACCTGTGGCACAACGAGACCGAGGTCTGGAGCAACGGCCAGTACCTGACCGAGCTGATCACAGACAAGGCAGTCGACTACATCCGATCGCGCCAGGCCGATACCCCCTCCTTCACCTACGTGGCCTACAACGCGCCGCACTACCCGATGCACGCGCCGCGCAAGTACCTCGACCGCTACAAGGGCCTGCCCAAGGACAAGCGCATCATGGCAGCCATGGTCTCGGCCGTGGACGACGGCGTCGGGCGCATCATGGCGGCGCTCAAGGCTTCAGGACGGCTGAAGGACACGGTGATCTTCTTCTCGGCCGACAACGGCCCCTCCACCGAGAGCCGCAACTGGCTCGACGGCACGCAAGACCCCTACTACGGCGGCTCGGCGGGCCGGTTCCGTGGGCACAAGGCCAGCCTCTTTGAGGGAGGCATCCGCGAACCCGCGATCCTCTGCGCGCCGGGGCGGCTCCCTGCGGGCGTGGTCCGATCGCAGGCCTGCGCCATGATGGATGTCCTCCCGACGCTGCTCGAGATGGCCGGCATCGATGGCGCTCCCGGCATAGACGGCCGCTCCATTCTGGGCGTGGCCCGCGACGGCGCGCCCTCTCCCCACGAGTGCCTCTGCTGGGCCTACAACGGCCAGACAGCCGTGCGCGAGGGGCGGTGGAAGCTGGTGCTGGACGGCAAGCTGGACTTCACCCACGGGCAGGCAGACGCCGTGCATCTGGCGGACCTGGAGGCCGATCCCGGCGAGCGCAGCAACCTGGCTTCTGCCGAGCCGCAGCGGGTCGCGGCCCTGCGGGAGCGCCTGGCGGCGTGGCGCGCCAGTGTCGGCCGATCTGCCTGACCAGGAGGCGTGCCATGGCGTCGATGACCAAGCGTGAACGGGTGATGCGCACCATGCGGTTCCAGGAGACGGACCGCGTGCCGCTCTACGACATCCTGCAGAACGACGGCATCATCGAGCGGCTGTCGGGTGAGAAGCCGGCCCCGGGCAACGGCGCGCGGCTGACCGGTCTGGCGGTGGGGCGGTGCTTGGACATGACGCGCATGGCCGGCGGGCCCACCGAGGCGCCCGGCGACGTGGAGGCGGGCAACGGGCTCGCCTACAGGCAGGAGCGCTGGACTTCGTGGATCACCCGCCGCCCATGGTCCGACATGGCGGGCCTGGTGTCGTGGATCAAGGACGAGATCCAGCGCGCCGAGCAGGCGGCGTATGGCCCCGGTCACCGGGAGGCCTTCCACGCGCACATCCGCGAAAGCGAGGCGCGCTTCGCGGCGGGGGACCCGTCCGGCGACCCGGCCGTGCTCATCGTCGAGAGCCTGCCCGGGCTCACGCATATGTACTCGGCGCCGGGCCAGGAGATGCTCGCCTATCTGCTGGCGGATGCGCCTGGGCTCGTCGAGGAGTGGTTGGAGGCGCTCACGCAGGCGGAACTGCGCCGCGTCGCCTGCATCGCAGACGCGGAACTGATCCCGATGGTCCTGACCGCCGACGACATCGCCTACAAGACTGCGACCATGTTCTCGCCCACGTGGCTGCGGCGCGTCTTCATGCCGCGGCTGAAGCGCCTGAATGACGCCTGGCACGAGCGCGGCGCACTCTGCATCTTCCACTCCGACGGGAACCTCTGGAGCGTGATGGACGATCTGGTGGATACCGGTATCGACGGCCTGAACCCCCTGGAGATCCTGGCGGGCATGGAGCCCGGCCCGCTGCGCCGGAAGTACCCGAACCTGGTCCTCACCGGCGGGATCGACGTCAGCGACCTGCTGGTGTTCGGTACGCCGGACCAGGTCCGCGAGGCCTGTCGTGCTGCAATCAGAGACACCGGCGGCGTAGGGTACTTCATGGGCTCCAGCACCGAACTGCACTGGGACGTGAAGGTGGAAAACGCGCTCGCCATGTTTGAGGTGGGCATGGAGCCCCTCGCCACGCTCTTGAAGGGAGTGACGGATGCCTGAACTCGGCCGACGAGGCGTCATCGCCCGCTACGGCCACCGCATGGCCATAGACGGCATCGAAGCCCCCGTGACGCTCTGTGAGGGCGGCACACCGCTGATCCCCGCCCCGCGCCTGGCCCGCGAGCTGGGTCTGGGTTGCGAGCTTGTGCTGAAGTACGAGGGCCTGAACCCCACGGGCTCGTTCAAGGATCGCGGCATGACCGCCGCCATCACGCAGGCCGCGGCCGATGGCGCCCGAGTGGTGATGTGCGCCAGCACGGGCAACACCGCCGCATCGGCCGCCGCATATGCCGCCCGTGCGGGCATGCGATGCGTCGTGGTCGTGCCGGACGGCAAGGTGGCTCTGGGCAAGCTGGCCGGCGCCGTGGCCTACGGCGCGCGGGTGGTGGCCGTGAAGGGCTCGTTCGACGACGGCCTCAGGCTGGTGCGCGAGGCCACGGAGACTTCAGGCATCGCGCTGGTGAACTCGCTTAACCCCGCGCGCATCGAGGGGCAGAAGACCGCCGCCTTCGAGATCTGCGAGGCCTTGGGCGGCCCTCCGGATTGGCTCTGCCTGCCGGTCGGCAACGCGGGCAACATCACCGCCTACTGGAAGGGCTTCCGCGAGGAGGTCTCGGCCGGTGAACTCCCGCGGATGCTGGGCGGACAGGCGGCCGGGGCGGCTCCCCTGGTGCTGGGCCGGCCGGTGGAGCGTCCCGACACGGTCGCGACCGCCATCCGCATCGGCAACCCGGCTCGCTGGACCGAGGCCCAGGCGGCCATCGACGGATCGTCGGGGCTGGTGGCCGCTGTCGAGGACGCCGGCATCCTGCGCGTCTATCGAATGCTGGCGCAGCTCGAGGGCGTCTTCTGCGAGCCCTCATCGGCTGCGGGCCTGGCCGCGCTGGCGGGCGAGGTGGCCCGTGGGGCCATCAGCGTCACAGGACGGACCGTCGTCTGCGTGCTGACGGGCCACGGGCTCAAGGATCCAGATGCCGCCATGGCGTCGGCGCGGCCCTGCGTGGCCGTGGAGCCAAGGCTGGAGCCGCTGCTGGAGGCGGCATCCAATGGGTAGCGGCGGTCGGTCGGGCTCATGGCCCCTGCGGCGCGTGGTGGTCGAGGCGCCCGCCACCGTTGCTAATCTGGGGCCCGGCTTCGACAGCATGGGCATGGCGCTGGACCTCTGGAACCGCTTCGAGTTGACGGTTGAGGACGGGCCGCCCTGCCTCGACGTTACCATCGAGGGTGAGGGCGCCGGCGAGCTGCCCGCCGATGGCACGCACCTGACCGTGGAGACGCTGCTGGGCGCCCTTCGCGCCCACGGGATCGATGCGCCGCCTGCCGTGCGGCTCGCCTGCCGAAACGGCGTGCCGTCCGCCAGCGGCCTCGGCTCAAGCTCCACGGCGATCGTGGCGGGTCTGGTGCTGGCCGAGGCCGTGCGTCTCTCATCCGACGCCGGGCGGCCCGCACGCGCCCATGAGATCGATCTGGAGCATGTGCTGTCGGAGGCCGTGGAGCTGGAGGGCCATGGCGATAACGTGACCCCTGCCGTCCTGGGCGGCCTGCAGGTGGTCTACACCCGCGGCGCCGAGTACCGGAGCCGGGCCATCCCAATGCCGCCCACCCGGGTGGTGGCCTGCGTGCCGCGCTACCGGTACCTGACCAGCCAGGCGCGGGCGGCCCTGCCGAAGACGATCCCGCACTCCGACGCCGTCTTCAACATCGGCCACGCCATGCTGGTCATCGAGGCGCTTCGCAATCGCGACGACGACCTGCTCGCCGACGCCTTGCACGATCGGTTGCACGAGCGCTACCGCCTGCCCAGCATTCCTGGCGCCGAGGCGGCGCGGGCCGCGGCCTACGCAGAGGGGGCCATCGCGGTCTGCCTGGCCGGTGCGGGGCCCGGCCTGGTGGCCTTCTCCCGGATTGGGCACGATGCCATCGGCCTGGCCATGGTCGCGGCGTTCGCCGAGGCAGGGCTTACGGCGCGCCACTGGGTGCTCCCCGTGTCCGGTGCGGGCGTGCGGATCACGGTGGAGTAGGGGGCAGTCGATGGGTCACGCCACGACCATGCCGGCGCTGGTAAACACGGGCCCGGGCGCTCTCGAACTGCTCGAAGCGCCGATGCCGACGCCGGGGCCGGGCGAGGCGCTGATCCGTACGCTTGCCGTGGGCATCTGCGCCACCGACCTGCACATGATCGCCGGCTGGCAGCGCACGGGCTTCCCGGCCATCCCCGGCCACGAATGGTGCGGGCAGGTGGCCGAGGTCGGGGCAGGCGTCGATCCGTCGCTGCGCGGAGTGACCTGCGTGGGCGACAACGTGCTTGCGGACGGCGGCGAGATCGGCTTCGAGCATCCGGGCGGCTATGCGTCCCACTTCGTCACCGAGGCGGCGAACCTCCACCGGCTGCCGGATGGGCTCGACCCCTGCTCCGCGACGCTTGCCGAGCCGCTTGCGGTCTGCCTGCGCGGCCTGCGCAAGGTCGAGCCGGCGCACGGCCCGGTTCTGATCGTGGGCGACGGGCCCATCGGGCTCATCAGCCTGCTCCTGTTGCGCCGGACGCCGGGGCTTCGCGTGGCCCTCCTGGGCGGTCGGCCCTCCAGACTGGCGCTGGCGCGGGAACTGGGCGTCGACCTGGCCTTGAGCTACCGCGGCGATCCGGTTGAGGTCGATGCGCAGCTGGCCGACGCAGGCTTCGGCATCCCGGAACTGGTGGTGGAGGCGTCGGGCTCCGCCGGCGCGGCCGACCGGGCCGTTGCGACGGTGGCCCTCGGCGGGAGCGTACTGGTGATGGGTGACTACGGCGGCGCGTCGGCCTCGTTCGCGTGGAACCGCCTGCTTCACCGCGAGGTGAGGCTGGTGGGCTCGAACACGGGCTCCGGCGCATGGTCCGAAGCTGCAAGGATCGTGGCCGCCGGCGAACTGCCCTTGGAGAGGCTGGTCACCCACCGGTTCCGCGCCGACCAGCACGCCGACGCGATGGCGCTGGTGCGGGGCCGAACTCAGGGCGCCGTGAAGGTCGTCCTGCGCTGGTAGCGTCAGCCGCCCGGGAGAGTGAGTATGTTCCAGAACCATCGAGCCCGCCCCTGTCCGCCTGAGCCCGGCATGCCTCGCCACTGGTGCGAGGATGAGCACCTCCTTGCCAGCCCATGCCAGCAGCCGGAGGATTTCACGCTGCAGGACCCGTGGCGCGTCTGGCGCATCTCCAGCGAGTTCGTGGAGGGGTTCGACGCGCTGGCCCGCGTGAACCGCGCGGTGACCCTCTTCGGCAGCGCCCGCGTGAAGCCCGACAACCCCACGTATGCGGCGGCGCAGGAGACGGCCAGGCTACTGGGGCAGGCCGGCTTCAGCATCATCACCGGCGGCGGGCCGGGGGTCATGGAGGCCGGCAACCGGGGCGCCGACGACGCCGGTGCTCGATCGATCGGGCTCAACATCCAGCTCCCGTTCGAGCAGCACGCCAACCCCTACGCCGACACGCAGGTCACCTTCCGCTACTTCTTCGTGCGAAAGACGATGTTCGTGAAGTACGCCCTGGGCTTCATCATCTTCCCGGGCGGGTTCGGCACCATGGACGAGCTCTTCGAGTCGCTGACGCTGATCCAGACCGGCAAGATCCGCAACTTCCCGGTGGTGCTCTATGACAGGGCGCACTGGAAGGGGCTGTTGGATTGGATGCGGGGCACGCTGCTGGATCGCGGACTGGTGAGCGCCAATGACCTTGACCTGATGATCCTCTGCGACACGCCCGAGGAGGCCTGTAGCGCCGTGGTACGTTCCACGCAGGACGCGGACTGGCTGGCGGCCATGGAAGAGATGGCTCGCATGGAGGCCCAGCGCGCCTACGGACGCCGCCACGAGGGCTGACGCCGGCCCTCTCAGCCCCGCATGCGTGGGTCCAACGCGTCGCGCAGGGCGTCGCCCAGGAAGTTGAGGCTGATCACCACCGTGCCCAGCGCCAGGGCCGGATAGATGATGAGCTGCGGGGCCGAGCGCAGGTAGGGCAGGCCGTCGCTGATCATGCGGCCCCAGCTCGGGTAGGGCGGCTGCAGCCCGATGCCGAGGAAGCTCAGTGTCGCCTCGGCCAGGATCACCTGCGCGATATCCACCGTAGCGGCCACCACGATGGGGCTGACGATGTTGGGCAGCACATGGCGCATGACGATCCGGCGGTCCGGGATGCCCAGCGATCGCGCCGCCTCGACGTACTCCTTGCTCCGCACCGCCAGCGCCTGCCCGCGGACGAGACGCGCCATGCCCGGCCAGTTGACCAGCGCAAGGGCCACAAAAACCGTGAGGAAGCTGCCCGCCGCGGTCGTAGGCCGCATGATGCCCACGAGCAGGATCGCGAAGAGCAGGTCAGGAAACGCGAACATGCCGTCTGTGACGCGCATGAGAAGCAGGTCGATCCGACCGCCCTTCCATGCCGCGAGGAGGCCCAGCGCCACGCCGATGAGCACCTCGATGGCTTCCACCACCAGACCCACCGACAGTGAAACCCGGGCGCCGTGCAGGAGGCGCGTCAGCGTGTCCTGGCCGTGGTTGTCCGTGCCCAGCGCGTGATGGGGTCCTGCCGGCGCGAGGATGGCCGCACGGTCCTCTGTATCGTAGCTGAAGGGGCTAACGGCGGGGCCGATGGCGGCGGCCAGTATGAGGAGCGCCAGCACGGTGATCGCCGCCACCGCCACGGGGTTGCGGAGGAGGCGCGCGCCGGCGCCGGGCATCGGGCGGGCGGCGATGTCGCTCAACGGGCTGCCTCGTGCCGCACGCGGGGGTCAACGGCCACGTAGAGCAGGTCCACCAGCAGGTTCACCGCCACGAACACCGACGCCACCAGCAGCGCTACGCCCTGGATCACCGGATAGTCGCGCGCCAGGATGGAGTGGACCGACTCGTAGCCGATGCCGGGGATCGAGAAGAGCGTCTCGACGATGAAGGAGCCTGTCAGCAGGTACCCGAAGCTGTTGCCCAGCACCGTCAGCACGGGCAGCAGGGCGTTCTTCAGGGCGTGCCGCATGATCACCTGTGTGCCCGTGAGGCCCTTGGCCGAAGCGGTACGGATGTAGTCCTGCCTCAGCACCTCCAGCATAGAGGAGCGCATCTGGCGGGCCAGCAGGGCTCCCGGCCTGGCCGCCAGCACAACCGTCGGCAGCACCCAGTAGGCGGGGCCCTCCCAGCCGGAGGTGGGTAGCCAACCGAGCCAGAGCGAGAAGCAGAGCATCAGGATGGGGGCCAGCACGAAGGGCGGCAGGGAGACGAGCACCAGCACCTGCGTCATCACGGCCCGGTCGGGCAGGCGGTTGTGCTGCAGCGCGGCCAGCACGCCGGCGGGCAGGCCCAGCAGGGCGGCCGTGCAGATCGCCAGCAGGGCGAGGAAGGCCGTGGTCGGGAACTGCTGGGCGATGAGGTCCGTGACGGAGCGCCCGCCGTTGGCGAAGGAATGGCCCAGGTCGCCTCGGACTGCTCCCCAGAGGAAGTCCGCGTACTGCACCATGGCAGGTCGGTCCAGGCCGTACTCGTGCTCAAGCCGGCGGCGGATCGCCGGGTCGGCGTGCTGCCCTACGAGCAGGTCGATGGGGCTGCCCGGCGCCAGATAGCCGAGGAAGAAGGTGACGAACGAGACGGCCAGCAGCGTCGGCACTGCTAGCGCGAGCCGCTTGAGTACGTAGGGCGCCATGCCGGGATGATACCCCAGCGGGGCAGGGAAGGAGCGGCGGGCACGGAGGCAAGGATGCCTGCCGTGCCCGCCGGTAGAGGCTACGGCGCCTGGGCGCCGGGCTGCGAGCCGCCCATGAGCATCTGCATGAGGCTCGGGGTGGCGGGCGCCGGACCGGAGATGGTCAGGCGCGCATCCAGCGCCCGGTTCACCTTGGCCAGCGTCTCCGATAGGTGGGCGCGGGTGTAGGTGTCGGCGCTCGGCTTCCGCTGGGCTGCGGTGAGGCGCGTCTTGAGCGCGCGGAGGTGGTCCCACGCCAGCATACGTGCGTCATCCGGCAGGCCGGTTGCCGGGCTGACGACCATGGCCACCAGCGCATCGACGTGGGCGCGCTGGAGTTGGCGCCGCATCGGGTCGGACGGCCTGCTGGTGGAGAGCTCCGACCAGATGGAGCCGTCCAGCTTCTGGAACAGCTCGGCCATGGTGAAGGCGTCGGCCGGCGTGGCGGCGCGGAACTCGTTATTGGCGACCCGCCGCAGGACGGCGGCGCTGAGCAACCGGCGAAGGATGCCCGTGCGCAGCGACGCGAGCGTATCGCGCACGTTCAGTTCCGAGGGCCCGCCGCCGGTGATGGAGGCCAGCATGTCAGGGTAGGGGTCTGTGCCCATCTTGGCCAGGAAGGCCTTCGGCACGGTCAGGGCGCCCTGGTCGAAGACGTACTGGGTGAGGAGGGCCAGCGCCTTCCGCTGGTCTGTTGCGGGCACGGGCGCCACCGCCGGACGCTCGCCCGGGTCGCCGCGGTGGCTCCGGTTCTGGCGGACGCCGCCGATGTATCGCGACGCGATGGTTGCGTTCTGGCTGTACGAGCCCAGGGCCTGCATCATGCCCCTCGTGTAGGTCCAGTATGGCTGGCCCTTCTCGGGGAGGCGCTTGTTGAGGTTCAGCATCAGGTAGCGCGCCAGCGAGAGGCCACGGGAGGCGTAGGCCAGGGGATCGGAGCCCAGATCGAAGCGAACCACCATGGGATCGGACTGGTCGGCGATCTCGTCGCTCTGGAAGGCAAGGCCCGGTTCGGAGCCGTGCGCGGCCAGGGAGCGTAGAACCGGGGCCTCGCTCTCGGTGGTGGGCTGTGCGACGGGCATGTAGCCGTACTTCACGGCCCACTGGTCGTACTTACCGACCGTGGTGGAGAAGTAATCCACGCCGCGCTGCTTGAGGGCGGCGAGGTTGAACGGCGTGTAGTCCATGACCGACGACGTGACGCCGTTCTTCTTGACGAACGCGGCGTTCTTCAGTTGCTCGAGGCTGTAGGCGGTACTGCCCGCAAAGTTGTGGCGCAGGCCCAGGATGTGGCCCATCTCATGGCAGACCGTGCTCCTCAGGAACGCGGCAACATAGGCCTTCTCGTTGGGCGCCACGCCCGCGGGCAGCGCCAGTTGGGCCGCCGTGAAGCCGAGCCAGGCCTGCTTGGCGGCGTACTGGGCGAAGCGGCAGTTGCGGGCATCGTGGCACTGGTCGACGCTATCGCCGGCCTCCTGAAGCCATGATGCGGGGTCGACGAATGCCTTCTTCTCCAGCTTGGTGACGCGCGCCATGTTGCCGTCAACGGTGATGCCGGCGTTCAGGATCTCGCCGGTGATCGGGTTCGGGCGGAAGAGCGCCACGGCGTAGGCGTCGGACTGCGACGTGACCCAGCGGATGGTGTTGTAGCGCATGTCCGCGTGGTCCCAGTC
>CAISJD010000030.1 GCA_903885605.1 uncultured Chthonomonas sp. | reverse complement strand
ACGCGCCGGGCGGGCGCGGCCGGTGACGCGACCGCGACGGCTGCCGCGGCGGTGCAGGCCAGGAGGGCCAGAGGGCGCGCAAACGCGCGGAGCGACTGCTGTAGCAGCGTGTGTAACATGCGGTTCTCCCTCAGTTGTGGTTTGGCGAACCCCGTTGCGGGGGGTAACGCTCAGGTCAGCCGGGGTCACATAACCATCGGGACTCCCTTGGGGCTTCGGGGCCGCCCTACGCTGCAGCGGCCCCGAGCCCGACCGTCTACGGCACGACGTTGAAGCTGGTCGTAGCCGTCACGGCCTTGTACCACGCGTCGCCGGCGAACTCGGCGGCGGCGGTATGCGCTCCCGTAGCCTCGCCGGCGGGGATGGCCCATGTGGCCGAGGCCCAGCCGTCGGCGGCTACCGCCACGGTGTCGATGGCCGAGCCGCCCACCTTGAACGTGATCGACTTGCCGGGCTGGATCACGTAGTCCGGCAGGCTCCGCACGTAGGCCTTGAGCAGGTGGTTGGTCCCCCGCTTGGCGCTGCGGATGTAGGGCCAGATGTAGAGGTCCCCGGCTGTGACGGTGAGCTTGCCGGTGTTGGCCGAGGCCATGTAGCCGCCGTCGCCGGCGAACTCGCCCCGGATGGTCCGAATGCCGGCTCCCGCGCCCTCGGCCACGGTGTAGCCGACCTGCAGGTAGCCGGAGCTGTTGGTGTTGCCGGAAGCGAGCCCGGTCCCGTCCAGCTTGATCACCATCGGCTTGCCTGGGATGATCGCGTTGGCGGGTGTGTATAGGTAGGACTTGAGGACGGTGTAGGTCTTCACCTTGGCCGTGCGGTCCACCACGTAGACCTTGGTGTTGGTGGTCGTGGCGGTGAGGGTGGCCGAGGCCGACGACGCCTTGTAGAGCGTATCTCCTGCGAATGAGGCGCCGATGGCGTGGGTCCCCGCCGCCGTGGCGATGGTGTAGTTGAGCAGGGCCTGGCCGGAGGCGTCGGTGTCGGCCGAGCCCACGCCGGTGCCCGCGATCGTGAACGCGACCGGCTTACCGGAGAGCCATGCGTTGTCGGTGGTGCGCTTGAGGTAGGCCTTGAGCGCCACGACGGTGGTGACGAGGCCGGAGCGGTCCACCGTGCTGAGGCCGGTCGTGGCCTGCGTCACGGTCAGCGTGTTCGATCCCGAGCCGGCGCCGTAGGCCGCGTCCCCCGCGAAGGAGCCGCCCAGCGTGTGCGCGCCGGCCGACAGGGCGTCGGTGACGGTGTAGGCCAGCGTGGCGATGCCGGTTGCGGCGGTGGTAGCGGAGCCGATGCCGCTGCCGTCCAGAGCGAACGTGATGGACTTGCCCGAGACGCCCGCGCCGCCGCCGTCGGCCAGCTTGGCCGTCAGCGAGAGGGAGGCGCCCGGAGCGCCGGAGGCAGCGCTCACGGTGAGGGTCGTGGGCTGTATGGTGACTATGGCGATCTTGCTGACGAAGGCGTCGGCGACGCCGCCGTGCGTCCTCTTGAAGGCTCCGACCGTGGTGGGGAAGTTGGGAGACCCAGTCACGCCGGTCAGGTAGATTGCCCCCGTGCTGTCGAGGTCCATGCCGTACACATAGTCCGAACTCCCCCCGCCCAGGAAGGTGCCGTAGGTCATTGCGGCGCCGGAGCTACCGAGCCTCACGACGAAGACATCCTCGAGTGCGCTGATCGTCCTGCTCAAGGCATCGGCGGTGGTCGGGAAGTCAGAGGACCGGGTGTAGCCTGAGACCGTGACCGCACCCCCGTTGCTCACTGCCACGTTGTAGCCGGACTCGCTGCTGGAGCCGCCAAGGTAGGTGCTGAAGACAAGGCCGGCGCCGTCGGCGGTCAGCTTGGTCACGTATACGTCCCTGTCGCCGCTCAGTGATCGGTCGAAGGCTCCCTCGGTGGTTGGGAAATCCGCCGAGTAGGTGACACCGGTGACGTAGGCGGCCCCGGCGGCGTCAACGACGACGCAGTTTGCTCCGTCGACGCCGCTGCCTCCCAGGAAGGTGCTGTATGCCAGCGTCGCGCCGTCGGGGGCAACCTTCGTGACGAAGGTGTCGCCGGACCCGCCTGCCGACGTGTCGTAGGCTCCGGCCGTGGTCGGGAAGTCTGCCGAGTAGGTGAGTCCGGCGACATAGGCCGCGCCGGCGCCGTCAACGGCGAGTTTGTAGGCCGTGTCGTTGCCGCTGCCGCCAAGGTAGGTGCTGAAGGCCAGGGCGGAGCCGTCGGCGGTCAGCTTGGTCAGGAATACGTCACTGCCGCCGCCCTGCGATCGACCGAAGGCTCCCGCGGTGGTCGGGAAGTCAGCGGAGTAGGTGACACCGGCGCCGTACGCCGCGCCGGTGCCGTCCACGGCGATACTCCACACGATGTCGTCGCCGGCGCCGCCCATGTACGTGCTGTACTCCAGCGCCGATCCGTCAGCGCTGAGCTTGGTGATGATGCAATCCTGGCCGCCTTTGAGTGTCCGCGAGTAGGCGCCGGCGGTCGTCGGGTAGTCGGTCGACAACGACGAGCCCGCGAGATACGCCGCGCCGGCGGCGTCAACAGCGATCCCGTCGCCGTAGTCGTTGCCGGTTCCGCCAATGAACGTGCTGTAGACCAGGGCCGTGCCGTCGGCGCTCATCTTCGTGACATAGGCCTCGTACGAACCGCTGGACGACCGGCTATAGGCGCCGCTGGTGGTGGGGAAGTTGCTCGAGAGCGTCGAACCCACGACGTAGGCGTGACCGGTCGCGTCCACGTCAATGTAGTTGCCGTAATCCCAGCTTTCGCCGCCAAGGAACGTGCTGTACTCCAGCGTCGGGTCCACCACGAGCGGGCGGCTCGTGTCGTAGCGGGCCACCTGGAACGCGACGGTGTTGCGCTCCAGCGTGAACGAGCAGGCGACCTGGGTGCGCTTGCCGTTGATCGTCTGGTAGGCGTAGGGGCGGTTCAGCGTCACGTCGCCGCAGGAGGTGGAGGCGACCAGGCGGCCGCCCGCGGTGCGGAGCGACTTCGCGCCGGAGACGGACATCCGGATGCGCGACGGGTCGGCGCCGGGCCGCACGACGAAGTCATACTCCAGCGTCCGCGACTGGCCCGCGCCGTAGTAGACGAGGTCGACGCCCGGGTAGACGCCGGTGAGCTTCACGCGGGAGTAGGTGGGGACGTTGGCGCGCCACTGCTTCGGGTCGTTGCCGATGAAGTAGTTGACGATGCCCGGCTGCCTGTCCAGGCCCGAGGCGACCGCCTTCGTGTTGGAGCCCTGGAGCTTCAGGCGGAGCGCCGCGGCCTTCTCGCCCTTGCGCAGGGCCAGGACGGCCTCGCGCCGGGTGAGGAAGAGCGTGCCGGCGCCGGAGCGGGCGACGAACTGCACCTCCCTGGGATAGTGGCCGGTGTTCTTCTCGAAGGTGAGCGGCAGGTTAGGCGTGGCGACGCGCCGGGCGGGCGCGGCCGGTGACGCGACCGCGACGGCTGCCGCGGCGGTGCAGGCCAGGAGGGCCAGAGGGCGCGCAAACGCGCGGAGCGACTGCTGTAGCAGCGTGTGTAACATGCGGTTCTCCCTCAGTTGTGGT
>CAISJD010000029.1 GCA_903885605.1 uncultured Chthonomonas sp. | reverse complement strand
TCTACCGCGTCGGCATGCTCGAATTCGCCGCCAGGGCCGAGGCCAATGCCGCCGCGCTGGACCTGGTGAACGATCCCTCAGCCTACGACAAGCGTGAGCAGCTGGCGGCCATGGCGATCTGCGCCCGGGCGATCGTCGCCTTTGCCGGGCGACATGCCGATCTGGCCCGTTCGCTGGCCTCGAAGGCCGCCGATGCCGCCCGTCGAGCGGAGTTGCTCGCGATCGCCGAGGTCTGTGACCGTGCGCCCGCCCATGCCCCGCGCACCTTCCACGAGGCCCTACAGGCCTACTGGTTCTGCCACCTGGGCGTCATCATCGAGCTGAACACGTGGGACTCGTTCTGTCCGGGGCGGCTGGACCAGCACCTGCTGCCCTTCTATGAGGCAGGCATGGCCGACGCGAGCCTCACGGACGAGGCCGCGCGCGAACTGCTCCAGTGCTTCTGGGTGAAGTTCAACAACCAGCCCGCGCCGCCCAAGGTGGGCGTGACCGCCGCAGAGAGCGGGACCTACACGGATTTCTGCAACATCAACATCGGAGGCCTGCGCCCGGACGGATCTGACGGCGTGAACCCCGTGACGTACATGCTGCTCGATGTCATCGACGAGATGCACCTGCTGCAGCCCAGCAGCAACATCCAGCTAAGCCGCAAGAGCCCGGAACGGTTCCTGAAGCGCGCCGGCCGTGTGATCCGGCAGGGCTGGGGCCAGCCGTCCGTCTTCAACGCCGACACGATTGTCGAGGAAATGCTTCGGCAGGGCAAGTCCGTGGAGGACGCCCGGTGCGGCGGCGCCAGCGGCTGCGTCGAGACCGGCGCGTTCGGCAAGGAAGCCTACATCCTGGTGGGCTACTTCAACCTGCCGAAGGTACTCGAGGTGACGCTGAACGACGGCGTCGACCCCCGCACGGGCGTTCGCCTCGGACCCGCCACAGGGGCCGCCGAGGGCTTCGCTACGTTCGACGATCTGATGGCCGCCTTTGAGGTTCAGGTCCGCCACTTCGTGGAGGTCAAGCTCCGCGGAAGCAACGCCATCGAGCGGCTCTACGCCACGCGGATGCCGGCCCCATTCCTCTCGCTGCTCATCGACGATTGCCTCGCCCGCGGCATCGACTACCATGCCGGCGGGGCGCGCTACAACAGCAGCTACCTCCAGGGCGTGGGCATCGGCTCGGTGACGGATAGCCTCTCGGCTATCCAGAGCCATGTCTACGAGCGTCGTACGGTCAGCATGGCCGACCTGATGCGGGCGCTCAGCTCCGACTTCGACGGGTGCGAGGGCCTGGGCGACGTGCTTGCGGCCCGCACCCCCCGCTATGGTAACGACGACGACGCTGCGGACGCTATCATGCGGCGCGTGTTCGAGCTCTACTACGGCGCGGTGAACGGCAGGCCCAACACGCGCGGCGGGCACTACCGCATCAACATGCTGCCGACCACGTGCCACATCTACTTCGGCTCGGTCACGGGCGCCTCGCCGGACGGGCGCCGCGCGGGCAAGCCGCTTTCGGAAGGGATTTCGCCCGTGCAGGGCGCCGACCGCAATGGCCCCACGGCCGTGATCCGGTCCGCCGCCAAGATGGACCATGTTCGCACCGGAGGCACGCTGCTCAATCTGAAGTTCTCCCCCTCGGTGCTGGAGGGCGAGCAGGGCCTGGAGAGCCTCTCATCGCTGGTGCGCTCCTACTTCCGGATGGACGGCCACCACATCCAGTTCAACGTGGTCGATCGCGCCACGTTACTGGCCGCGCGGGCCAACCCGAAGGAGCATCGCGACCTCATCGTGCGGGTGGCCGGGTACAGCGACTACTTCTGCGACCTCTCCCCGGCTCTGCAGGACGAGATCATCGCGCGTACCGAGCACTCGGGCTTCTAGGATCACCCGCCGGCCATGCAAGCCTGCCTGTTGGCCGTGGACAGCGGCGGCACCAAGAGTGACGCCCTGCTCGCCTCGCTGGACGGGCGGGTGCTGGGCCGCGGGCGGTGCGACGTAGGCGATCCGCACAGCGGTCGGGGGGCCGGCGGCAGCGGCCGGTCCGAGCGGAGCGTCACCGAGGCCGTACGCCGCGCCCTGGCTACGGCGCCGGCGGGCGCGGGCATCCACGTCATCGGGCGCAGCGCACTACCGGCCGACGCCCTTGCGGCGTGTCGAGGCACGCAGCTTTCGGCCTCGTGGGTGACCGAGGAAGCCGCCGCGCTGGCGCTCGCAGGCGAGCGATGGGGCGTCGTGGTCCTGGCGGGCACCGGCGCCCTATGCCACGCGAGCACACCCGAGGGAACGTCGGTAACGCTGGACGCGCTGGGGCCGTTGCTTGGCGATCACGGTAGCGCCTTCCAGATCGGCCTGCTGGCCGTCCGTGCGGTCGGGCAGGCGTCGTGGCACGAGCGCCACGCCACGTCGCTGGCCGGCGCCGTGCCGAGGTCGCTGGCCCGCTTCCTGAGTGATGAGGACGGCCCCTTCGAGATGGTCCCGTACATGCTGATGTGCCGCGACCGCGCCGAGATCGCCTCGCTCGCGCGCCTGGTCGATGAGCATGCCACCGCAGGCGACCGCGTGGCGATGGGCATCCTTCGTGCCGCGGCCGGGGATATGGCCGAGTCCGTGCGTGACGTGACGGACCGCGCCGGGGTGGGAGACCGCGCCCTGGCCATGGTGGGTACCGGCAGCGTGGCCGTCGGCTCGGACCTCTACTGGTCAGCCCTCTGCGCATCGGTTGCCGGCTTCGCGCCCAACCTGCGCCCTGTTCGCCTGCGCAGGCCGGCGGCTCTGGGAGTGCTGCTGGCGGGGGCTGCCGGCGTGCCCGGCGTAGACGCAAACCTGAGGGAGCGCCTGCTGGAGCAGGTTCCGGCCGACGCCATACGCAACGAGGAGGGGACAACGTGAGCAAGTACCGTTATGCGGACGCCGTCCGGCGTATTCTGGAGCACTATGAGGAGACGCAGGGAGCTTCCATCGATGCTGCCGCCGGCCTGGTGATCAGCGCCCTGCGCAACCGGGGCGCCGTCTTCTGCGCCGAGATCGGCCACGGTACACAGGGCGACTTCCTGAACCGCGCCGGGGGGCTCGCGGCCGTGCAGTCCTTCTCGTTCTCGTTCAGCGTCAGCGACACGGTGCCCGAATGCCTCGCCGGCCGGCCGGCCGGCGAGGCTGTCGATCGCGAGATCGAGGCCATCAGGCTTGCGGTGCGTACCAGCTCCATGCGCGCCGGCGACGTGCTTCTTGTGGGCTCCGTGTCGGGACGCAACGTGCGGCCCATCGAGATGTCCGAGGCCGCCCGCGCGTGCGGCATCAAGGTGGTCGCCTTCACGTCGTTGGTCTACACCGAGCAGGTGGAGTCGCTCCATCCGTCCGGCAAGAAGCTGCGCGATGTGGCTGATGTCGTGATCGACAACGGCGCGCCGTTGGGAGATGCGGCTTGCAGCATCACCGGCGTCGACATCGACGTGCTGCCCGTCTCCGGCGTCTCCATGGACATCGGCGGCTGGCTCATCTGGGAGCGCGTGATCGAGGCCATGGCGGCCGACGGCGACGCGCCCACGGTCTACATGAGCGTCAACCGGCCCGGCGGCATGGACTACTACCAGACTGCCCGCGCGCGCTACCAGGAGCGAGGGTACTGACTATGGGAGCCGCCGCCTACTTTGCCGAGGCCCATGCCGCATTGGACCGCGTGTCCGCCCAGTCCGAAGCCATCGAGGCCGCCGCCGGCCTGCTCGTGGAGTGCATCGTGGGCGGCGGCGCCATCTGGTCGTTCGGCGCAAGCCACTCGTTCATGCTGACCGAGGAGCTGGTCTACCGCACCGGCGGCCTCATGCTCGTGAACCCCGTCTACCCGCACGGCATGAACATCCTCGTGCGCCCCATGCCCCTCACGTCGCAGTTGGAGCGCGTCGTCGGGCTGGGCAGGGCCCTCTTCGGCTCGGTCTCGGCCCGTGAGGGCGACGTGCTCCTGCTTGCCTCGACGTCGGGGCGCAACGCCGTGGCCATCGATATGGCTCTGGCCGCGCGTGAGAAGGGCGTCAGCGTCATCGGTATTACGTCGCTAGCGTACAGCTCCGGCGTCACCAGCCGCCACCCCTCGGGATGCAAGATGCCCGAGCTCTGTACGCTCGTCCTGGACAACGGGGCGCCCTACGGCGATGCGGCCGTCGAGTTGCCCGGGCTCAGTCAGCGTGTCGGGCCGCTCTCAAGCGTGACCGGGTGCGCCCTGGTGAACGCGCTGGTGGCGGAGGTGGTGGCGAAGCTGCTGGCGCAGGGCGTGACGCCGCCCGTCTACATGAGCGCGAACCTCGACGGCGGCGACGAGCACAACGCGGAGCTGCTGACGCGGTACCGCGACAGGATCCACTACCTTGAGTAATCGACCTCGTCCGTGTTCCGCGCCATGGGCCGGCGTAGCGCCAGATAGACCGGTAGAGCCAGGAGCCCGTTTCCGCAGGCCGTCCAGAAGGCGTCGGTGGCAAACGCCCGGATATCGGACTGCGGAGCGCAGGCGAAGAAGGTGAGCTCACAGAAGAGGGTGCCCGCGAAGGTCAAGCCTACTGCGACGTAGGCGTTGTCCCGGAAGAGGTGCTCCTCCAGCACGCCTACGCCCCAACCGGCAGTGGTCCGGCTGACCATGACGCTACCTGCGTACACAGAGCCGTAGGATGCCTGCAGGATGCCCAGGACGAGCCCCAACACGGCGCCAGTGCCGGCGCCGACGAAGAGACCGGCCACCATCAGGCAGACGAAGCCGATGTCGGCCCGGAGCGGCCCGACGCTGAGGGTATGGCCGTACGCCATGTCGATGATGAAGCCGCCCACGACGGCCGCCGCGGCCCAGAAGCGTGTGCTGCGGCGCTTCACAGCAGGATGTACGCTTCCTCGATGCGATCGTAGGCGGCTGCGGGAGCCACATCGATCACCTTCGCCGCACCGCTCATGTCATCGCCCACGCGCGTGACGCGGCCGATCGGGAGGCCTTTGGGGAAGATACCCAGCGCCTCGCCCATGCCAGACGAGACCACCGCGTCGCCCACACGCACATCGGCCTCGTGGTCCACGTAGACCATGCTGAGCGACTTTGCGCCCGTGCCCCGGCACACGCCCGTCACGCGTGAGTCGGCTCGCTGGATGACGGAGCCAATGGCGCAGCGTGTGTCGGTCAGCAAGAGCACGCCGCAGGTGCCGGGCGCCACCTCGAACACCCGTCCGAGGACCCCCTGTGGCGCGCAGACGACCATGCCGTTCCGGATGCCGTCCGAGGAGCCGCGGTTCAGTGTCACTGATTCGCAGTACGGGCTTGGGCGCAGGGCGATGATATCGGCCGCCAGGCGTCGGGGCGTCGGCATCGTGGCGAAGCCGATCTGCTCGCGGAGCCGTGTCGCCGTGGCGTCGGCCTC
>CAISJD010000028.1 GCA_903885605.1 uncultured Chthonomonas sp. | reverse complement strand
GCAGGTAATAGGTCTTGATGAGCTCCTTCCAGGTGGAACTGAAGGTCTGGTAGTCGAGGTAACCGATGTGCCCGTAGGCCAGGGTCACGGCTCGGAAGCGCTCCAGGGCAAGGTCGGGTAAGGGGCCGCGGTAGAACATGCCGATCTCGCCCATCCCGGCATCCATGGAGAGCGGGTGCATGTGGAGCAGGTCGAAGTCGACGAAGAGCGGGTCGCGCCACGACGCGGTGCTGCCGAGCTGGCCGTAGTTGCCGTCCACCAGGCCCGCGTACCACCAGTGGTTGTTGCCCTCGGAGTAGACGGGACCGTTGCAGGCGAACTTCTGCTCGTAGAGCACGCGGCCGAAGCACTCGAAGGTGCGGCGGAACATGCCTGCGCCGGGCACGCGGGCGTCGTAGTCGACGCGCGAGAAGGGCGACACCGCCGTGTGGACGTCGCAGTAGCTGTGGTCGGCCCCGAAGCGCTTGGCGATGATGGGTGCGTACTTGCGGGCGGCCTCCACGGCGTACATGGGCTTGGGAGCGTAGCAGCGCCACCAGGAGCTGTAGTAGTTGCCGTCGGGATCGCGGCTCACGCGGTCGGGGCTCCAGTTGGCGTTGACGGTGGCGAAGTCGGTGAAGTTGGTGTATAGCCCCACCAGCCAGCCGCAGGACTTGATGGCGGCCACCTCTGCGGCCAGCGCCGCGTCGCCTCCTCGGCCCGGCGCGGCGTGTTCGCGGAAGGTGAAGCTCTCGTCGCCGTCGCGCCACTGCTCCTCGTGGTAGCGGCAGGCCACCTTGTCCATGCCGTAGGCGGCGAAGCGCCGGGCCTCGGCCACCTCCACGGCATAGTCCTCACCATGCTTCACGCGCCAGAGACGGTCGGCCATCTTAACCTTCATAGCGGACGGCGGGTTGGGGATGCTGGGCAGCACCTCCTGTACGTCCGGCGAGACGTTGAGGAAGAGCCGCTCGCGCAGTGGGTTGCGCTTGCCGTCGGTCTTCGGGATGTACTCGGCGCCGCCGTTGAACGCCGCGCGCCCGCCCTCCACCGACGCCGCGCCGTACAGCACGGAGGCGTCGGACCGGTACCAGTCGAACTGGCTGAAGTGGAAGAGCCTGCCTGCGAGCAGGATGCGCGGGTCGTTGCCGCCATACGTGAGGTAGGGCACCGGGAAGAGCCGCGGAGCGGTCAGCCCCTCGGCCGCGCCGAGCGAGACACGGCCCACCACGGGCTCGGGCGCCTCCATGTCCATGATGAGCGACTTGGCGCGCATGCGGAGCTTCAGCGTCAGGTTGGCGGTCACGGCGCCCGACGTGAGGCGCCACCGCGCCGTCACCACGCCGTCGGCCAGCCTGGCGCCGACCAACTCGCGGCGGACGCCGGCGTTCGTCGGACCCGCCTCGCCTCCGGGGATCACCAGGTGGAGGCCGCCGCCCGCCATGGGCCGCACGGCCTGGCCGTCGTGCAGCAGGACAATGTCGCCCAGTCCGCCGTCGGTGGGGCGGTACTCGTAGCCGAGGGTGCAGTCCGGGCCGCGGTAGGTGAAGGCGAAGACGTTGCCCTTGCGCGCCGCCGTGTTCGTGAACCCGACCGCCTTCTGGAGCGGCAAGATGGTCTCGGGGCGCGTGGGGAAGGGCAGCTTCTTGGGCCATGCCGCGAAGGTGAGCGCGGGCAGCTCCTCCTTGAACGCGTAGCCGGGGCCCACGTAGATGGTGGCCCCGCCGTCGGCGCGCGTGTCGTGGTACCGCAAGCCCACCAGCCGCGCCGGGCGGGCGATGGGCCGGCCCACCTTGGCGTGGTGCAGGAACCAGTACTGGGCGTCGGTGCGGCCCATGCCGACCTCGACGCGGACCCCGTCGGCCCCCTCCACGATGGCCGAGACGTTGCCGTTGCCCCAGCCCCAGAACTCCAGGCAATCCCACGGCTCGGGGAGCGGGATGGGCTGCTCGGGCCGCAGCACGAAGCCCGGCGAAGCCGCCCCCGGCGCGGTGCGGTAGACCACCTTGGCGGCATACGGGAGCCAGAGCCGCTGCTCGCGGGTGCGGTAGAGCTGCACTTCGACGCCCGCGCCCTCCACCCGCCAGCCGCTCAGGTCCTGCAGGTCGAAGATCGGCTTGTGCGGCTCGGTTCGCTCGGCCATCTCGTACGGCAGCGTCCCGGCCGGGCCGGGCTTGGGATCGTCGTTCAGTCCTGCAACGCTCATCCTGGCTCCTCCCTGCGCCCAGGCGGCGCCGGCCACCAAGCCGGCCGCCGCCGCCATCCACCAACCCTTCACTCGCATGGTGTTGCCTCCGGTCCGCCTAGTCCCTCTCAAGGCGCCTGCACTGTGTACTTGGCGCCCGGCTTTGTGGCGAAGCTCACGCGCCCGTGGCCGGCATCCTTCGTGGCAACCGGGCGACCCGCGGCGTCAAGGACGCGCACCCCCTTGGGCCACGGGGGATAGAGCCTGCAGGTCGCACCCTTCTCGCTGGTGACGGTCAGCGTGCGGACGGCGCCCTTCGACCATGCGGCCGAGACGAGGAACGCGCCCTCGGCGCGCAGCGTCTCGAAACCGGCGTCGAGGCCGTCCGGCCAGGCAGGGAAAACCCGTAGCGCGCCGTCCCAGCTCTGGAGCATCATCTCCTGAAGCGGGGCGAGTACCCCCAGCGACTCGGTCCACGCGCCCGAATGGCCGTAGTTGGCGATGCTCATGGCGCTGAAGAGGCCATTGGGGCGGCGCCAGCGCTCCAGCATGGCGCGGAACACCGGCAGATCGAGCGCCGGGCTGAACTCGCCGGCGCGAAGCCTGCCCATGACACCCCACGGGTACTGCCCGAAGTACCAGGTGGTCTGGTCCTCCTGCGCCGGCCACGGCTTCCTGCCCGGCGCATCGGGCTTGCGGGGGTAGGCCGCGCCGATGCCGAACTCAGGAGGGCTTACCTCATACAGCTCTTGATCGAGCCCTGTCCTCTTCGGTACGGGCTGTCCGTCATCGCCGGCGCAGTTGGCGAGCCGGTCGCGCCACTCGGCCCGCAAATCCTGGTCGGCCTTCAGCGCCTCCGACGCCTTGATGGCGGACCGCAGGCAGTAGCGCATCATCTGCATGACCTGTGGCCGATCCGTGAAGTCAGCCGGATTGCCGGAGAAGCCGTCCTCGCCCTGGTTGCTGGGAAAGGCGTGGTAACGCCCGTCCTCGCCCTTCTTCAGGAAGTCGGTATAGAAAAGCGCGCAATCGCGCAGCACCGGGTAGCCTACGCGGCGCAACCACTCCTCATCAAGCGTGCAGAGGTAATGCCACCAGTACTGGTTTGAGGCCCAGCCCGTCATATAGGCCATGCGTCCCATGGGCACGCACCCCAGCGGGTCGTCTTCCATCTTCGCGGGGTACCCTGTGAGCTGGACGAAGGTCCCGCGCGTGCCGTAGTAGTCGCGCGCGATCTTGCGTCCCACCTCGAGAATCGGCGCCATGGCGTCGAAGTAGGCATCCCCGACGTCGATCTGGTTGGCGGTATAGTCGCCCCAGAAGGGCTGCTGCAGGTTGTAGTTCGTATGGTAGTCGCCGTGCCAGTGCGAGTAGTCCTCGACCGTGCTCGGCAGGAACAGCCCGGGCGGGAACTTGCCTGCCGTGTTGGTGCAGCGCCGCGCGTGTAGCGTCTCGTACCAGGCCGCTTCGAGGAGCGGATCGGCGATCCGGACGCTGGATCGGCCCCAGAACCGCTTGGCCTCGGTCGCGTTCTCCGCCTGGAGCCTGGCTGCGGCGGCTTCCAGGTCGCCGCCCAGGATCTGGGCGTAGCGCTTCACCGAAGCCGCTGCCCCGCCCTCGTCGCTGGTGGTCGGCGTCGCCACGGCCAGCAGGCCGGAGGTGGCCGTCTCGGCGGGCATGAGGTGCAGCCTGGCCTCGCCGCCGTCCGCCGTGTTGGGCGCCTCGATGGCCACGCCCGGGGCGAACGGCGTGAGCATGCACTCGAAGCCTTGCGGGAACGTGGGATCGGCATGGAACGGCTGGACAACGCAGTGGCGACCCTCGGCCTGGACGATCCGCGGCGGAGGGAGCGGCGTGGCCTTGGGGCTCACCATCGCCGCAAAGGCCCCGTGCCGCGCCTCTCCCAGAAACCGCGCACCGTAAGCCTTGATGGTCGGGTCCTGCCACCGGTATAGCGAGAACCAGACCGGCGGAACCCTGTTGCCCGTGGCCGTCCGCGGGCTCCAGTTCTCCATTCGCCACCGGACGACAAGCACGTTGGTCTTCGGCGCCACGAAGCAGTCGACCTTCAGCGCCGCGCCGGAGCGCCAGGAGCACTCGATCTCGCAGCGCGCCTCCTCGATCACCAGCCGCTGCCGGATCGCGAGGCCGGTCTGGTCCGGGGGCATCTGGAGCGCCAGTTCGCCGACGGGCTTGGGGCAGGGGTAGGGACGCTCGCGGTAGCTCGGCGGGACGGCCTGGCAGATCTCCTTCATCCGCTTCTCGTCTTTGGTCCCGCGCGTGGCTTCCACCGGGCCGCCGTAGGGTGGGCACTTCCAGCCCTCGTCGCGGATGCCTCGGGCGACCTCGTCGATGTGCGCGGGCTTAGGGTCATCGGACCGGTCGATGCGCCGATCCCATACGTCGCCCTTGCCGAAGCGCCATACGATGCGGTCGGTCGTCTGGAAGATGCTCACGGAGAGGTCGCCGTTGCCGAGGATGAGGCCGTCCTCCGGTAGTAGCGCCCGCTCCCTCAGCTCGGTCACGTGCGGCGGACCGGACGTCACGGCGCCCAGGGCTGGGGCAACGCAGAGCAGCAAAGCGAGTAGGGCAAGCGATACAAGCGACACCACCGGGTCCACTCCTCTCGTCTGTGCCGGCCGGCCACGCCCTCCCCGTCGCCGGAGGAGCGCAGTCGCACCGATCAGAGCCTCTACAGGGACTTCATCATCAGGAGGCTGAGGGCCATGATCGCCATGCCCGCAACCAGCCCGAACAGGCTGTCGTGCCCTTTGCCGTAGGCTCTGCTCGTGGGCAGCAACTCGTCCACACTGATGTAGACCATAATGCCGGCCACGCCGCCGAACAGGATGCCCATCACCTGGGGCGGTACAACGCCGCCTGAGCCGCCGGCCATCAGGCGGATGGCCGCGAATGCGACGAGCGCGCCGACCGGCTCCGCAAGGCCGCTGGCGAGCGAGTATAGGAATGCCTTCTTGCGGCTACCCGTGGCGTAGAAGATGGGCACCGACACGCTGATGCCCTCCGGGATGTTGTGCAGGGCAACCGCCACGGCAATGGCAACGCCGAGCCCGGGGTCCTGAAGCGCGGCCAGGAAGGTTGCCAGTCCCTCAGGGAAGTTATGGATGGTGATGGCCAGCGCGGTGAAGAGGCCCATACGGAGCAGGTTCCGGTCCTCGACCCGATGGTCATGCGCCCCTGGGCCCGCCATCTCCCGCCTGGCGGTATCGCCCACGGAAAAGTCCGGTAACGGCGCGCCGGCGTCGCCGAGCGGGGCGGTCTCGTCGGGCGAGTGGGTTTCGTGTGGGTTCGCCGCTGACGGGATCAGGTTGTCGATGAGGCCGATCAGGAGGATCCCGGCGAAGAAGGAGGCGGTGTTGATCCAGTAGCCGGTGGGATCACCGTAGGAGTGGACGAGAGCTTCGGCCCCCTTCTGCAGGATCTCGACGAAGGAGACGTAGAGCATCACCCCCGCCGAGACGCCGGTTGCCACGGATAGGAACCGATGGCTGGTCGTCTTCGCTGCGAAGGCGATGGCGCTCCCGATGCCGGTGCAGATACCGGCAAAGAGCGTCAGGCCGAATGCCATCCAGACAGGGCTCATGGGATCACGAATGCACTGTACCCGATGGGGGCTCGGCCTCGCCCGCCTTGAGCCGCGCCAGGCCGTCGCGCGCCGCACCCAAGGGATCGTCCGGGGCGGTAACACTCAGCCCCCACGCCATCCCCGTCAGCACGCCTCGCGCCTCGCCAGGGTCGAGGCTCCCCGCTCCCAACGGCAGGTGGCGGTCGAGCCTCGGCACGCCGGGCCGCACGTCGGCGTCGTTCACCTGCACGTACCGGAGCCGGTAGCCCAGCGCGTGCGCCGCGTCGGCGGGCCTCTCGTCCAGCAGCAGGACGTGGCCCAGGTTCAGGGCTGCGGCCACGTTGGCGCGCTCCACGCCGTCCACCACCTCAGCCACCTCCTGCGCGGTCCCGAAGAGCCGGAAGGGCGCGCCGCAGAGCAGCACGGTCACGGCGTCGCCGGCCGCGTCCGATAGGCGGCGCAGGCTGTCGGTCAGCAGTGCGCCGGCCTCATCGGGTGTCTGGTAAATCTCGGCCAGGCGGCTGGGCGCCACGACGAGGTATGGGATGCTCAGCGCGGCCATGCGCTCGATGGCGCCGGTCAGCCGCGCCACGGTGTCGTCGCGACGCCGAGCCACGTTGTCCGACAGGCTCCCTGTGAGGTAGGGGCGCAGCTCGTCCATGGCGTTCACGGCGATCACCCGGAGGCCCAGGCGCTCGGACTCCGCATGCCACGGAAGGCCGGCCTCCAGGGCGGAGGCGG
Organism: uncultured Chthonomonas sp.; assembly: GCA_903885605.1. Lineage (GTDB taxonomy): Bacteria > Armatimonadota > Chthonomonadetes > Chthonomonadales > CAJBBX01 > CAJBBX01. The sequence continues at coordinate 64,755 of CAISJD010000028.1, read as the reverse complement.
GGACCTCGAGGGAGCCGTAGCCCATGGCGGCCAGCTCGGCAAGTGGCCAGCCGTCGGCGCTGCCGGTGAGGAGGGCGGGGTTCGCCGCCGCGCTTGGTGTCGTCTGCATATCCTTCACTTCCTCCCTACGGGGACCGGGGCCGCCTTGCCGGCGGCATGGGCGCCGGGCCCGAGCGCCATCTCCCGCATGACAGGCTCACGCATCAGCATCGAGTGCAGGAAGGCCCAGCAGTAGACGAGGTGCCCCTCGTAGCCTTCCGGCTTTCCGCTCCAATCGAAGACCTCGGCTCCGCCGCCCATCTGGTCGACGAACCCGTTCTGGAAGCCGCCGCCGTTCGGGAAGGCGCCTTCGTCCTGGCGCTTCAGCATCGCGTCAAGGATCATGTCGGCCTCGCGCCGCATGCCGACACCGTACAGGGCGTTCAGCAGGTAGGACGTGTTGCTCACGCCGCATCCCGCGTTCAGGAAGCGCTGGAACTCGGTGTAGTGCTCCATCTCCTCCCTGGGCACCGGCCGCAGGTTCAGGGGCACACCCAGGTCGAAGCGGCTGAAGCCGGTGGCCATAAGGGCCTTCCAGTAGGCCTGGAGCATCCCGCGGCCCTGCTCCTTGTCGATCAGTCCGTAGCTGACCGCGATGCTCGTGGGGGCGTCCATGTGCAGGTCGTGCAGGACGCCGTCACGACTCCTCCAGAACCCGAGCCAGCCGGTCTCCGGGTTGAGGAACGCCGGCACGAACGCCTCCTTGATCCGGCCTGCAAGCGCCTCGTACCTCCGCGCCTCCTCACTGTGACCCAGCCGACGATCCAGGTCAGCCATGCCCTGACACGCCCGGTAGGCCAGTGCGTTGACGTAGGCGTTCTTGTGGCCGCTGACGTAGCAGTCCCAGGCGCAGTCGGGGTCGCGCGGCGGGCGCGATCCGCTGTTGCCGCTCTGCTTCGACTCGACCAGGCCGTCGCCGTCCACGTCGCGATGCTCCATGTACCGTGAGATGAGCCGCAGCCGGTCCATGCGGCTCGCGAGCCAGCCGAGGTCGCCGGTGGCCTTGACGTAGCCCCACGCCCCGATCAGGACGGTGGGGTTGGAGTCCATAACGTTCTGGCCCGTGCCGCCGGCGGTGTACGCGACCAGGCCGTCCGCGGCCGTCTTCCGGTCGAGCCAGTAGTCCACCGACCTCCGCAGGATGGGCGCCATGCCGACGCCGGGGGCCAGGTCGGGCACGAGCAGCGTCGCATCGACCAGCATGTAGAGGACGCTGCTGACGGGGTCGCTCAGGGAGTTGTTGGCCCAGACACCGTGGACCTCCACCCCGCCGCCAGACGCGCCGCAGCTCTGCTGCACGAGGTTGAACCAACCCCGCCGGGCAGCCCGCCACCGATTCTCGTCCCGGTATCCCGCGGGCTTCGGCAGCACCACCGGCGCCAGCCGGAGGTCGGTCCGCGCGCCCTGGGCGGGCAGAGGTAGCTCCAGCGTCACGACGAGCCACTTGCCCGGACGGCTCCCCTCCATGCGCCCCGCCAGGCCGGGAACACCCGGCGAGGTCACCAGCATTTGGCCCAGGTCCGGCGCGCTAAGGATGGCGGGCAGCCGGAAACGCCCGTCGTCGGTCCAGTTGCTGCTGATCACCGAAGTCATGACAGTGGTGGGCTCGAACGGAAATGCCAGCTCCAGCTTGTCGACGGCGCGGGAGGCATCCGCCGCGCAGGCGACGCTCATGCGCAGGCCGTCGGAGCGCGCGTCGACCTCCCAGACCAGCCGGCCGGCCTCGCCGACGCTCAACTCGTACCGGACCCTCTGGCCGTCGGCTGACACGAGGCGCGAGGAGGCCGCCACCGGAGCGCCCGCCTTCCACATGCGTAGCTCGACGGGCGCCTTGAGCAGGTTCACGCCCTCGCGCCCGGTCCCCTCCGTATCCCATCCCAGCCGAGTGATGCGAGCCGCGGCGCGGTCGGCCACCAGACGGATGCCCCCGTGCTGCAGCGTCACCGAGTCGGCCTCAGGTTGTGATGTACCCATGCCCAGACCTCCCAGCAGGATGCCGGCGACGGCCGCCACGCCTGCCCCGACCATCTACTCGCCGACCCGAAGCAGGCGCATCTCGCCTGGCGGGATGCTGAGCCGCAGATCCCACGCACGCGATCCGCGCACAGGCTCCGCCGGCACGGCGCCGCCGTGGAGCAGCTCCTGCGACTTCGGTATGCGCCCGGACACGCGGATGCGGACCGCCGCGGCGCGGGCCGGGTCGATCTCCTCGCGCTGGGTGAACTTCTTGCGGATGCCGCCGTTGTTGACCAGCAGCATCAGCCACCCGTCCGGGGTGCGGTTGATCAGCGTCTGGACCTCGCCGGTCACCTCGAACGGAAGGAACCGCCGAGCCAACTCGCCCAGCAGCTCGTCCGGAACGGCACGGGCGTCGTCCTCTGAGGGGCCTATTCCGACCACGAACAGCCACCCCTTGCCCAACCTGCTCTTGATCAGGGCCGGCGTGCCGTCTGCGTGCCTGAGGACTACCTCCCCGCGTCCGGACGCACCGAACCCGTTCGGCTGGAGCCCGATCAGCTCGCGGTCCCAGCCCTGCGTGTTCACCTCATGCAGCACGACCACCCCGCCGCGCCTGGCGTGGTCGGTGAGCGCGCGGATGTCGTCAGCAGTCCACGGCACGTCGCCGACGGCGATCAGCGCCGGGTAGGCGCCCCAGGCGCTACGGTCGGCATCGGCGACCAAAACATCGAACGTGTCGCCGTAAGGGGACGGGCAGAGGTAATGCTCTTCATCGCCGGGCCCCTTGGACTGCCCCGGGAAGAGCTGGTCGAAGAACCGGGATGTCAGCTTGTCGCCGAGCGTCTGCGGGTAGCGGCCCCAGGGATCGCTCCAGTTGGTCCACCGTCCATGATCCTTGCGGACGATCACGCCGAACGGCGTGTACGGGACGCCGACGTTGATCGAGCGCATGCGCCGGCAGAACCGGTCGGCGGCCTCGCCGAAGCGCGACAGCTTGGGATCGGCCGCGAAGGCCGCCATGTCCCACTGGCCCTCAAAGAGGAGCGATGTCGATGTCTCCTGGTTCACGTCGGCGGAGCCCGCGAACCACGACGTGTGCCACATCCGCTCCATGTGGCTCAGAGAGTGGCCGGCCTCGCCGCCGATAGTGACGCCCGGCCAGGCCTCGATGGTCTTCGGCTCGGGGTTCGGCGCGGTCACCGACGGCCCGAACCAGACGGAGACGGACTCGGTCCACGGGATGCCGAACTGCCGGGCCGCGCCCCGGCAGTAGGCGCGCTTCACCTGCGTGGCCGCGATGTTCTCCGACGTCTCGATGCAGACCGCGTCCAGGCCGATCTCGGCCACATGGCTCTGGAGGCCGTGCCCGGTCATGAGCGACAGGTGGCCCCCGGCGCGGCGCTTCCACTCGCGCAGCGCCGCGATGACCGCGTCATAGTGGCCGCGCCGGTCCATGGCCCGCAGCTCCGCGTCCGTCTTGCCCAGCGTGGGCTTGGGGTCGACCGTCGTCCACCAGGCCCAGACATAGTTCTCCCACTCGGCCATGAGGTACGAGAAGTACGCCGGAGCGGCGGCGACGGCCCTTCGCACCTCCTCGGCATGCGCCGGGTCGCCGTCCAGCCGCGGTTCGTTGACGGGCACGACGAACTGCGACACGATCACCGGCCAACCCGTGGCCATGTACTCGTCGTAGGCTGCCCGGCCCGCGCCGCCCATGACCAGCCACGAGCCGCCGATCCCGGTGCGCTTGGCGCAGGCGATCAGGTTTTGAATTGACGCGCCGCTTGCCACCGCGTAGTGGCTCAGTGTCGGAGACTGCGTACCCTTCAGCAGGCGCACCCGTAGCGGGCCTGCCGCGAGGCTTCCGTACGGGACGGCGAGCCGCCCGCGCGGGAGCAGGCGGACTGCGGTAGCTCGGTCCTCCGCCCTTGTTGCAGCGGGCGCTCTGTCGTTGAGCCCCGCGCCGGATGCCTCCATACCCACCATGACACCTCCAATGGCCGTTGCCAAGCACAGAACCAGCCTGGCCGCTCTCCCGGCGCCCATCTCAGGCGAGCACAAGGGCCTTGGTCTCCATGTTGCGCAGGCCGCTCCGCAGCACGACGCAGGGCCCTTCTTCGACGAGTGTGCCTCGTACCGGCGTCGGAGCATCGCGGCTCAACTCGTAGGCGCCATCGGGCTGGATGCCGGCGCCCCGGAGGCGAACGGCTTCCAGATCGTCGCCCGAGCCGTTCACGAGCAAGATCACACGGCGGTCCTGCGTGGAAAACGTGAAGACGCCGATGTGCGGGTCGTCCGTCACCATCGTCGGAGCGGAGGCGCCCATGATGCGCCACAGCAAATCCTGCAGGAGAGCCTGCCTGATGGGGTTCAGCTGGCCCGCCGGCCGGCCCCCGAACCTGCCATACGGCCAGACCACGACGTGATGCGGGGAGCCGTCCTGCGCTCCCGATGGTGTCTGCACGAGTGTGACCCCGGGGCAGACGCTACGTCCATCGGGGCCGCACATGCGTGTCAGATGCTCAGCTCCCGGTCCATAGCTGATCGCGGCGATATCGCCGGACAGGTTCTGGCATGAGACGCGCCCCTCGGAGATGCCGAGGTAGCGCCGTCCGTCCGCCACCTGCTCATAGGAGCATCTGCCGTCGCCCTGATCGATCCACTCCAACTCTCCGATGCCCACGAGGTGGCCGAGCCCCATTGCGTGCAGCGTGTGTGCCGCATCACCGTCGAGCAAGACGACGGGCCGCGCGAAGAGGGCTTCGACGGCCTCTGGACCAAGGTTGTGCAGGTACTGGCCTGAAACGGCGATAGCGGGTTGGTCCGGCTTGCCGTCGGTGCAGAAACCGTTGGCGATACCGTAGGCCGTCAGCAAGCCTGCCCAGAACGTCTCCGACGGGTACAACTCGTCCATCGACCGGCCGTGCCGGGTTTGCAGCGTCCATGACGATCTCGGGCAAACCATCACCTGCACACCGGTCGCGCGAGCCGTCCGCAACCCCAGCGCGTACAGGCGGTCCACGAACGGGCGGATGGATGCGAGCGTGTGCTGGTACCGCTCGGAGTTCAGCACTCCGTTCCCCATCATGTCGAACAGGTTCATGGTGATGCCTGCAGAGCCGAGCAGGGCCGACGTCTCGACCTGGAAGGCCACGAACCGGTTCGATTTGGAGAACCGGGGGTAGGGCGAGTTCTCCACCTCCGGGAGCAGGTCTGTGTCGGCCGGCACAAAGGCGGCACATTGGCGCGAGGCCGTGCTGAGCCCCCACAGGTACTGCTGAGGCGGCGTATCGCTATAGGCTGGAAGGTTGGGACGGAGGAGCGGGGATGTGGGGCCCGCAAGCGCCCGCAGGATGCCCTCCCAGCTCCGCCCCTCGGCGCAGTGGACCGACGGATCGGAGCTCATCAGGCCTACGCGCGTCGCCGGCGAGACGGAGTGGACCGCATCGCCGATCCGCGCGGCGGCCGCCACCATGGCATCCCGGGCCGTCTGGAGCCACAGGCTCCGGTAGGGATGGGGAGCGCCGGGGCGCAACACCGCTCGGACAAACTCCTCGCGCTCGACACTTGTGCCTGCCAGACGGCTGAATACCGCCATGTGCCTCTCGCAGAAGCAGCCGCCCCAGGCAAGCGGGGCGTGGTTGTGGAGGCGGAAATCATCCTCGACCCAGAGCGCCGACGGCTGAACCTGCGCATAGCGACGGTAGCAGTCGGCCATGTAGTCGAGCCAGATGGGGCACAGCGGGCACGCCACGGCGTCGGACTTCCGTCCGGTTGGGTCGACCATCAGATCAAACGCCTGCCCCGGCTTGAGCCTGCGGCCTCGGTCTGCGTGCAGGAGCGTTGCCCAGGGGTTGACTGAGGTGGTCACCCCGATCTCCGCCAGGCGCGCCTTGGCCCTGGCGATGAACTGCATCCAGGGCTCGATCTCATCCGCCGTCGGATGCCCCGTGTTAAGCTCTTCGCCGAGGATGAAGAGCATCACATCATCGATGGTGGCGTCGGTGCAGAACGCGACGAGCCTATCGAGGCGCTCCTCTTCGTGGTGCCCCGGCTCTATGGTGCAGCGCAGGATGTACTGGAAACGGTCTGGTCTCACTGCCGACCCTCCTCAACACGACCCCACCGCATCAGCTGCGGCGGCTAAGCGTAATCCGCACAGAAACGTCCCTCAGTCTGAACTGCCCGTTGTGCGTCCGCCCGACCCATCGGCGCCGATCTCCGCCCCCGCCCCCGCGCCTCGCGCTACGAAGCAAGGCCGATCCAGGAGAAGCTCGACCACCACAACGTCGAGCGGCTGAACCGTCACGGCCACTGCGTCGCCCGCCGGAAGCGCGTCGCCGGTCATCCAGTTCAATCCGGACGCGACCTTCGCCGACTTCGGCCGAACGGCTCCACTCCACGGCTCCGGGGTGTTGTTGCAGAGCGTCACCACCAGGCGGTCGGTTCGCTCGGTCACGTTCACCAGGTACTGGATGGGGAGCCCATGCACGCTCACCAGGTTGTGGGCTCGGAGCGCCGGGAGGAGGATCGCCTTCACGTGCTCGAGCATGGCGTAGGGCGAGAGGAGCGGCTGGTCGACCTCGTTGACGATGCGATCCACCGCCGGCAACGGGTTGCTGAGGCCGTACTCCGAGGCGAAGAGCGTGCAGGAGCCGCCGCCGGGCAGGCGTCGCCGAACGGCCAGCGCCGCGCCCTGCCGCGTGGAGGCCAGGACCTCGACCCCGGCCGTCGGCTCCAGGCGGCGGTAGCTGTAGGCCGGCTCGTTCACGGTCCACGGGTGGCCAGGGATGATCGCGTGGTTGGACGTGGCTGCCTCGCCCACCGAGACGCCGAAGAGGGCGGCGGCGTCCTCGCCCAGGTGGTCGGCCCAGGCGACCACGCTACCCCCGGCCTCCACGTAGGCCCGCAGCCTGGCCGACACCTCCCCCTCCAGCCGCGTCTCACCCAGCACGACCACCAGCGGATAGCGCGACAGCACGTCGGCGCCCACGTCGGAGAGGAGCACGTCGAAGCTGTCGCCGCAGGGCGTGGCGGTGAGGAAGCCGCGCTCGTTGTGGCAGAAGCCGGCATCCTCGTAGTGCGGGTAGAGCTCGCGGAAGAGGAGGTCGATCTGGTGGTCGCCCTTCTCGTAGGGCATGTTGCCCCAGACCAGGTAGGTGTCGGACGTGTAGAGGTGCCGGGACGGCGCCCAGCCCGCGTGGACATCCCAGAGCAGCGCCACGGGCGTGTGGAGCTCGCCGCGGTCGGGGTGCTCGGCGCACCAGCGCGTGCCGTCGAGCTGAATCTGCCCGATCTCCGTGGGCTCCTGCGGCAGGCCGGGCTCCGTGGTCCCGATGGCCGGGTGCGTGTGCCGCATATGCCCCGCCTCGAAGCCCATGAGGACGCTACCGTACATCACGAGGACGTACCACATGCGCTTGAGCAGGCTCAGGCTGGTGCCGGCCGTGGGGCCGGTGAGGAAGCCCGGCGCGTCGGTGTCCTCGGCGTCGGGATCGGCCAGCGACTTGGCGCCCCACCGGTTCCAGACACTGGCATTGCCGAACCAGAGCAGCCCGTACTGCTTGCCCGCGCCGCGCACGAAGGCGTACCACATGGGCACGCTGGGGAGGGCCTGTGCGCTCTCGGTGCCGATCATCCGGTGGTTGTCCCACGACGCGAAGGCGTGCGGGTAGGTGAGGCTGTTCAAGGCGACCAGATAGTTCTGCAGGTCGTTGCCGAGCTGGTCGAAGTACTGCTTGAACGCCTCGTAGCCCTGGCGGCGGGTCATGGGCGCGGGGCAGACCTGCTTGGCGTAGTTGCCGATGTACCGGCCGTCCTGCTCGCCGTTGTCGTAGCCAAGGAAGCGCGGCCCCAGCTTCTCCAGCAAGGCGGCATGGAGTTCGTCGGAGGCCTGGTACTCGGACCACTCGTACTTCTCCAGCAGCCCCGAGGGGCAGTATGCCCAGATGTCGAACAGGTAGAGCTCGCGCGCGGCCAGCTCGTCGACCAGCTCGCGCCAGTTCTCGGCGTAGAAGCAGGGCCACATGGGCCACACGATGTCGCCGAAGTCGTAGCTCCGCGTCCAGAGGTCCAGCGTCTCCTTGAGCCGGACGATGCGGAAGCTCTCCGGCGGCGGCGCAGGTGGGCGGTCGAACTCAAAGCCCCGAAGCCCCACGGTGTGGAAGCGGTCTCCCAGGTCGGCGCGGGTGATGGGCCTGGCGCGCCGTGCGGCGAAGCCGGGGTACTCCTCGGGGTTGACGGGCCGCACCCAGACCTGCGGCAGTGCGGCGTTCGCTTCGGTCATCGCCTCGTCCTCGCTTTCCGTTGGCCTCATGCCCGCGCCGCCAGGGGCCGCAGCAGCTTCTCGCGCAGGCCGGCGTCCCGCGTGAAGCACGCCATGAGGAAGTTGTAGCTTTCGGGCAGGTAGCCCTCGTAGCCGCACGTCATGCCGTCGATAGTGAAGTGCTCGGCGCCGCCGTAGCCGACGTTGACGATCCCGTTTTGGAACAGCCCCTCCTGCGCGGAGCGCACCATGACCGAGAGGATCCGGTCCGCCTCGGCGTCGAGACCCGCCACCTGCAGGCCCAGGAGGTAGTGCCACGTCAGGGCCGGGTGGAGCGTGCCGTTGGGGTACCTGTGGCCGAAGCCGCTCCGCTCGGTCATGCCCTTGGGCCAGTGCCCCCAATGGTCCTTCACCGGCTGGCCGTCCGAACCCAGCGGCGGCAGGATCATGTCGGCCCGGCGGCATGGGAGCAGGTTGGCTGGGAGGCCCAGCTCCCAATGCTCGAAGCCGATCGACCGCGACCGGGCTGCCACCCGCGACAGGATGGCCCTGCCCTGATCCGGCGGGACCATGCCGTAGGCGACGGCCATGCCGTTGATGAACGTGTGGCAGTAGTCGTGGACGCGGCCGTCCATGCTGATCCAGCTGACGAACCAGCCGTTCCTGGCGCTGAGGAAGCGGCGGACGTACTGCTGGCGCAGCCTGTCCGCGCTCGCCCGGTAGTGCGCGGCGCCGCCGGGGTTGCCGACGGCCTCCAGCATCTCCGCGAGGCAGAGGAACGCGCGGTAGGCGATGCAGTTCGTCCACGTGTTCTTGTGGCCGAAGTTCATCATCTCGAACCAGATGTCGGCGCGGTCGGGGTCTCGGAGGCTCCCTGCATTGCCGCTGCCGTAGCTCTCCACCAGCCCGTCGCCGTCCACGTCGCGGCGCAGCAGGTAGTCGGCGATGAGGTGCAGACGGTCGGTGCGGCGGCGCAGCCAGGCCTCGTCGCGGGTCAGGGACCAGTAGTCCCACGCGGCGATGAGGAGAGTGGCGCCGGTGCTGACGTAAAGGTCGTACATCTTGCCGAAGGCGTTCACGTGGCCCTGGGCGCTGGTCTGATCGTCGAGGTAGTAGTCCAGCGACCGCCGCAGGAGCACGCGCAGGTCGATGCCTGGGACCGGCTCGGTCAGGAACAGCATGGGCTCGGAGTAGCTCCAGAGCGAGATTGAGGCCGGATCCGACAGCACGTTGTTGGCCAGTAGCATGGTGCGCTCGGGACCGCACCAGGTGCCGCAGGGCTGCCAGTGGTTGAGGTAGGGGCGCCGTATCTTCGCCCAGGTCTCCGCGTCGAGCCCCGCCGGGGAGGCGATCGGCTCAGGGCGGAAGCGCACCTCGAAGGCGCCGCCCGCGCCGCCGGGCACGGCGCACCGGAGCGTCAACGTGAGCACGCCTGGCCGGTAGTCCGTGATCTTGGAGGCTTCGAGCCAGGCCTGCCCGCGGAGGCGCGGATCGACGCCCGTGGTGGGCGCGTTCTGAGCAGAGCCGCCGCGGACGCCGTCCATCAGGGCCGTCCATGCGCCCTCGGGCGAGGCGCTGATCCGGAGATGGCCGAAGTCCGGCGCGATGAGCAGCCACGGCGGCATCCCCGCGTGGTCGGCGGAAAGCTGCGCAGGAACCACCACCGCCGGCGCCACCAGCGCGTTGAAGGGCGCCTCCACCGTCAGCAGGCCCGGCACGCCTGCCTCCACAGTGAAGCGCCAGACAAGCTCCTGGCCGTCGCGGAGGATGCTCCACTCGATCCCCGGCCGCGCCGCCGCCGCCGGCGTTCGACCGCACCAGGCTTCGGGCGAGACCTGCGCCCACGACGACGCGCCGGCAGCCTGCCCGGACCAGAGCAGGCGCACGGGACCGGCCAGCAGGTTGGCGCTGTCGCGACCGCTCCCCTCGGAATCGAGGCCCAGGGAGGTCATGCCCTCGGACGGCGAGACCGTGACCCGCCACCGATGCCGGTCGTCCGTCAGCTCCTGCGCGGCGGGTACCGGCTCTGGGGTCGTACCGGTGCCGAGGGCCGGCGCGGGGAGGCTTGCGCCTGCCCCAAGGCCGGCGGCGGCTTGCACGAGGTGGCGGCGTGTCAGGCGCACGGGTTGCCTCTGTTCACTTCTCGCGGACCTGCGCGAACCGGTGCAGCGTCACGGGGCCCAGCAGGCCGGAGGGGAGCGGCGTCAGGCGGTTCAGGCGCAACGGGCCGCAGTAGCCCTCAAAGTCGTTCTCCTCAAGGTTCCACTTCTGCCACGGGCCGCCGCCGCGCACCAGTTCCACGACACGGTTCTGCGCCAGGTTGGCCACGGCCAGCGACAGCCTGTTGCGGCCGGCCCGTAGCGAGGGCGACAGGTCGACCTGGAAGGGCGTCGTCCAGAGGTCGCCCAGCCGACGCCCGTTGAGGGTCACCGCGGCGGACTCGCGGAGTTCGCCCACATCGAGGATCCACCGTTGTCGCGCCTCGCCCGCGGAGAGGCCGAACTCGGCGGTGTAGGTGACCGCGCCGCTGAAGAGCGCGAGGTCGGGCCACTCGGTCCAGGAGGCGAGGTCGGTGACGCTCCTGGCCTGCGGCCGGCCGGAAGTGTCGGTCCAGGTCAGGCGCCAGGTCGGCTTGAGTGGGCGCACTTCGGCGGCCTCGGCCTCGGGCGGGGCGGGAGCGCCGGGCAGCGGCCTGGCGCTCAGGCGGACGGTCAGCATCTCGGTGGGCTGCAGCGACAGGCGCACCAGCGACCCGCCGCCCGGGCGTGGGCGAACCGATGTCCCGGCGAACTGCCCTGTGCGCGGGTTGCCCACGCAAGCGTAGCGCCCGGAGCGGGCCAGCGGCGCCCAGAGCCTCTGCGCCCGGCTCGTCTGGTTCTTCACGAAGTAGATGGCATCGCCGCCGAGCCGACCACGCCAGAGGGTCAGCACGCCGGGTATCCCCTCGGTCCGCAAGCCATGGGCCACGAGCCGTTGCGGCACCTCGTCAGGCTTGGCCGGCAGGGCTGCGCCCCTGCCCGCCTCCGCAAGGCGCCGGAGGCCGGCCGAGGCGCCCGAGGTCTCCTGAAGCAGCGGTAGCCCGTGCGGCACGGCGGAGGGAATGCGGCCCACGAAGAGGATCGTGGCGCCCTGCCGGGCCAGTTGCTCCATGCGGGCGATGGCCTGCGCGCTCATGGCCTCCACGTCGGGCAGCACGAGGGCGCGGTAGCGCATCTTCCCGGCACGGAGGAGCCCGTTCACCACGCTCGTCTGCCGGCAGATCAGGCGGTCGGAGCCGATGTCGTACCGGATCCCGCTCCGGGCCAGCGCCTCAAGCACGCCGGAGAGGGCCGCGGTGGGGCGCTCCAGGCCCGAGTTGGTGTTGCGCCAGACGAAGGGCTGGCCCCACTTGAAGCCGCCCAGGTTGGGCTTGTTCCACATGTCGTGCTCGGGCCAGATCACCAGTACGTCGGGGTCCGGCTCGGCCGTCTGGCTCAGGTGCTGCAGCCGGGCGAAGTAGTCGTTCATGCTGCGGATGTGCGGGAACCAGGGCTGCGTCTCGCTGAAGCTGCCACCGGCGTAGTACATGGGGCCGGGCCAGGGCTCCGCGGCGGGCGTGAAGGGCACTCCGTGGTAGATCATGTGGTTCGTGCCGGCCAGGATGTCGCTGTCACCGCGCTTGCGAAACCAATCCAGCGAGCCGATGAAGTTCTGCCCGGCTCCCCACGTGAAGGTCTCGTGGGAGACCAGCCGATGCCCGGTCAGGTGCGCCGCCGAGGAGCTGAAGGGCGGCGAATCCTCGTGGATGCCGGCCTGCATGGATGTATCCACCGGGTTCGCTGGATCGCCCATGTACTGGTACCGGGTGGTCATCCCGTTGCCGCGCGCCCATGCCGTCCAGCGGCGCACGAAGTCGATGTGGAGGTCAGCGCAGGTCTGGCGGTAGTCGTGCCAGAGGCGCACGTTCTCGGGAGCGCCCGTCTCGGCAAGGAACTGGTGCAGGTAGGGGCGCAGATCATAGCCGTTCACACGCTGGAAGGCGGACAGGAAACCGGGCGTCGTGCCCTGCCGCCCCTCGTAGGAGTCGCAGAAGGCGGCGCGGGGGCGCAAGGGGCGCAACGCGGCCAACATGCGGTCGAGCGGCTCCACCAGGTTGGCCGGCGCCGCCGGCGACCAGTAGTCGATCACCGGCCCCACGCCGCCGGGCCCGCCGACGTAGACATCGAAGTTGGTGTATCCCATGCGGGCCACCAGAACCTGCCACCGCCCCGCCGGAAGCGGCCAGGCGCGCTTGCCGTCGACCATGCGCGGCTCGACGACGAGGGCCGGATCGGCGCTCTTCAGGTCACGGCAGACCGTCACGCACTCGATGGGGTCCTTGCCGGGCTCATCCCGCACGATGGTCGGATGATCCGCATCGACGGTGACGGTTAGCGTCTCGAAGCGCCAGTCGCGCTCGGCGTTGGCGCGCGTTACCCACGGCCCGCCCATGGGCCAGCCGCCGCCCATGGTCATGTCGATGGGCATCCCCAGGCGGCGTCCCTCCTCCAGCGTATGGCGGAACATCCCGATCCACTGGTCCGACAGGTACGGGATGCTGGGGAGGACGGGGTCCTTGTACGGATAGAGCGGGCAAACGAGCATGGCGCCGAAGCCGGCCTTCTTGAGGACGCGCAGCTGCCGGGAGATCTCCGGCTTGCTGACGCTGCTGCCCAACCACCACCAGAAGCCGCCGGGCCGGGCCTCCACGCCGATCCGGTCCCAACCGAAGGGATGTCCGGCGCGAGCGGCGCTCCCGGTCGGCGCGGCGCCGGCAATCTGGAGCCCCAGGGCCGCCGCGGTGAGGAGCCCGGCGCCGATGCGCCTGATCGCGACCGCAAAGCCGCGCCGTCGGGTAGTCGTCATGGCAGCTTGAACTCCGTGAGGCCCTGAAGCGTGATCGTCTGCCGCCGCGTGGCAGCGCCGGACGAGTAGGGCAGCGGGGCCGACGACGCATCCCCATCGGCGGCCGGCCGCGGGTGCTCCATCCAGAGCCACCAGCCCGCCTGCAGCGTCGAGCCGCGTGGCGCGTCGCACCCAAACGCGAACTCCATCGTGCGCCGTCCGCTGGGTATGCGGATCCGATGGAAGACCCAGGGCGTGAACGGCAGCTCATGTCGGGTATGCGCCGGGATCGAGGCGGCGGCTGGACTGCGGATTTCCGTTGCTTCGGCCGCCGCTCCGTCCACCGTGGCCCTGCATCGCCAGGGCTCGGCGGCCGCGTCGCCGACGAGGAGCACGTACACCCACGCACGCGAGCCATCGGGCGAAGACACGGCGCACCGGCCCGTGAGCCGCGGGCCTGCTTCGGCGGCCCGCACGAGGGTGAGCGGCTCGGCGTCGGCATGGCCGATGCGCGGGGAGGGTTCGGGTAACCCGTGGGACTGAGCGCCTTCCCCGGGCTCTTCCACATGGATCAGCAGCAGTTGGTACGCCTCGAGCGTCACCTCCAGCACATCGCCGAAGCGAACCGACGAGGCAAGCGTCTCGCGGTGGGGATAGACCACGCGGACCGAGTAGCAGGCGTCTCCAGCCTCATCGGCGGACCAGCCCATCGGCCGGCCCAATTCCATCCGCACCCGGCGCGGCTCGATGAAGGGGTTCCGCAGGACGATGATGCCCCGGCGGCCCAGGAAGTGCGCGTAGCCGTAGGGCTCCCATGCGTATGGGTCGCCCAGGATCGGCCGGCACCGCGCCAGCGTGTCGGCGTTATGGCGCACCCAGCGGAACATGGCGGCCAGGAAGCGCCAGTCCTGCTCCGGGTTCGGCAGCAGGTCGGGGTTCATGTACATCGTCAGCAGCCTGCTCCCCCGGCCCGCCACCATCATGGCGTTGTCCTGCCAGTTGTCGAAGAAGCTGCCCGGGTCCACCGTCAGCGTCGGGTCAAGGTAGATGCCCAGCGTTTCAACGGCCGCGGGGTCGAACCCCGGGTTCTCGTCCAAGCGGCGCCGGAGGAGCGCGTCGCGGCTGGTGGTCGCTCCGTCCAGGCCGTTGGGCGACGGCACGATGGCGGGCGCCGTACCGTCGTACGTGTCGCAGTAGAGCGAATCGACGTACTGCAGCCACCAGGGGCTGAGCCACATGCCACTGGTCGGGTCCAGGTGGATGCCCGGCTGGGCCTGGCGGATGGCGTCCAGCAGTTCGATGAACGCATCGACGTTGGCTTCCCGGGCGAAGTCGCCGGCCAGGTGGTGAGGGTGCCGGTCGGTATCGCACGAAGCGCAGAAGCCGTCCATCTTCAGGAAACCCACGTTGTTGGCGCGCACCAACTCCACGATGGCACGGCACATGTCGCGGCGATACCCCGGATCGCTCTGGCAGAGGAACCAGTCGAAGGTGGCGTTGCGGGCGTAGCCCTGCTCGGCCCCCCATCCGGCGTGCTCGTAACCGCTGGAGGGCGACAGCCAGAGGCCCAGGCGCGCCCCGGTGGGCGCCAGGGTAGCCGACAGTGGCGCCAGTCCGCGCGGGAACCCGGCGGCGTCCACGTCCCAGAGGCTGCGTTTCTTGTCCCAACCGTCATCCAGCGTGAAGCTGTCCAGCCCGACGCCGTGGGCATCGAAGAGCTCTGTCCGGAACTTCGAGACCAGGTCCAGGCTGTTGGCCTCGGTGGCCGGCGTGACCGTGGTCCAGGTGTTGTAGTCGATGTGTACCGCGGAACTGAGGCGCCGCGGCCGGAGCCGATCGATGTAGTCGCGGAACCAAACAGCCGTCTCGCCCGATGGGGCGACGCCCACCACCGCCGGCTTGCTTTGGAACAGGCCCGACACCGTGCGCCCCGGCCGGTGCGTGAGGGTCACCCGGCCGTCGCGATGCTGGTTCAGCCCCGCCGGATACTCAAGGCCCCAGAACGTATCCTCCATGAGCACCGGCTTGCCGAAGCCGGACTTGTCGTCGATGCCCCAGACGTTCATGCGCAGCTCTTCCGGCGGGCCCTCCTCCTGAGACCGGCAGATGCCCGGCACGCGCACGACCCAGGCATCGACGCGCCGAATGGCGAGGGGGGCGTCGGTCGTCAGCTCCAGGCGCCTCCGCACGAAGAAGTCGTCGGGACCCAGCTCATAGGTTACGGCGACCCGCACGGCCCGCTCGCCGCATTCGCCCTCGAGCCGGACCCGCTCGGCGGCCAAGTCGGGCTTCGACCAGACGAAGCTCGCCGCGGTGAGGGCGGGAAGCCCATCGACCTCGATGCGGAAATCATCCTCGTCCAGCGGCAGCGTCCGCCCGGAGAGGCGGTTGTGCAGGGCAACCGCGGCGCAACGGCCCGCGCGGTCGCCGAAGTCGATCGCCACGTACCGGTTCGCCGGCGCGCCGTGGTTGCCGGGGTCACCCATGGCAGCGGCCGTTCCTGCCCATGGCCTCAGCGCCCCGTCACGGCAAGCACGCGGACCTCGCCGGGGGGCACCTCCACCGTCATGGAGCCGCGGCGCACCTCGACCGGCTTGCCGGTGCACCACTCCACGGCCGAAAGGGGCTCGCCGGACCTGAGCTTCACCGTGACGGCCTGCGCGGCGGAGGGGTCCACGCGCACCGGCGACATGATCCCCTTGCTCACGCCCTGGTTGTTTACCAGACCGATCACCCAGCCCGTGGCCGTCCGGTTCACGAGGTACTCCACGTCGCCCGAAACGCGCACAGGCAGCAGCGCGGAGGTCCACGCTCTCATCAAGCGATGCACCTCGTCGACGAAGCGCGCCTCGTAGGGAAGCAAGCGCGAGCCTTGCTTGCGGCGGGCGAGCGTGGCGGCGTCGGCTCCCCAGTGGGCCGGGGTGAGCCATCGCTCGGTATCGACCTGCGCCGGCGTCTCCTCGGGACGCAGGCCGAAGAGGGTCACCGTGCCGCATCGGCGCAGATCGGCCAGCCGGTCGCCCAGTTGCGCCGCGTGGGCGTGTGTGATGGCGAGCTTGCCTCCCGCCTTCAGGTACCCGGCCAGACGCACCAGCAGGTCGGGTTGGAACTCCTGGTCGCCCAGTAGCGCCAGCGCGGGGTAGCTCCGCATCACGTCGTCCGAGGCATTCGATAGGAGCACGTCCACAGTGTCGCCGTAGGGAGAGCGGACGAGCCGGAACTGCTCCCGCTCATCGTCCACGCCCGGAAGCACATCCAGCCAGAGCGACCTCGGGAAGATCGTGTTGAAGAAGAGGGAGGTCTCGCGGTCGCCCAGCGTCGGCTTCAACACGCCCCAAGGCCGGGGCTGCGTTAGCTGGAAGCCGTTGAAGCCGGCGTACTGGTCCAGCATCACCGCGATGGGCGTGTAAGGGACGCCGCGGTCCGGGTGGGCCCCGGTGAGCCGCATGAACCCCTGCGCCCGCTTCCCGATGGGCGAGAGCCCCATGCGGCGGTCCGGCGGCAGTGCCTCGTTGGCGCGCTGGTCGCCGGTGAAGAAGATTGACTGGCAGGCCTCGGGGCAGACGATGGCCGCACCGGCCAGCCACGCCACATGCCACATGCGCGAGAGTAGCGACGACGAATGGCCGCCGTTGGGGATGGCGATGCCGCCCTTGGAGATGCCCTCGAGCACCTCGGCCTCATTCAGAGGGTGCGGCGTGCCCTCCTCCTCGCCCTCGGTGAACGTCGGCACGGTGCCGCCGAACCACTGCGATGGCTGCACGTAGAAGGGGAGCCGGTTCTGCCGCGCCGCGCCGCGCAGGAAGGCGATCTGCGCCTGCATACCCAGGATGTTCTCGCCGGTCTCCAGCCCCAGCATGTCGCAGCCCCACTGGGCGCCGTAGACCGAGTAGAAGCCGTGGCCCGTAAGCGAGTAGAAAGGCCGTCCCGTCGCCTGCGCCGGGGCGATCTTCTCCAGGTAGTACCGGCGCATCCAGTCGTAGCACTCGCGGCGCGTGGCGCCCTGCGGCTCCACGCTCCAGCCCCACTCCGTGGCTGCGGACTCCAGCGGATGCGGATAGGCGGCGTCCTCCCACGTCGGCGTCAGAAGCCCTTGCACCTTGCACTCGTGCGCGAAGCGCTGGTAGGACTTCGACCAGTCGCCGGCATAACTGAGGAACGTGAAGGGCCTCTCCGCCCAGGGCCGCACCTGCCATACGCCGGACGCCAGCCGTGAGTACATAGGACTTCGCTGCACGGGCACGGTGGCCCATGCCCGGTCCCCCTCGGAGGACGACAGCTCGTTGGCGCGGCCGATGACGAAGTCGACCAGTTCCCGGCACTGGAAGTAGCCCTGCCACATGCTGTGGGCCTGCCCGTGGGCCACGACGAGCCGCATGTGTCCGCCCAGCGCCTCGTAGCGCCGGAGCATGAGCTGCGAGTTGGCGACCAGCGTGATCTGGTCCAGGTCGCCGTGGAGCGCGAAGAGGGGTACGCCCGCCCTGGCAAGCCCGGCCAGCCGGTCCACGGGATTGTGGTTTGTCAGGCGAGTGGCCAGTTCGTCCGGCGTGAGGCCGTAGGCAGGCGCGGCCGTGGGAAGGCCCGGCCAGTTGGCCAGGTCGAGCACCGGGTAGATGCCCGCGAAGCCGCCCACCTTGCGCGGGTTCTCAGCGGCCCAGTTCATGGTCATCAGGCCGCCCCGGCTCCGGCCCAGCAGGATCGGCTTGGGCGAGAAGCCTCGGACCTTGACCATCTCGGTATAGAGCGCCGTGAAGAGCTTGCGGCCGGCGGGGTTGCCGTAGGATTCGCCCACGTCGATGCCCGCCACCGCGATGCCGGCCCGCGTGAACCGCTCGAACATCCACTTCTCTTCCGGGCCGGGAAGGCCGGGGAGCGTGGGCGCGTACCAGACCCAGGGGACCGCACGGTGCTTGCCCGACGCCTGGGGTGGGATGACGAACGCCGGTCGGCCCGCGACATGGAAACGCTCGCCGGGCAAGGGCAACGGCGGCTCCTGTGCGCCAGGAGAGGACATGCCCATGAGCGGAGCCAACATGAAGGCTGTGAGCATCAGCGAGTACCTCGTGTGGTCATCCCGCATCGTCGTGGTGCAGCAGGCGCAGTAACCGAACCTGAGCGCGGGATCGCGTGTGAGCGCCGGCCGCGAGCATGAAGAAACCATGGCTCGGGTCAGGCATGAAGCGTGCGCGGGCCCGTGCTGTCACGCCAAGCACTGCCGATGCCGCCAACCGCATGGGCTTGCGGCGCATAACGCGCATCCGGGCGGATCACCCACTGCGTGGCGCCTCCGCCCGACTGTGCATCTCTTGGATGAGCTTGTCGTAACGAGCAACCACGTTGGCGAGCGACGACGGTCGATTCTCCACCCCCCAGAGCCGGATGTACTCTGCCCGGAGGTCTCCAGCATCAGCCTCGAGTGCCTCGAACGCACGCGCCGCCTCTGCGGACGTGCCGGGAGACGCTGAGAGCCGCGCAGCCTGGATGCGGCGGGCCATGAACGCGCAGCGTCGTGCGGCAAGGACAACATAGTCAAGGCTGCCGGCGTGGTGCCGCGCCAGCCCCTTGGCCCGCCGCAGTACCGCCGTGATGCGGTCGGCCTCGGCGGCATGCCGGCCCACGTCCGCATCGTCGCGCCCCTCGGCCGCCGACTCACCGGCCCCCATCCAGTAGTAACTCGCCGACATGGTGTAGCGGGGCGCTGTCTTGAACAGCGTGTCCTCGCGAAGACCTGACAACTCTATGCTGGCGGCATCGGCAGCACCCCCAATGAGCCCGTAGAACACGGCTGGGTACGCCGCGCGGAATGCCGCGAGGCGCGCGCCGCGGACGGCGTCTCGGGTCCGGGCACTCGCGTACGTGGGCGGCGACCACGAGCATTCGGCGCCCCACACAAGCGGCTGCCACTGGTACCCCATCAGAGAGTCGCCGTCGTCGTCCCAGGTGGTTAGGAGCATCCCAATCGCGCCGGTCCGGGCGCCCTCCGCCGTGAAGTCCGCGATGTTCTTCGCGGCGAAGCCGAAGTACGGGAAGACCTGCGCGGTCGCGTATACCCCGGGCGCCACGAGCACACGGCGTCCGCTCGCCACCAACGGCTTCAGGTATCCGGCGAAGTCGTAGTCGGCCTCGTACTCCCACGCGATGAGGACGACGTCGTTGTGCATGGAGGCAAGCGCCTGGTCCCGGTTGCCGCCAAACGCGGTCTTCTCCGGGCCGGTTCCCCACTGCGGCGGAGCGGTCACCGTCTCCGAGTCGGCCCAGATCATGGGCGTCTTGCCATGACGCGCGAGCAGTTCCGCCAGCCTGTTGATGTGGCGGGCGTAGACCCCTCCCACCCCCAAGTCAGAGATCATACGCTCAAGGCGTGGGTCTGGCTTGCCCGACCGGTCGCCGCTGCCGTCCAGGTAGAACACCTCGTCGCAATTCGCCATGAAGAGCGGGCTGTCGTAGGCCGGCGCGA
Organism: uncultured Chthonomonas sp.; assembly: GCA_903885605.1. Classification (GTDB taxonomy): domain Bacteria; phylum Armatimonadota; class Chthonomonadetes; order Chthonomonadales; family CAJBBX01; genus CAJBBX01. The sequence continues at coordinate 45,172 of CAISJD010000028.1, read as the reverse complement.
TCTCGTCGTAGACGTCGCTCAGAAACGCGTAGGTCCGCTCCTCGGCCGGGTTAAACCCACAGGTGTCGCCCTTGCGCAGCCCTTCTCGTGTGATGAACGTGCCGAGGGGACGGTAGTCGGGCCGAGCCAGGAAGTTGGCGTGCCCGAATGACGCGAAGTTGCCGGCGACCTCCACGTGGTGCTTGCGGGCGTAGGCGCAGAGCTCCCGGACCTCTTCCGCGGTGATGCCGTCGGGAGGCGCGAGCGAGGGGTGGCTCTTCAGCCGGAACACCGTCTCCGTGTACATCGTGAAGAAGTTCATCTTGAACTCGGAGAGCGTGCGAACCTGCTGCTTGAGCGACGACAGGGTGGGGATGGGCCCGCGGCTGATGTCATCCTGCCAACCCCGATACCGCATGACGGGCCAGTCCGTGATGGTAACGCATGGCACGGTGCGCCCGTTCGCGTTCGCCCTTACCATCTGCTTCGCGGTCTGGACGCCATAGAACGTGCCGGCTGCATCTCTGCCGCCGATACACATGCCCTCGGGCCGGATGCTCAGTACGTACCCCTCGCGGCGCACCTGAGACACCGTGCGACCTCGCACCGGCCGCAGGGCCTGGTTGACGATCCGATCGCGCCCGAGCCGGCCAATCACGATGGCGTCTCTGGCGGGGACACTCGCAGCCTCGACGGTGCGAAGACGGATGCCGAGGTCGGTCGCGACCTCCTCGACCAGTTGCTGGGCGGCGAATCGGTCATCCGCACTGGCGCCCGCTGCCAGCACCACGACTGTGCGCCGGCCGATCGCGAAGCTCCCAGTCTGCCGCACAGCCGTTCGTGGGGTGGGTACGAGCCTGAGCGAGTCGGACATCGCACGGGCCGCCGCCCAGGGGCTCGCCACGATCAGCGCTATCGCAATCGCACGAGGAGCGCTGTGCCGCGCTGCGGGCATCGACTACCTCCGTACATGCTCGAGCACCAGCATCCACCCCTTCAGGTGCTCGACGGGAATGGCGGCGTCAGGGGCGAACCCCCGGGCCTCCTGCACGCCGCGCACCGCCGGCGCCTTCAGCACGCAGTTGGCCGGGTCGAGGCCCAGCGCCTTCCAGTCGATCTTAAGTCGGCATGTCGTCGCGTTCGATGCCCAGCTCGCCAGCGCTATCAGGACCTTCCCCTTCCGCACGTAGGCCGTCGCCAAGACGTCGGGGTTGTCGGTGCGGACGGGGCACTTCGGGTCCCAGTAGCCGAGCATCTTCGACTTGGTGATGCCGAAGGCATCCCAGAGGCGGTAGATGGGCCGGGGGTCCTCGCCGCTCTCGGGAGCGTCCCAGGTGATGCGGTTGGTGATGCCGTAGATCATCCCGCGGTAGGCGTTGGTGGGGCTATGGAGCATCTCGCCCATGACGCCGAAGGGGATGCCGGAGACCTCGGTCAGCCAGTAGTCCGGCGGCTCCTGGTTGTAGCGGAAGCTCTCGCCGAACCAGACCTTGTCGACGTAGGGCATATACTCCATGTACTGGTTGGCCGGACCGATGGAGAAGGCCGTGTTGCTGTGCAGGTCGATCATGCTGCCCGGCCGGGCGGCGTTCATCACCTTGCGCATGCGCTTGAGGATGCGCCGGTCGAACGAGACATCGTCGAGGTAGAGCCCGTCCATGCCGATAGCGCCGCAGAGCCATGCCAGGCCTTCGATATAGTAGTTGTACCAGCGGCACTCGCCGCTGTTGAGGAGCGCCGCGTCGGCCGAGCCGTCCTTGAACGGGACATACCACTGCGTCGTGTAGTCGCCGCCGAGGTGTTCGCGGAGCCACGGGAAGCCGCCGCCTCCGCCGCCTGCCAGCACCTCCGTGCCGAGGCTGCGGAGGGCCCACAGCTCCGTCATGTAGTTGCTCAACTCGCGCACAGTGTAGTAGAGCTTCACCTTCATGCCGCGCTGCTGCCAGTGGCTCACCAACTCCTTCAGCGGGTCCACGACGATGAACGGGTAGTTGATGTATGGGTTCACGTCGTTGGCGTGGTGGACGTTGATGACGTTGATGCCCGATCCCACCGTGTAGTCGCTGATGACCGGCTTGTCGCCGCCATGGTAGTAGCGGGTTGCGAAGGTCTTAGCGGTGTCGATGGGCTTAACGGGCGTCAGGATCAGGGCGAACTCGAACGTGACCTCCTCGCCGGCCTTCAGGTCGCGTGCGCCGCTGTAGGCCCGTGCTACCACCGACGCCACGCCGCGCTCCAGCGTCACGCCGCCCTGGCCGCCGTTGGACCACGTGGCCGGCGGAGCCGGGTTGAAGAGGTTCATCAGCGGGCCGTTGTAGGAGCCGCCGCGCAGTTCGCAGTGGACCCCGGCCGGCACGTCGCCGATCCAGAACGAGTCGTGCGGCGTGGTCCAGCGCCAGTCGAACTGCGCGGGCAGGGAGCCGCCCTTGCGCCCCGCGCCCATCAGGTAGCGGGCGACCTCGGGCCGGATGGGCAGTTCCAGCGCGGCCTCGTCGAGCCGCAGGTCTTTGTCGGCCTTCAGCGAGACGCGGTAGAGGACGTGGCCGTCAAACTCCATCTCGGCGCGGCAGGTCGAGGTGAGGCCCGGCGCCGTGCGCTGCGCCTCCCAGGCCACCACGCCGGGCTTCGACTTGGTTACGGCCACTCGGCCCGGCGTCCAGGCCAAGGGTGCGCCGCCGGACTTCACGCTGAATCGGACGGGCTCGGCCAGGATCTCCGTGGCGCCGGCCTTCATGCCCGCGGGCAGGCCGTCGGTCCCGAAGCGGAGGGAGCGCCCAAGGCACTTCACGGTGCGGCCGGTCAGCTTGAGCGGCGTGTAGGGCGGCACCACCTCGTCGTCAATGCCCGCCGCCGAATCGAGCCAGCGCAGGCGCGAGTGGCGCCATAGCTCGCTGTCGCCGCGGTCGGCCAGCGAACCAGCACCGACGCTGAGGGTTACCGCCACCGAGCCCAGCGGCCCGTCCGACCCGGCGATCGTCACAGCACCCGAGTAGTCGCCCGCGACCGCCTTTTCCGGCACGTCGACGCCGATCCAGAGCGCCTGCACGTGGCCCTGGGGCACATCGACACGCTTGGCGAAGGGCTTCCCGTTCACATCAATGCCGCCCATGTTGATGCAACGCAGGTTCGCGGCCGGTATCCGTGCCCCGCTCGGGCCGCGCAGGTCCGCGAAGATCACTGCCAGGTGTGAGATGGGCGCACGCGCCGCGAGGACGCCGATCTGGAATGCGTAGTACTCATTCCTCAGCGCCTCGCCGCGGAAAGACGCCTGCGGGCCGCGCTCCACCCAGCGCACGGGCACGTCCGCCTTCATGCGGATGGGGAGCTTGCGGTCCTCGGGGAAGAGCAGCGCGGGCTTGCCGCCACGCGCGGCCAGGTCGGCCACCTCGGCCGGAGTGGCTACCACTTCCATCGGGTAGAAGCTGTCGAAGGCCGATCGCGCCTCGAGCTTGAGCACCCGCGCCTCGGGCGCGCCGCGCCACTGGCCCGTCGTCAGCCGGTCGGGGCTCAGCGTGTGCGCGGCGAGCCATGCCGTGTCAGCGGTGTTGGAGGGCGGCGTGTAGCCCTTGCCATAGTAGAACTGCGTGGGCTCGGGCTCGTAGGGCAGGTAGTAGACCTCGTATACGCCGGCCTTAGCCGCCTCAAAAGCGATATCGCCATATTCGCGGCGCACCTCGATGCGCGCTACGTTGGCCACGCGCTTGCCGGACGGGTCGTGGACGATAATGTCCTTGGCGCCGGGATCGGTGTCGCGGCGCCGCCACGGGATGCGGACGCGCACCGCCGCAGCCGGGGCCGCCACCTGAACGAGCGCGCGGTGGTGGCCCAGCTCGACGGACCAGAGCGCAGATGCCACCCCGTACTCGGCGACGGGAAGCGGACCATCCTGTGCAGTCATTGAGGCCTCCACGCGGGGCATCGCGAGAAGTGCAAGGAGTGCGACGGCCGATGTGGACAGGGGCGGCGTTCTCATGGCGCGGCGATCCTCGCTCTCTGGGCGGAGGGGGCCGGGCAACGCCGGCCCCCAAACTGGCTTTGGGCGGCCTGGTTAGCGGCCGCCGGCTCCGGCGGGCGGACCGGCAGCGCCGCCACGGGGAGCCATGGTGCCGCCGTTGGGCATGGGGATGGGCGGCATCGGGCGCGGCCCGTTCTTGATGGCGTCCTGCTTCACAACGTCAGGGATTTCGGCCCCATACTTCGGGCCGGTGCCGGCCATCCGGGTGTAGATGAGCACACCGGCGACGGCCAGCATCAGGACGATCACTACGGCTGCCACAACCGGGTTCACATTTGACTTCATAGGCACCTCGTATAATGCAGACGGCCGCGGGCGCTGGGCCCGCGGCCGTCAGAGGGCGGTCGGCTAGGGCGACAGGCCGGCCTTGTTCTGCTCCCAGTAGTAGGTCTTGACGGAGTAGGTCGAGCCACTGATGTTGATGAAGCTCGAGAGGCGCATGTTCTTGGCGTGGCCGTCGGCGAACACGCAGTTCATGCCACCGTCGTTCTTGGAGCTGTTGTGCGCCACCGGCGGCCTCCACCATGTCGCCGCTCCAAAGAAGGGCTCCATGTCGAAGTAGTAGTAGGTGTGCCAGTAAGGCGTCCAGTAGGTGCCGAAGCGCGTGTAGGTATCGACCGTGCCACACTCAGAGATGGCGATGGTCTGGGCCGGCTCCTGGATGTCAGCCATGCCGACGTTCACGAGCGAGCCCCACGCCGGTCCGTTCAGCCCGAGCACCATGTGGTTGGCCGAGTACTCGGGGCCGCGGGCCGGGTTGGCCGGCTTGTTGCCGTCGTTCGGGTCGTTGCTCTCACCCCAGGGCGACCGCTTGTAGTTGGCGCTGGGGCAACCGAACTCGACCAGTTCGTAGCTCTTGACGTAGGGCTGGATCAGAGCGGTCCAGTTGCGAACGCCCAGCTGGTACGGCGGGATGCGCTGGTTCCAGTCGCCGATCTGCGAGTACGCCTCGTCATAGTCCTGCGCGTACATCATCAGAGCCAGACCGTTCTGCTTCTGGCTGCTAAGGCAACTGGCCTTTCGGGCCTGCTCTCGGGCCTGTGCGAAGACCGGGAACAGGATGGCTGCAAGGATGGCGATAATTGCAATCACCACCAGCAGTTCGATGAGCGTGAAACCTCGACGTTGCATTTGGCTCATACCTCCGGGGCCCATGGCCCCTTGTGGGAATGCCTTCAGGGCAGACCGTCACGGTTCAGAGTTGTTAGGCCGACATGGATCGACTACCACCCCCTTCGGTAGCGCATCATGCAGATGACGCTCGTATCACGAATTTCGAAGGCAGTACAGCCTCCTGGCGCGGGGCCTCAGGCTGTGACATGCGTAAGAGCAGGAACTGCCAGGCCGTCTCGCACATCTCATCCACTGGATGGGTGATGGTTGAGAGCGGCCGGTCCAGGTACTCGCCATCTTCAATGCCGTCGCAACCGACGATGGCCACATCGTCCGGAATGCGGACGCCCGCATCCAGCAAGCCGCGGTAGACGGCAATGGCCACGTCATCGTTCTGGCAGAAGAAGGCGTCGGGGCAGCCATGTTCGGCGACATAGGCGGCTGCCAGGGCGCGGTTGGTGGGCCGGGATTCGTCGGGGATCATGACGATCTCCGGCTCCCGTCCAGCCTCCCGCATGACGGCTAGGTAGGCGCGGGTCCGCGGATCGGTCTCGCGGTACATCAAGCCAACGATACGCCCGGCGCGGGTCTCGGCCAGGTGGCGCATTGCCTCAAGGGCGCCGATGTAGAGGTCCACGCGCACGTGATCCAGGGTGGTAAGGCATAGGGCTCCGAGTGCTACGATAGGTCGGAACGGGGCGCGCCCCTGGGGCACGAGGGCGCCCAGCGGCTCACCCACATCCACCGCTATGACCCCGTCGGCCATGCCGTCTTGCGCCTGCCATGCAAGCGGATGCGAGCTCTGCGTGCTGGCAGCCCGGACAACGGGGTGGAAGCCGCGCTGCTCTGACTTGTCGCAGAGGTCGCGGGCAACCATGGCGTAGTAGGCGGTGTTGGGGTTATTGATCCAGAGGCTCACCAGGTGCGTGCGCCCTGTGGCCAGGGCCCGGCCGCGTGCGTTGGGCGTGTAGCCCATGACGCGGGCGGTCTCAAGTACTCGCGATCTCGTCCCCGCGGAGACGTAGGGGCTGTCTGAATCGTGCAGTGCCCGGGACACGGTGGCCGTGGACAACGACAGCTCTATCGCTATGTCCTTGATGGTCGTCATGGGCTCTGACCTGCCTCGAGTTTGGAGGGCCATGGGAAGCGCACCATGCCAGTAACCGCGTACTAGCAACCGCTTACTCTAGGATAACGGCAGGGCGGTCCGTTGTCAAGGGACGCGGGCGTCTTTTTTCGACCGTTTGCGGGACGCCGTGCCATACTCAACCGCGCCGGCGCCGTCAGGGCCCGGCACTGGGAGGAGTGCGATGCCGCATACCGGCACGCCGCTCATGCGGCTCGAACCGGGCGAGACCATCCACGGCATCGCCCATCGCCCGGCCGACGGAGCCGTGGCCGTCTTGCGGTTCGGCGCCCGATGGGGCTTCGACCGCACTCCCGTGCTGGATCGCGTACTGGCCGAGCGACGGATCGACTCGGGCGACATCATCACCGGCCTGGTTGAGGACGGCGCCCTGGCGCAGGTCACCGCCATCAATGGTCTGGACCCCGACGAAGCCGCCGACCGCCCCACCCCGCGCAAGCGCTCGACCTATGACCGCTCGCCGATCGAGCGGCTGATCCCCCTCGCCGTGGATCGCGCCGGCCTCACCGGGCAGATGCTTGAGTGCTGTGCGCCCCTGGCCGTCGGCGCCGCAGGGCTGGTCTACGGGCCCCACGGCTCGGGCCTCACCCGGAGCCTGCAGGCCGTGGCCCAGGGCGCAACCGCCTCCGGCGAGGTTGAGGTGATCGCGTTGCTCTGCCGCGCCCGGAGCGAGGAGGCGACGCACTGGCGGCGGCGCTTCCCCGGCGTGGAGGTGGTGACGACCCCGTCGCGCGAGGAGGGCGTTCCGGCCGAGCACGAGGCGTTGGCCGCCGAGGTCGTCCTCTCCGCCGCCCAGCGCCGGACCGAGCAGGGCCGCCATGTGCTCCTACTGATCGATTCGCTGACTGCCTGCTGGGCAGCCATGCTTGAGGCTGAGAACGCCGATGCACAGGCCGAGGCCGACCAGTCCGCCGCACGGCTCCGCATGACGGAGTGGCTGCAGGCCCCGGGCTGGTACGGCGGCGAGGGGCTATTCGGTGGCGGGCTGGGCGGGTCGCTAACGCTGGTGGCTTCGGCCTGGCACATCGCGGTGGACGACGAAGAGGAAGAGGAGCGCGAGTCGCACCCCTACCTCCGCCTGGTGGAACATGCCCTGGGCGGCCTGACATGGCGCGTGCCCCTGAGCGGCGAACTGGCCGGGCGGCGCCTCTACCCGGCCATTGACCCGATCCGATGCTTCTCATCAGCCACCCGCCTCTGTCCCGCCGGCCTCCACGACGCCGCCGAGGCAGCGCTGCGCACCCTCGGCAGCCTGCCGCTCACTGACCGTCACGCAGCCCTGGCTGAGGCTCTGGAGGCCGAGCCCACCACGGAGGCCGCACTCATGTCGCTGGCAGGCGACGCACCGGCGCCCCCAACTGCCGCCGACCTGCTGCTGCCGTTGGAGTGAGGAGCCGCCATGGCAGAACCCACGGAAAGCCGCGAGCCGGGGGAAGCCCCATGAGCCCACACACGACCATGCGCCGGGGCATCCTTCTGATCGGCGTCGTTACCCTCTTGCTCGGGATCGCAGCGGGCCCGACACGCCCCGCGGAGGCAGGACACAGGGAGCGGAACCACATGACGATGGCGTCTACGCCTCTGCTCACGACCTCAGCGCGGCTGCTGAAGCTCGGCGAGTCGATCGAGTTCGGCCTCGCCGCGATACCCGGCGACAACGTCTACTCTCTCCGCGTGTTCCCGCGGTACCTGGAGCAGGCCAGACCGGGACGGGCCTTCCGCGTGGGCGGCGACCTCAAATGGGTGAACCGGCTCCGGTCCGAGCAGCTGACGGTCCCGCTCAAGGCCGGCGCCGGCGCGATCAGGTACACGCCGCGCCAGACCGGCAGCTACCTGGCCGTGCTGCACTCCGGCGGCGTCACGATCACGCGCTACTTCGCCGTGGTCGACGACGAGTACACCGTGCTCAGTTTCAGTCCGTTCTGCCCGCTGGAGCCCGACCCGACCCTCCACGCCACCGGCATACCGCTCGACTACCGCATCCCTGCCGAGCGCATCAGGGCCGATGACCCGCTCTGCGAACGGCTGCTCGGCTACAACCGATCGTATGGCGACAGCGTCATCCCCATCCTGCCCGACACACCCGCGTTGAGCCACGCGGACCGAGTGGCGCAGTACGGCGACGTGATGCGCAGGGCGCGGGCGCTGCTGCCCGACCCGGCGGACGGGCGGTCGGCGTGGATCGAGTGCAATCACGAACTGGACCCCGGCTACGCCCGCGCCCTGGCCGAAGTCGGCGTGAACGACCACTGCGGCCTCTGGTGCGCCAACGCCAAGCCGTGGCTCGGGATGCCGGAGTTCCCCTACTTCACCTCGCCCACGGACTGCCGCAAGCCTGCTCAGGCGCCATCGACGATCGTGAGCCACCAGTGGGACTTCTGCGGCGGCTGGCACTTCCTCGGCCCCGTGAGCTGGCACTTCAAGGTCTCGGAAGGAGACTGGGCGAAGGCCCGCAAGTGCATGCTCACCGGTGCGGCGGAGTTCAGCAACCTGGCGCGCATGTCGGGGCATCCGGCCTTCGTGAACCCGCTCTATGAAGCGCTCGACGTCGGCATCGGCTACCCGAACCCGGACTTCGAAACCGGCGCCGGCGAGCCGCGAAACCTCGCCGGGCTGATCGACGAGCCGTTCCTCATGCCACGGGCCATGAGCGCCGCGGAGATCGCCGACCTCTCCCGGGACGGGCTCGGACAGCTCAAGGGCGCCGTAGCGGCCTGGAGCTTCGACGGCTCCGGCCCAACGGTTGCGGACCTGTCCGGCAACGGGCGCCACGGGCAACTCATCAACGGAGCGCGCCGGGCGCCGGGCATGCGTGGCCAGGCCCTGGAGCTGGACGGCAAGGCCGCCTGCGTCATCGTGCCGCCGGGCCTGAGCGTTGACACGCGCGACTTCACCATCGGCTGCTGGGTGAAGCCTGCGGCTCATCAACGGCAGTGGGCCAATATCCTCTCCAGCCACAACACGGGGGGCGGACCCTTCCGCGGCATCTCGTTCGAGCAGGAATCGGACCAGCACAACCGGTTCCGGTTGATCGCAGGCTCGGGCGACAACTGGTTCTGCACCGAGGGCGCGCAGCTTGCCGCGGACGAGTGGCAGCACCTCGCCGCCGTACGCCAGGGGCGCAGCGTGACGATCTACCTCAGCGGTCGGCCTGTGGTCCATGGCGAGACGCCCACGGACGCGCCCTTTCCCGCGGCCACAGACGGCCTTCGGATGGGCGACTGGGTCCGGGGCGTGCCGGACGCCGCACGGAGGCGAGCCTTCGAGGCCTTCATCGATCGGTACCAGCGCTTCCTGGCCTTCGAGCTGCCAAAGAAACAGAAGATTGTGTTCGCCAGGTCCATCGACGTCGCCGACTACTACCGCAGGCACTACCCCGCCACGCCGCGCACCCTCTTCGTCAGTAAGACCGACCATGTGATGTACGACATCTGGTGGACCTACCAGTGGGACATGGCCAGGTACTTCCTCGTGACCCGCGAGCGTCTGCCGTGGCTCACGCGCGTCTCCAAGGTGCCGCGGATCGGCTACAAGGACCCGCTATCGTACGAGTTCATCCTGGTCGAGGAAGGCCGCTGGTCGATCCGGTTCGAGCGCGAGTGCCCGAACCCGATCTGGCGGTTCGACTACGCCGTCCAGACCTCCACCCCCACCGGCAGCGCGGTAGTCCGGACCAATACGCCCGACGTCCACATCCCCACCGCCCGCTGGGAGCGGCAGGGCGGCGACATGGTGCTAAAGCTGGCCCTGCGCAGCGAAACCCCGTTCGCCGACTACGCCATTGCCGTCTGGGACCTACCCAAGGAGATCCGCTCCAGCCCGCTCACCGCCGCCAACACGAAGGAGTGCCTGAAGGTCCGAAACACGGACGGCGAGGAGCACGCCGTCCTCTTCTTCGACCTGAAGCCCAATATGCAGATCGAGCTACGGGCCGCGATCGGCGGGAGGGCCGCGGGTTAGGTCGATGGCCTATGCCGCAGTGTCGGCATTCGATATGGAATGTACGCCAACCTCGCTCCCGGCGCCGGCGGCCTCATTGCGGAGCGGCACACTGAGGGGCTATGGGGACGCGAGACCCTCCGGTTCGTGTATGATGCAGTAGGCCTCGCTGACCTGCCGGCCGAGGAGTACCTCGAGCGTCCGAGCGTTCTGGCGCCGGCGTTGAGCGCGCAACCCGGCCACGTAGCTTCTGAACTCGCACCATTGGCGACCGGCCGGGCATGGCGTACACTGACTGGCACATTGTCGCCGGTCAGGAGATCGCGCCATGCCAGAGCCTATCCGCATCCATCCCGAGAACCCACGGCTGTTCGAGTTCCGCGGAAAGCCCCTCGTCCTCCTCACAGCCACCGAGCACTACGGCGCCGTGATGAACCGGCCGTTCCGGTATGAGCGCTACCTGGCGGACGCTGCCGCCAAGGGCATGACCCTGACCCGGCTCTTCGTGCTGTTCCGCGAGTTGCAGAGCCACTGCAACCCCTACTCGACCTGCAAGCCCGAGTCGCCGGACTACATCGCGCCGTTTGAGCGTACCGGACCGGGCCGGGCGCAAGACGGCGAACCGAAGTTCGACCTGGACAGGCCCAATCCCGAGTTCTTCCAGCGGCTGCACGGCTTGATGGGCAGGGCCTCCGAACTGGGGATCATCGTGGAGCTGGTGCTGCTCAGCAACACCTACGAGGACCGGATCTGGGCGCTGAACCCGCTCAACAGCGCCAACAACGTGAATGGTCTGAAACCCATCTCGTGGCCCACCTACATGACGCTGCAGCATCCGGAGCTGGTCGCAAGGCAGCTGGAGCATGTGCGGCGGATTGTCCGCGAAGTGAACGCCTACGACAACCTCTTCTTCGAGATCTGCAACGAGCCCGGCGGGCGCCATCCCGGCGAGGGGAACCCGGGCATCGACGAGGTGAACGAGTGGCAACGCGCCATCGCCGCCGAAATCCGGCAGACCGAGGCGTCGCTCCCCAACCAGCACCTCATTGCCGGACAGGAGGCGTTCCAGTGGCACCCCTTCGTGCAGATGTCCACGCTCTCGTTCCGGGACTTCCCGATCGATATCGTGAACATCCATCCGTTGCCGGGCACCGCGCTGGACGGCGTGGAGTACGACATGGGGCAGTTCATGTCCAAGCAGCTCAAGCTCCGGGCGGTCCGCGACTACTGCCTGGCGGCGGCAAGGGAGAGCAAGCCCCTGAACCTGGACGAGGACAACGTTGCCAGCCAGTACAAGGACACCGACGGCTGGACCATCCACCGCAAGCGGGCGTGGATGGCGCTCATGTGCGGCGCGCACTACGACTATATCGACTTCTCGATCATCAACTACTGCGAGACCGGCACCGAGGAGTCGCAGCGCTGCATCCGGACCTGGTTCCGGCATCTGTCTCGGTTCATCCACAGCCTCGATCTGGCGGCAGCTCACCCCCTGCCGGGCGTGGTCACCGCGGCCCCTGAGCACACCGTGGAGGCGGCCTTCGGCGTGGCCGGTAGCGACGTCTCGGTCTATCTGGCCGACGAGAGGGAACTGGAAGTGCCCGGCGCCGGCGAACCGATCCGTGGCGCCCTGACGCTAAGCCTGCCCGAGGGGCAGCACAGCGTCTCCTGCATGTCACCCGAGGCGGGCCAGTGGTCGCCGGACATCACCATCACGGGAGGTAGCGCCACTACCGTGGCCCTCCCGGAGTTCCGACACGACATCCTGGTGCGCGTGCAGGCAAGTGACGCCGGCAGCTGAGGCGTTGAAACGCCATGCCATGATGGGGTGCGGCCACCATGCGGTACCATGAATCCATGATCACCACCGTCACCACGAAGAACATGGTCTCCATCCCCGCCGCGATCGCGAGGGAGCACGGAATACGTCCGGGATACAAGCTGGACTGGTCGTCGGTGGCCGGATCGGACGATCTGCGCGTTCAGGTTATCCCGGACCGTGCTGCCCTGGCGGAGAGGCTCTTCGGGATCGGTCGAGACGTGGCGCCGGGACGAGACCTGGTCAGCGAACTCGATGATGCTCGCGAGGCGGAGGACGCTGGTGACTGAGCGTCCCACGGACTGCGGTTATCTGCTTGATACGTCAGCCGTCCTGGCGTTCTTCAGGGGCGAACCGGAGGGCTCGGTTGTTCGTGACATCCTGGTGGGCGATGCTCTGGTCATGGTGTCGGCTCCCACAGTGGCCGAGTTCTGCCGGTCTGTCGCCGCAGCCACGGAACGACCGGCCACGGAAGCCTTGCAGGCGTGGCGCCGGCTGCGGCCGCTGATGTCTAACGTTCTGGCGATCACCGAAGAGACCGCAGAGGAGGCGCTGCGCCTGTCAGGCTTGTCGACCGCACGCATTCCGCTGGCGGACGCGCTGATCGCCGCCTGCGCCAGCCTTCACGGCCTCCGCCTCGTACACCGCGACCGCCATATGCGCTGCATCCGTTCGACGGCGCTACCGCAGGTCGACCTTGCTTCGCCGCCGCCCGGGGTCATGTGAGCTAATAGGCGACGCCAAGGAGGGACCCGATGACGAAGGACCGCCAGTACTACAGCGCCACCATCGGAGCCGACACCGTTGTTCGCCTCGTGCGCCGGCCGAGGTCGGCCGACCCGCTCGACGGCTTCCTCGTCGGCGCCAGTTCTGATCTGGCGATGCTCCATGTCCTTGACGACCACGCCATGACGCTGAACGGCTATGCAGTCGTTCGTTGCCGGGATATCCGTTGGTGGCGTCCGGACACCAGCTTCGTGAGCCGAGCGCTTCGGATTCTAGGCCAAACCCCGGTGGCGCCGGAGGGCGTCGAACTGAAGGATTGGCCGTCGCTCTTGCGGTGGGCGGCCGCGCGGTACCCCCTCCTCGGCATCGAGGACGAGTTCAGGGCGCCCGGCTGCCTGCGGATCGGCACGATCCGAAAGCTCGGGAAACGAGCCCTGAGACTGAACACAGTCGGTCCTGACGCCGCCCCCGGCCGCAAGCTGCGGTACCCCTACTCCGACATCACCTGCGTTACGTTCGGCGATGGCTACAGCTCCGCCCTGGCCAGGCTGGTCGCCCACGAAGCGGCCAGCCAGGGATCGGAGCCCTGACGGAGGCGCCGCCGGTCCCTGCTTCTGCGAGGAGGTCTACGATGTTCGTGATGCTCGTGATCTGCGTCGGTGCAGCGGCGGCGCTCGCTATCCCTGCCGCCGCACCCGCTCGAGACTATCGCTTCGACGGCAAGATCAGCCGCCCGGTGCTTGAGAGCTACCTCTCCCGCTCGGTGACGGCCATGTCGCTCTGCATGGGCCAGGGGAACGTGGACGACAACCTGCGCATGCTGCAGAACATGGGCGTCAAGTACGCGGGCCGCGTCCTCTTCCTCTGGGGCGGCGAAGGCGGCTTCGAGGCGAGCCTGCCGCGCGCCAAGGCCATCGCCGAGCGCATCCACCGCGGCGACCCGGACGTGATCCTCCAGGGCTGCGTCTTTGAGATCGTCACCAAGCAGGTGGAGCAGGTTCAGGTGCCCGCGCGCGTCTCCGCGGAGTTCGGACTGCCGGCCGAGCAGCGATCCTACCGCTACGGCGACATGCTCTTCGCGGACGGCAAGTTGAAGAACCACTGGGCGCCGGACCAGTCGGTCCCCGACATCACCCGCACCGAGACCCGGATGTGGTTCTTCCATCAGGCCACGGCCTACATCGACGCCGGCATGGAGGGCATGCACTTCGGCCAGGTGGCGCTGATCGGCGCGCAGGACAAGGACTGGGTCGGCTGGCGCGATGTCCTCGCCCGGGTTCGGCGCTATGCCCGGTCGCACGCCCGACGGCATCTGGTGCTATGCGATGCCCACACGCCTGACGGCGGCCCGATCTACGACGGCAAGCTGCTCTTCGACGTTCACGCCTTCCCGCTGCGGATCAAGGAGACGACGGGGCAGCCGCAGAAGGGTGAGCTCCAGATGGGCTACCTGGACACGCTCTTCGGCCGGAGCCGCGGCGGCATCACGCCCAGCGGATGGACCTGCGAGCACCTGCCCTACCTGGTCGAGTTCGACAACTGGGGCTCCAGCGGCAAGGCCGGGCAGGGCGGCATGCCCTACTGGACCTGGGGCTACGACGAGATCTGCTGGCTGGCCCACCAGCCCGAGGCCTACCGTAACGAGTGGCTCGGCTACGCCTGGAAGTGGGTCCGCGAGCACGACACCAACGGATTCCTCCAGATGCCCATGAGCCGATGCCTGGCCGACCCTGTGGACGGCAAGGCCTGGTACTACGGCAACACGAAGTCCGCCGTCTGCCCCGAAGGTATGGGCCAGGAGGAGACAATCAGGGCGATCTGGAGGGCGGACCGGTAGGGCTCGGCCAATGACGGAGGGCGTGCGTCGTGGGTGACCGGCGCATTGGTTTGACCGCGCGTTCAGTGAAGGGAGCATCGCATGTCGCATGATCAGCTATGGAAGGATGTGCTCCGGACCTTCTTCCGTGAGTTCATGGAGCTCTTCTTCGCCGACGTCGCAGCCCGGCTCGACTTCGGCACCGTGGAGCATCTCGACCAGGAGGTCTTCACCGATCTGCCGGAAGGTAGTCGACGCCAACCCGACGTGGTGGTGAAGGTCCAGGCACATGACGGCGGCGCCGAGATCGTGCTGATCCACATCGAGGTGCAGGCCGACCGGTCGGCCGCCGTCCCCGCTCGGATGTGGGAGTACTACAGCCTGCTTCGCCTGCGCCGTCGCGTCCCGGTGCTGCCCGTGGTGGTCTACCTGGCTCCCGGCGCCGGCGGCCTCACGTCGGAGCGGCATATCGAGAGGCTATGGGGCCGCGAGACCCTCCGCTTCGTGTATGATGCAATAGGCCTCCCGGACCTGCCGGCCGAGGAGTACCTGGAGAGTCCGAGCGTTCTGGCGCCGGCGTTGAGCGCGTTGATGGGGTCGAACAGCACCAGTCGTGTCATCCGCAAGCTCCGCGCCTACGAGCGCATGGCCCGAGCCGACCTGGACGAAGCGCGGCGCTGGTTGCTCCTGTACGTGGTAGACAAGTACATCCCGCTGACCGACGGCGAAACTGCGGAACTGGATCGGCTCCTCGAGCCGTCCTCCGAGAGTGAGGTGAAGCACATGATGCTCGCATACGAAGAGCGCGGCATGAAGAAGGGGCTGGCAACCGGCCGCATGGAAGGCCGCATGGAAGGCAAGACCGAAGGCCGTACGGAAGGCGAGAAGGCGATCCTGCTGCGGCAGATGCAGCGCCGGTTCGGGCAGATAGGTCCCGACGTGGTGGCTCGCGTGGAGGCCATCACCGATCCTGAACTGCTCGGCGTTCTCGCCGACCGGGTGCTGGACGCGCATACCTTGGCCGACATGGGGTTGCCGAGCGCCTGACCTCGACCGGCTCTGGCTTCTCGAGCCGTCCTCCGAGAGTGAGGTGAAGCACATGATGCTCGCATACGAAGAGCGCGGCATGGAGAAGGGGCTGGCAACCGGCCGCATCGAAGGCCGCATCGAAGGCAAGACCGAAGGCCGGACGGAAGGCGAGAAGGCGATCCTGCTGCGGCTGATGCGGCGCCGGTTCGGGCAGATGGGTCCCGACGTGGTGGCTCGCGTGGAGGCCATCACCGATCCTGAACTGCTCGGCGTTCTCGCTGACCGGGTGCTGGACGCACATACCCTGGCCGACATGGGGTTGCCGAGCGCCTGAAGCGCTCACCTCGCGCCCGGAGCGCCCGGTCACCGTCCCATCGGCTACACGCTCCCATTAGCCCGCCATGGAGGTGTAGCCCAGGCAACTTGCGCCTCACGTCTGTCCGCTCGTCCTTGCCGCGCCTGCGGCACCTGCGCTGCTTGTGGCCGTGCCGGAGGGCGGGGGATGCCGGATCGTCGTGCGGCCCGATGTCTGCTTCGAGGCGAACCTCTGAACCGCGGCTCGCGCCGTCGAGGGCCGCGAGGCCGGTCGCCGGGGTATGCTGGGTCCTGCTGGGCGCCGACGCCTCTGATTCTGCGGCGCCGCAGGAGGGCTGACCCCGTGCGCTACTCCTTCATGAGCTTCTCGACACCCACGCTGGACCTCCACGCCACGCTGGAGGCGGCGGCGACGCTGGGCTACCAGGGCATCGAGCCCCGTGCGCAGGCCGGCCACGCCCACGGCATCGAGCGAACCCTGAGCGCCGCCGGGCGCATCGGTGTGCGCCGCCTCTGCGAGGGCGCGGGCGTGGAGATCGCCTGCCTGGCCGTCTCGTGCCGGTTCGCGAACCCGGCAGAGGCCCCAGCGCATGTGGACGACGCCGCGGCCTTCATCCACCTGGCCGCCGACATCGGCTGCAACCGCCTGCGCGTTTTCGGCGGAGCGCTGCCCGGCGGCATGGCCCGCGCCGAGGCTGTGGCGCAGGTGGCCGGCTGCCTGGCGGAGCTTGCCCCGGCGGCGCAGCGGGAGGGCGTGACGCTCTGCCTGGAGACGCACGATGACTGGTGCAACCCGGACGATGTGGTCGCCGTCATGCAGGCCGTGGGCCAACCGTCCGTCGCCGTGAACTGGGACATTATGCACACCCAGCGCCAGGGCCGCCACACCATGGCCGAGGCCTATGCCAAGCTGCGCCCCTGGGTGCGCCACCTCCACGTGCATGATGGTGTGGACAGCCTCGCCGAGCTGAAGGTGCTGCCCACCGGAACCGGCGACTTCGACCACCGCGAGGCGATGCGCCTTCTGCTGGCCGATGGGTACGATGGATATCTGAGCGGCGAGTGGATCGAGGGAACCAGCGAGCCGGAATTCCAGGCCGGCCACCTGTCGGGCGAACTGGCCACGCTCAAGTCGTACGAAGCGAACCTGCGCCGCGAGGCGTAACACCCAGAACGTTTGCGGCGCCCGCGTAGCCGAGCGCCGACGGAGGAGGACGCATGTTCCGAACAAGTATCGCCTTGTTGGCCGCCGTCTCGGCAGTCGCCGCGGGAGGGCAGACGCCTGCGGCCCAGATCGAGCCTGTCCCCGCCCCCAAGGTGGCCGGGGTCGTGCAGCTCTTCGACGGTACGGCGACGACGCTGGCCGCCAACTGGGCCAAGCGCGGGACCGACAAGCCCGCCGAGTGGAAGATCGAGGCCGGGGCCATGCTCGCCCTGGGCGGCGACATCCAGACCAAGGCGGAGTACGCGGACTTCCATCTCCACATTGAGTTTCGCACCCCCAACATGCCGGACGCCAAGGGGCAGGGCAAGGGCAACAGCGGCATCGGCCTGCAGGGGCGCTACGAGGTGCAGGTACTCGACTCCTTCGGCATCGAGACCCCCGGCAAGGGCGACTGCGGCGCGCTGTACAATCACTGCGCCCCGATCATCAACGCCTGCCGGCCACCGACAGTCTGGCAGACCTACGACATCGTCTTTCGGGCCGCGCGGTTTGACGCCGCCGGCGCCATGACCACCAAGCCGGTGCTCACGGTCATCCAGAACGGCACGGTGGTACATAACAACGTGGAAGTACCGGATATGACGGGCATCCAGTACCAGCAGTTCAAGGGCCCGGCGAAGTCGGGCCCCATCGTCCTGCAGGACCACGGCAACAGGGTCGAGTACCGCAACATCTGGATCGTCCCGCTGCCCGAGAAGGGCTCAGACAAGTACTGAAGGACGCATCGCCGTCATTTTCCCCTTGCGCGCTGGATCCGCGCAAGGGGAACGACGGGCCTAGGGCCCGCCGCAGGCACGGGGGCCTCTCATGCCACGACGCAAGGTGCCAGCTGCGACGACTGCCGTGGCCCCGGAGCATCTGGGGCCGCATGACAGGCTCCCGGCGGCCCGGGAGTACACCGCGGGCGAGCTCCAGATATGGCGCGACGGCAGGCGTGGCATCAGGTTCGGCGTCCATCCTCAGTCCCAGCCGGTCTTGATCACGCCTGACCGGCGCGTGACTGCCGCGTTCAGCCGGGGCGAGGTCCGCTCGGTCCGGGCGGCGTCGGGCTCGCGCTCCTGGGTGCACTCGGAGCGCCCATACGCGGTGGGCTGGGCCGCAGTGGACGAGGATATCGTGGTCACGCTGACGCATGGGTTGGTCCGGCTCGACCGGCGCGGGCGCCCGGTGTGGGTCCACGCCCCCTACCCCGAGAAGGGCGAGTGGATCTACACCGCGCCCACGGTGTCCGGCAGTCGGGTCTTCTACGGCGACCGAAGGGGCTATCTGAACTGCCTCGACGCGGAGACCGGCGAGCCGGCCTGGTCGGTCCTGACCTCGAAGGCGCGCAACAACGACGTGAACGCCACCGCCGCGGCTTGGGAAGACCGGGTGATCGTGGCCACGAACAGCCGCAAGCTCCTCTGCTTCGAGCAGGCCGGCGGCAAAAGGATCTGGGAGCAGCGGCTCGACTACGGCTGCATCTGGCCCGTGGTCGTCCGCAACGGGCACGTCTGGGCCAACACGTATACATCGCTCTATGAGGCGTCGCCCGAGACCGGTGAGATTGCCCAGAGGGTGCACAAACCGGGCCACGGGATCGTCTCGTTCGAGGTGTGCGGCGACACCCTCCTCGTCGTCCTTTGCCCTTCGACCGGCCAGTTCAGCCCAACCGGCGTACCCGCACACCTGGTAGGTATACGGCACGGCGAGGAGGTGTTCCGGCGCCAGTACGCCCAGTACGTCCATCCAGACCTCACCTTCGTGCCCGAGACAGGCTGGGTATACGAGTCCGGCCCTCAGGGCATCGGTATTATCGATCCCCGGTCCGGTCAACGCCTTGCGAGCATTCGCGAGTTCGGCATGAGCCCCCACGGCCACCCCGATAACATGACCACGGCCCCGGCGGTTGAGGGCAGTACCATCTACGTCGCAACCTCCCGTGGCGCGATCTGGGCGCTCAGGCATCCCGATGTGGGCGTGGCGCCATAGCGACCGGGCAGCAACTCCGCTCCCTGCCGGCGAACTGCCGGGAACATGGCACCCGTCCGAGGTGCCGCGATGCCGTGCTGGAGGTCGCCGCGCATGATCCGACTGCCCCTCATCGCTATGATCGCCATGCTCCTCGGCCTGGCCGCGGCGGCCATGGCTGCTTCGCCGCCCGCCGCGCCGCGCACGAACGGCAACCATGCGGGCCCGACCGATGTGGGCATCTGGTACTGCACCTACTTCCGGCAGGACTGGACCAGCGTGGTCGGCTACACCAAGGCGAAGAACTACCGTCCGCTCTGCTCGGATAGGCCCGGCGACTTCCGCCACTACGCCTCGGACGATGTGAAGGTGATCGACTTCCACCTGCGCAAGATGGCTGAGGCGAAGATCGACTTCCTGCTGATCGAACTGACGCCCGGCGGCCTCGGCGGGTACCGCAACCCCGGCTGGTCCGACGATGTCTACATGGTCGATTGCGCCCGCGTGGTCTGCAAGCGCATCAAGGCGTGGAACGCGACCCACAGGTGGAAGCTCCGGTACGCCCTCGGCGTCTGCACGCACCTGCGGGAGGCCGACCCCTGGGGCGTCGCCATCGAGAAGATTGCTCGGGACGTCTACGCTACCTTCTACAACAACCCCGAGTACGGCGGCCCGGCCAACTACTACCAGATCGACGGCAAGCCGCTCATGGTCAATTACGGCATCCGGCTGCGGGAGCTGAAGTCCGAGTGGGACGCCTACACCGGCGACAAGACCTACGGTAGCCGCTTTGTCCAGCGCACGCTCACCGGCTACGCCGAGCCGGGCGAGTATGGCTGGCCCCTGCCGCTGCATCAGGGCACGCTCCTCCATCCCGAAGTCGAACTGGTGGAGCCCGGCTTCAACGTGCACAGACCGACCGAGGTGGAGCCGCGCGAGGGCGGCGAATTCTACCGACGATGCTGGCGGCGCGTGCTGGACAACCCACGCCCGCTGATCGTCATGATCCAGGCGTTCAACGACTACCTCGAGGAGTCGGCCGTCTGGACCACCGATACCAGTGGCCTCGACGAGACCCAGGAGAAGTGGATCGGTCCCGACGGCAAGCCGGCGACCTCGCTCTACTGGGAGCTGACCAGGGAGTACATCGCCAAGCTGCGGCAGCCCTCCACGCTGAGGCAGGCGCCGGCAGGTCACGGGCGGCGCTGAAGGTAGACTACCGGTTGCAGCCCCCGAGCCGGCGATCTGGACATGGGCCGCTGCAGGCGTTGAGCTTGCCGGAGCCGCGAGGGAGCCGAGGGCCGTTCGCCGGACCGGGTAGGGGAGCCAGGGATGCGAGCCCACTACTACCAGCAGTTCGATGCCGACCTCTCGCTGGACGTGCCCGGCGAGGGATACGGCGGCTGGAAGACGGCCGAGCTTGAGGTCGACCTCGAGCGCACCGCCGTCGTGGTCATGCACGCATGGGAGAGCGGAACCCCGGAGCAGTACCCCGGGTGGCACCGCGCCGTGGAGTACATGCCGCGCGCCGCCGACATTTCCCGCTCCGTCTTCCCGGACCTGCTGGCCGCCGTGCGCCGGTCGCCGATGCCCCTGTTCCACGTGGTTGGCGGTGGCGACTACTACAGGCGCCTGCCGGGCTACCTCCGAGCGGCGGAGCTTGCCGGCCCGCCTCCCGCCGCGCCGGCCGGCATTCCTGCCTGCCCGGGCCTGGAGCGCCTCCAGCGCTTCCGCGCACAGAACGTGTTCGTCGGCGCCCACAACGAAGCCGATGTCGCCCGCGGCTTCGCGGCCCTGGATTTCGGCCCGAACGCCCGCCCGCTGGACAGCGAGGGCGTTGCCGAGAACGGCCACCAACTCCTCGCGCTCTGCCGGGAGGCGGGCGTCTACCATCTGGTCTACGTCGGTTTCGCCCTCAATTGGTGCCTGCTCCTCTCGCCCGGCGGCATGGCCGAGATGAGCCGCCACGGGCTCGTCTGCTCCACCATCCGGCAGGCCACAACAGCTGTAGAGAACCGCGAGACGGCCCGCAGCGAGCTGTGCAAGCAGACCGCCCTCTGGCGCGTGGCGCTGGCCTTCGGCTTCGTCTTTGACCTGGACGACTTCCTCCAAGGGCTCGGTTGAGGGTCCATCGTGCGCCTTCGAGTGCTGCTGCTCACGCTTGCCGTCCAGGCAGCATTCATCTGGTGGGTGACAGACAGCGAGATCGTCCAGAGCGTCTACCTCATCTGCTACTCACTGATGATGCCCACAACCCTCTACCTGCTCTGCGGCGGAGCCATCCAGCGCCTGCTGAGGCTTGAGCGGCGCGAGTTCCTCTTCAGCTATATCGTCCTGACCTGCACGCTTCCTATCATCGGCTTCGGCGGCCTTCGGTTCCTGATCCCGGCCATGGGCTGGCTCACCTACTACTCGACCACCCAGCCGCAGTGGGCCTCCTACCTGCCCGGCCTGTCGTCGCTGCCTATCCTGCACGACGCCGAGGCGATCAGGGGCCTCTACAAGGGCGGGTCGGTGCCGTGGCAGGAGTGGGCCATTCCGATCGGCTTCTGGAGTGCGGCGCTGCTGCTGCTCAACGGCGTTTGGCTCGGTCTGGCCGCTCTGATCCACCGCATCTGGATCCACTATGAGCGCCTGACGTTTCCCATCACCACGCTTCCGCTCGAGATGACCGGCACGGCCCACAGTCCGTTCCGTCAGCCGCTGTTCCTGCTCGGGGCGGCCATACCGGTAGTCCTTCAGAGCCTACTGGTGCTGCACGACTGGTACCCGGCCGTGCCCGCCATGCAGCTCAAGGTCTTCGACATCCGCGATGCGATCTTCACCTCACCTCCGTGGAACTCCATCCCGAACCTGGGCATCAGCTTCTATCCCATGGCCATCGGCCTCGGGTACTTCATGCCGAGCAGCATCAGCCTGAGCTGCCTGGTCTTCTGGGTGCTGATCCGGCTGGCGTACCCGATCGGCTCCATGGCCGGCATTGAGGCCGCCGGCGCCGGCGCCGCGCGCTTCCCCTACCCGTTTGAGCAGGGCGCCGGGGCCTGGGTTGCCTTCGCGCTACTGGCGCTTGCGGGCGTCCGGCACCACTGGTCGCGCCTCCTCCAGGCGTCCGGCCCGGCCGAACGGCGGTCCATCCACCGGCTGGGCGCCGTGGCGGCGACCTGCATGGCGCTTGTGGCGGCGATGGCCTGCGGCATCGGCATCTCGCCATGGATCGGTATCGGCAGCGTGGTGATCTACGCGGCCAATGTCCTCAGCGGCGCACGGGTCCGCGCCGAAGCCGGAGGTGTCTGGACCTTCGCCCCGGTCACATGGACACCGGGCCGGATCACCGCAGAGATTGCCGGCGGAGTCCATGGCGGGCCGCGGCCCATGGTCGCCGGCGCCATGTTCGATCTCGTCTACGTCGACATCCGAGGGCAGTCGCTCCCCTTCCTGATGGAGGCGCTGAAGGTCGGTGAGACCGTCGGCATCCGCTGGCGCTCCATCTTGCTCTGGGTCGGCCTCCTGTCGCTGACGGCGCTGGCCTTCGGCTGGTGGTTCAGCCTCCAGCAGTTCTACTCGGTCGGTGCAGCGACGGCCAAGAGCAACGCGTATGCCCTGGCGAAGGTACAGATCGGCATGGGCGAGATGCAGAGCATGGCGCCGCGCCGGACCGGCTTCGACTATGCCGGGGGCCTCGCCATGCTGTTCGGCGCGGCGGCCACCGGGGCCCTTGCCCTCTTGCGCACCCGCTTCATCGGCTTCCCGCTCCACCCGGTAGGATATGTGCTGTGCAACACGTTCACCATGAACAGCTTCCTCGTCCCAACGCTCATCGCATGGCTGGCCAAGACGCTGGTCCTGCGGTACGGCGGGCAGGGGCTCTACCACCGGAGCCTGGCCTTCTTCGTGGGGCTGACCATCGGCGACATCGGCATCCAGACTGCTTGGACCATCATAGGACGGGCGTTCAACGTGCCGATCTACCAGTTCCTATCGTGACGCGCAGGTACGGCGTCAACAAAGCTGGATGGAGGTGACGAAGTGAAGGCCGATCGCGTGTCGTGCAGCCATTCGTGGGCCGTCCTGGCGGCGCTGGCCATCCTTGCGCCGAGTATGAAGGGAGCAGCAGGAGTGGTCAGACCTGACGCCGGGATGGGGCAGGCGACGCTTCTCGGCAAGCCGTGCAGGGCCCGGCAGGTCCTGGGCGGAGCCGTGGTGCGCGACCGGAAGTCCGGCCGCGAGCTGTTTGCCGTCACCAATATGAACGAGGTCACCGGCGCCGAACTGATCCTGATCGACTTCGACAGGGACCGGTCCGAGATCTACCGGGCTCCTGCCGGGGCCGGTTCATGGAATGTCCGCGAGGTCTCAGGCGATCGGCTGGTGATCGGCACGTTCTATGACGGCACGTTCCTCATATTCGACCTAAAGTCCAAGAAGTTCATCAACCATGTGCGGTTCGCCAAGGAGGAGTACCTCTGGAACACCGCCATGGGTGGCGACGGCCGCGTCTACTCCGGCACCTATCCCGGCGGACGCCTTGGGGCGCTGGACCTGGCGACCTGCACCGTGGAGGACTGCGGCGCGCCGGCCGCCCCGAACCTCTACCTGCGCTACGTCTCGCCGACCCACGACGGGCGGGTGCTGTGCAGCTTCTCGTCAGAGAAGCCCGTCGAGAAGCTGTACGATCCGCGGACCAGGACATGGGCCGACGTGCCTGAGAGCATCAAAGGCGTGAGCATGGGCGGCGTCTGGGACGGGCGGTTCATCGCCGGCAAGCGCTTGTTCGACGGCCCGGACTTCACGCCCCACGCGCCCGCCTTCCCTGTGCCGCCTGCGGACAAGGGCGACTGGTACATGGACGTGACGCTGACCTCCGACCGGTGGCTCGTCCTGCGGCAGGGCAACGCCGTCTACGGTTGGCGCAAAGGCGACGCCACGCTCACCAAGCTCGCCGATGTCGACCTGCGCGGCGGACGGTACATGGCGATCACCGAGGGTGGCCGCCTGCTCGGCATCCGCGGCCAGGACTACTTCGTCTGCAAGCCGGGCGACACCTCCCTGGACCTCAGGGCAATACCGGGCGACTCGGACCCCCGCAACCTGCTCTTCCTCCGTGTCGATGAGCGTGGCCGCATCTGGAGCGGCGCTCCGTTTGGGCAGACGCTCTGCTACCTGGACCCGCGGACCAGGAAGGCGGTCAACACCCGGACGGTCTGCGACGGCGGCGGCGAGGTGTACGACGTAGCCTGCCGCGGCGGCCGGGTCTACGCCGCGGCCTACTCCGGCGGTGACATCGTCGAGTATACGCCCGACCAGCCGTGGGACCAGTGGAACAACAAGAACCCCCGTGCCCTGGCCACCGTGTCGCCGGGGTACATCCGCCCGGTGGCAGGCATCGGTTTTGGGCCGGACGGCAAGCTCTACTCCGGCTGGATGGCCCGCTACGGCACGTATGGCGGGGCGGTAGCCATCACCGATCCGGTCAGCAGCAAGACCGAACTGATCGAGAACCCCCTCGGCGAGCAGGCGGTGGAGGGGCTGGCCGTTGATCCGCGGCCCGAGGCCCACGCTGCCTACGTCGGCACCAGCCTCAGCGCCAACGGCCTGCCCGGCAAGCGCGGCGAGTCGCCCCGCTTCGGTGTGCTGGACCTCGCGACCCGCAAGGCGGTCTTC
Organism: uncultured Chthonomonas sp.; assembly: GCA_903885605.1. Taxonomy (GTDB): domain Bacteria; phylum Armatimonadota; class Chthonomonadetes; order Chthonomonadales; family CAJBBX01; genus CAJBBX01. The sequence goes on along the minus strand of CAISJD010000028.1, from coordinate 20,438 downwards.
ACGCGCACGTTCGAGGGGGCCTCCGGGGTCCGGTCCATCGTCTTCGATCCCGTCACATCGCTGGTGGCTCTGGCGGTTGATGGGCGCCTGCACCTGTTCGAACCGGCCGTGCGCGAGGTGGTCGTCCTCTCAGCCGACATTCCCAAGGTCAGCGGCTCGATCGCGGTCGGCGCCGGAGGCAAGCTGTTGTACGGCAGCGGCAAGTCCGTCATCGAGTTCCGGATCGCTGAGCGCACATGGCGACGGCTGGCGGAGGCGCCCGCGCCGGTCGGCAACACGGCGCTGTCGTCCAAGGGTGACCTCTACGTGTCGGCAGGCCCCGCCGTCTACCGCGTCAAGGGGGCCAGGTAGATGCCAGGGCGCTCCGGGATCCCCATCGCTGTCTGCATCGCGCCCGATCCGCCGCTGAACGTGAGCCGGACCGTGCAATACCCCTGCTACATCCGGGAGGTCATCGCACACGCCGGCCTCTGTTGCGACGAGGTCGCGCCGGCGGACCTGCTGGAGCAGTTGCCGTCGCTCCGCGTCCTGGTGACGGCGGGCGACCTGGTCCTCTCAGGGGCGCAGTCGGACGCCCTTCGGGCTTGGGCCGCTAGGGGCGGATGCTGGCTGGCCATCGGCGGCGCCTGTGGCCTGCCCGACCTGTTCGGCGTTGTGCTGGAGCAACCTGCCTACTCCAGTTGGGGGGGCGGCCCCTGCAACCTTGGCGAGGGATATCTGGTTCCGGACGCCGATCTCTTCGGCGGTCCCGGTGCGCCGCCATGCCCGCTGCCGCTCCACTTCTTCGGTGGGCTGGCCGTCCGGGTAGCCGGCGGCGAGGCGCGCGCGTCGGTCCTGACCGCGCACCAGCGGCCGTCGGAGCGTGCAGGTGTCGTGGATTGCCGCTCAGGCGGCGGGATGTGCCGGCTCATCGCGGTAGACATCATGGGTGCCATCGTCCGCATCCAGCAGGGCACGGCGATCACCCGTGACGGTGTGCCCGCGCCCGACGGCACCTCGCCGGTCGGTGACGGCGTACTGAAGTCCGACGACGGCGCCGTGCTCGACTGGACGTTCGACAGGCAGCCTGTGCCGGGCGTGCCGGGCTTCTCTGCCTTCCTTCACCCGATCGCCGACCTGTGGCGCGAACTCCTCCTCCACTCCCTGTTCGACCTCGCGCAGGCCGCAGGCGTGGCGCTACCCCTGCTCTGGCTCTACCCGGACGACCTGCCCGCCATCGGCCACATGTCGCACGATACGGACAACAACGGTCCCGAGGAGGCCGGGCTCCTGCTGGCGACACTGGACGAAGCGGGCATCCGCTCCACCTGGTGCGTCATCGAGCCGGGGTACCCGGCCGATGTCATGGAGGCGATCCGAGGGCGCGGGCACGAGCTGGCCATGCACTACGACGCCATGAGCGACGGGCGGCCCTGGGGCGAGCAGGAGTTCGAGCGGCAGTGGCGCGCCCTGGTCGCCCTCTTCGGCGGCGAGCGCCCGGTGGCGAACAAGAACCACTACTTGCGCTGGGAGGGCGACACGGAGTTCTACACCTGGTGCGAGCGGCGGGGGATCCAGTTGGACGAGTCCAAAGGGGCCTCCAAGACCGGTGAGGCCGGCCTGAACTTCGGCACGTGCCACCCCTACTTCCCGGTAGCCCCCGACGGCGCCCCCCACGACGTGCTGGAACTGGCGACCCAGACGCAGGACATCCACGTGTTCGCGCCGCCGGAGCTACTCGACCCGTTGCTGGCGGCGGCCCTGCGCCACCACGGCGTCCTCCACCTCCTCTTCCATCCGGCGCACATCCGCACCGCGGGAGTGGCCGAAGCCCTGACCGGCATCGTCTCGAAGTCGCGAGACCTGGGGCTAGAGTGGTGGACCTCCGCACAGGTCAACCAGTGGGAGCGGGCCCGCCGCATGGCCGTCTGGCGCGACTACGAGCCGACCGATGCCGGCGCCACGGTGGCGCTGGACACGCCGGAGCCGTTGCCCGGCGCCATGCTGCTCTGGCTCATGCCGAAGGCCGCGCCGCAGCTGCCGGGCACGGTGGTCCGCTGGGGACGCCGGTTCATGTCGATGCCCCTCCATGATCCGACAACGGCGCCGCCCACCGGCGACGCAAGCTGCGACTGAGGCCTCCATCCGAAAGGAACCAGCATGGAACACGTGATCGCACTCCTCGCCGCCCTGCTGCCGGCCCTACTCGTGGCGGCACAGCCCCCGGCAGCCCCCGGCAAGCTCCACGTCCAGGAGACCAGCCAGCGGCTGCTGACCCTCGATGAGGGCCTGCTGCTGGGCAATGGCGACATGTCGGCGAGCGTCTACCAGACCGCCGACCGGCTCATCTGGCGCCTCGGCAAGGGCGATGTCTGGGACCGCCGCTGGGACAAAAGCGACGACCCGAAGCCGCTGGACATCGAGGAGATGCGTCGGGGCATCGACCAGGAGAAGTGGAAGGCCGACTACGGCGCGACCATCACCGCGCAGAACCCGAAGACCACCGCCAGGCGCCTGAAGGAGATCAGCGTCGACTCGCCGAGCTACCGGAGCCGCGCGACCCCGTGCCCCAAGCCCGCGGGCGAGCTGATCCTGCAGCTGCCGGAGGATGCCGACCTCGTCAACGTCGCCATCAGGCAGCGGCTCGTGATCGAGGAGGCGCGGCACGAGATCACCTACTCCTGGCCCGGTGGGCGCGAGCTCAAGGTCGAGTCGTTCATCCACCCGCAGCGGAACGCCCTGGTCGTCCACTGGCAGATGAAGGAGTGCCCGGTCTGGCTCTCGCTGGTGCGCTGGGCCGACCCGAAGCTGGACGAGTACGCCGCCAGGCTGGTGGCAGACACCCGCAACGGCATCTACCGGGACCTCTACGCCTCGCCCAAGAACACGCCGCTGCCTCCGCCGGCCGTGCGGCGGGGCGCCCCGGCTCCGACGGCGACCCAGCTCTGGATCGAGCAGAACCTCCCCGCCGAACCCACGTTCCCGGACGGGTTCCAGTACTGGCTGGTCCCCACCATCGCCGGCGCCAAGGTCGAACCGGTCGACATGACGCCGATCCGGGAGGCGCGGATCGCGATCACGCCGGACGCCAAGGCCACCGAGGGCTGGCTGTCGATCGCCGTGCCCACCACCAGCGATGCCGGAGGCCCCGTAGCCGAATGCCGGCGGCTGAACGAAGCCCTCGGCGCCGACCCGACGGCTACCATGCGGCAGTGGCGCGAGGAGACGCTGGCGGCCGGGCGCGAGTTCTGGGCGCGCTCCAGCGTGGCGATCGACGACCCGGTCATGGAGAACCAGTGGTACAGCAACCTCCACATCCGGCGCTGCTGCTACCGCGCGGGCAAGACGCCGCCCGGCCTCTACCTGACGCCGCTCATCGGCGACTACTCGGTCTGGCACGGCGACTACCACTGGAACTACAACTTCCAGGCGCCTTTCTGGGGCAGCTACGAGGCCAACCAGATCGAGGCCGGTGACGCCTGCTTCGTGGCGCTGGAGCACGCCATGCAGATGGGGCGAATCATCGCGAAGAAGTACTACCACTGCCGCGGCGCCTTCATCCAGCTGACTACCTATCCGATCCGCGCCACCGACGACGTCTACGGCGCCGGCCCGCTCTGCCGCATGGCCTACATGACGGGCTGGGCGGCGCAGCCCTTCTGGTCGCGCTACCGCTTTACCATGGACAAGGCCTGGCTCCGCGCGCGGGGCTACCCGGCCATCAAGGAGCTTGCCCTCTTTTGCGGCGACTTCCTGCGCAGGGGACCGGACGGGCTATACCACGCCTACCCGTCCATCGAGGAGGAGAAGGCCTGGACAGGCAAGCCGGAGGACTACCACGACCAGCCGCAGGTGCTCCAGCACCTCCGCTACTGCCTGCGCACCGCCATCCGCGCAGCCCAGGAGCTGGGCCTGGACCCCGAACTCCGAGCCGAGTGGCAGGAGCGGCTGGACAGGATGGCGCCGGACAGCCGCGAGTACTTCGCCGTGAAGTACAATCCGGCGCTGACCGGCCTGGCCCGGTGGTGCCAGGACGTCAGCCCGCCCCAGTTCGGCGTCGGCAAGCCCTATGTGCGCCGCGACGCCCCGCCGGCCGCCGGCCCATCGCCGGTGGCGGGCCGCTTCGGCTCCTGGTGGCTGGCGCACCCGGGCAGCGCCCTGACGGCCCTGCGCGACGGTAGCTGGGTCCCAGAGCGCGACTACCCCGAGTACCGCAAGGTGCTGCAGACGGCGCATACCAACGGGATGATCTTCGCGCGCAGCAGCATGGCTTACCAGACCTGGGTGTTCGGCGAGGAGCTGGCCACCATGGCCCCGATGCAGGAGATGATGATCCAGAGCTGGGACGGCATCCTGCGCGTCTTCCCCGGCTGGCCGCGCGACGTGAAGGCGAGCTTCCGCGACCTGCGGGCCGAGGGCGCCTTCCTGGTGAGCGCCTCCTGGGCCGACGGCAAGGTCGCCGCCTGGCAGGTGAAGAGCGAGGCCGGCGGCATCTGCCGGCTCTACCCGGCATGGGACGGCCCGGTCACGGTGACCGACAAGGAGGGCAATGCCATACCGGTAAAGGCAGAGGCCGAGGGCGCCCTCAGCTTCGAGACGCAAGCCGGCCAGAGCTATGCCATAGCGCCTGCGAGGTAAAGCCCGGGCGGACGCGGCTCGCGGCACTTCATCCGCGTACCCGGCCTGGTGATCGAAGACTGGCTGGAAGGGAAGGGGGCATACGGCCATGGCAGATGCTTCGGCTGCTGCGTCCACCCTCAGCTACCATAGCGCTACACGCGGCTAATCAGGCGCTCGTAGTCGCGGTGTGAGCCGATCCATATCAAGGTGATGCCGTCGTCAGCCTGCACGCCGAGCGCCCGGGCCGCTTGCGTTACCCCTGCGGACCAGAGCGGGCCAACGCGCTTCAGGTGCAGAGACGGGTGGCCGGGGTCCTGCTTCAGCAGCGCGAAGGCACGGTCGGCGGCGCGGCGCACGTCAGGCGGCAGGGCCTGATACCGGGACCAGAAGCCCGACGAGGCATGGTAAGGCAAAGCAGGCGCCTACAGCCGCGTGCGGCGACCGGCTGCGATATCTGACCGCGCCTCATCCAGGAGGCCGTCGAGCCTGCCCGCGGCGGCGTCTTGCGCGATCTGCCGATCCCACTGCGCCTCGAGGTGATGGTCCAGCCACTCGGCCAACTCGTGCTGCTCGGCACGGCTGAGGTCAGCTATGGCGCCTTCCAGCTCCTTCACGCTCATCTCGGTCTCCAAATCTATTCCGGCCTGGCCCAGACATCACCGCACGGTGGCGGCTTCCTGCTCCTTATACCCCGTCCGCCGGCCCACCGGCTCGCGCCGTCCTTCCGGATGGTTCAACCTTGCGTCCGCCGCTCCCAGTCGGCGCAGGTCGGCCACGGCGGCAGCCAGGGGCGCGAGATTGCCGGGCGGCAGGATATCCCCCGCAGCGTACTGGACCTTATCCATGCCCATGGCCTCGTTGGCGATGATGTAGAGGCGGGCATCGGGGCCGATCTCCACCTGAGGCTTGTTGTCGTACCAGACGCAGCCGAGCAGGTAGAGGTCGAACGGCCCCGCGCCCTGCTGCCGGATGCGCTTGGACTTGGGCTCGATGTAGAACTGGTCCGGCCCGAAGAAGAGGCTGCCGCGATAGCCGCGGACGTCGAAAGTCGTGCAGACGTGCGGGTCGCCCTCGGGTACGGTGAACTGCACCTTGGCCCCCTGTAGAGTGGCCCGGCCGGGCGGGTCGCCGGGTGACCCTTCGAGGCGGTACCCGTTGTCGGACTGCTCCACATAGAAGTCGCTCATCACGATGTTCTGGCTGTCGCGGAGGTAGAGGCCATAGTCGACGAGCGTGGCCAGCCGCGTCTGGAAGCCGAGCAGGCCATTGCGAACGGGGCCTTTGCCTTCCACGACCACCGAGCCCTCGTAGCTGCAGTTGGCCAGGATGGTGGCTCGGGCGCAATCGACAAAGTGCAGGTTGCCCTGGACATGGGGCATCACCACCACTTCGCCGGGCCCGAGCCCCATGAACCAGAAGCCCTTGCGGAACGGTTCGCGGTGGTACATGCCGAAGGCCGTGACGTTGTCATAGGTCATGTGTGTGGCTCGACCGGCGCCCACCTGCCTGATGTCGACGGCGTTGGCCATGGCGCCGGCGTCGTGGCTGCCCACCGTCATGTTCTCCAAGGTGAGGCGCTGCGGGTTGCGGACCTCCACCATGGTCCCGCCGGCGGGGCCCTTCCAGATCAGCCGTGTGGCCCATCCGCTGCCGCCCACGTAGAAGTCGCGACCCGATACCAGCAGCGTCCGGGTCACCGCGTAGTCACCCGCCGGCAGGTAGGCGATGGCTCGCCCGTGCGATGCGGCGGCCTCGATCGTGCGCTGGATGGCTGTGGTATCGTCGGCCTTGCCGTCACCCTTGGCGCCGAAGTCGCGTCGGGCGTCGAAGACCTTACCGGGAATGCGTGCGGCGTCCCTGAAGAAGCTCTGCGATGCCGACCGCGTAACGCCACCGGGCGCCCCGGCCGGGATGGCGTAGACACTGGGCTTCTGCGTGGGCTGGAACAGGCCGGCCGCGCCGCGCACGACGTTGCCGGTGGTGAGGATGCGCTGGCCGTCGCTGTGCGCCCGCACGGGCGGCAGGGCCCGGCCCTGGGCGTCGCGAGGCGGGTTGGTAAACGTGCAGTCAAAGATCATGGAGGGCGGGCGCGAGAGCAGGACCGCGCCGCCGGGGTGTGTCCACCCATCGACCCGGCAGTCCTGCAGCGTAATGGGCGCCACCGATGAGGTACGGCTCACGAAGAGGCGCGAGCCGTGTGAGGTGGTTCGCCGGACAGAACTGCCGTGCTCGGAGTGGTCCTCTATGTCGGCCACGCGGCTCTGTTCGAAGTGGCAGTTGCGGATGTAGAAGTTACCGTGGACGCACTCGACCCCCACGTGACACTGCACGAACTCGCAGCCGTCGAAGGTGTAGTCGTAATCATTGAACTGCGGGAAGGCCGCGCCCCGTCGGCACCGGACGAAGAGGCAGTTCTCGAAGGTGGTTTCGGCCAGCGCCTGGGCGCGAGCAGGGTCGTTGAGCATTCCCGCATCGGTGAAGTTGCGAAAGGCCAGGTGGCGATGCGTCACTTCGGTCTGGAAGCGCTTCTCGGAGTTGTAGTAGAAGCCCACTGCGGCCTTGCCGCGCCCGTCGAGCTCCAGTCCTTCAAAGAACGAGTAGCATAGGCCGTTGATGTGGAGCATCCGGCCACCTGGCTCACCGTCCCAGACCAGCCGGGTATCGCGCCCGCAGCCGATGACGGCGGCGCCTACGACGGGGCCCACCAGCGAGAGCGTCCGCGTGATGCGGTAGGTTCCGGCAGGCAGGAAGAGGGTGGAAATGCCGCCGGAGGAGCCGCCCTCGCGCCGGGCGGCGGCCAGGCGGTCCAGGGCGTTCTGCAGCGCGACGGTGTCGTCGGCCACGCCGTCGCCTGCGGCCCGTGGCGAAGCCGCCGTGCGGACGTTGAGCCAGTCGGAGCGCTCCTGCCACGCCAGCGCAGGCAGGCGCCGCACGGTGGAGGCGGGCGCACCGGCCACCGCCGCCGCCGCAAGCCCCACGACCAGACCCCAGGCCCAGACCAGCCGGCCAACAACGGCGCAAGACATGTGCATGGTGGCACTCCCCCACGCGGAAGTGTACCGCCGGCTCGGTGAACGGGTGAACAGGCGAGGGGGTGCGGCACGGACATGGCCTATGGGTGCCTGTCCGTGCCGCGTCCGTGTCAGTCCCTGCTACGGCGCCACGGTCAGCGCTCCGGTGTCGCTGTCCGGCTCGTAGGACCCGTCTCCGGCGACGGACGGCTCATCTGGCGCGAGCCCGCCACTACTACGGACCTGAGCTCGGCGGCTGCGGCCGCCGAGTCAGCGCGCAGGCTACGGCTGCAATAGGGCGCGGGGGCGCGCCCTGGCCATAGGTCCCATCCGTCCGATTGGTCCCATCACCCGGCATTGGACGGCAAGGGCGGGCACGGGGGCCCGCCCCTACGGGTTCACGCAAGGGCAGCGCGCGCTGCGACACTGCCACCATAGGTCCTACCGGTCCGATTGGTCCTATCGCCGTGGGCACGGGCCGCGGCCCCCGGTGGCCGCAGAGCTGGCGCAGGCGTCCAGGATGGCATCGGCTTCGGAGCGGTAGGCCTCCATGACGTACGGGATGCCGGAGACCCGCGATGCCTCCTCGGTCAGGCACATCAGGTCGGAGCGGGAGATCATGCTCAGCCGGAACTTGCGGGCGCCGGCCATGAGCTGCTGCAGGCCCGTGCGTACCTTCTGGCTGAAGGTGTACATGCCCACGGCGCCCAGCGGGATCTCGCGGATGGCGCCGCCGTAGCGGGCTCGCAGGTCTTCGTAGGTGACGAAGATCTCCTCGATGCTGCTGCCGAACTTGGAGACGTTCTTGGGCAGCTCCTCGTCGGCGATCCACTTCTCGATGTTCTTGCCCACCATGCCGGGGATCATGAGGGCCCGGCCCATGCAGACCGCCTTGAAGTGCGGGGCGCCCATGGCCAGCGCCTTGAAGATGCCGTCCTCGGAGGAGAAGCCGCCGGCGATGGCCAGGTCCGGCACGCGCACGCCCCTCGAGGCGAGCCGCTCGGCGAACTGGTAGGCCAGGGCCTGGAGGTAGAAGGTGGGGATGCCCCACTCGTTCATCATGGACCAGGGGCTCATGCCGGTGCCGCCGCCGGCGCCGTCGATGGTAAGGAGGTCGATCTCGGCCTCGGAGCAGTAGGCCATGGCCATGGCCAGCTCGGTCATCGAGTAGGCGCCCGTCTTGAGTGTGATGCGGCGGAAGCCCAGCGCTCGGAGCCTGGCGATCTCGGCCATGAAGCTCTCTTTGGTCACGAAGCCCAGGCGCGAGTGGCGCTCAAACTCCTTGATGGCGCCGTCATGGTAGGCCGCCTGGACTTCGGGCAGGTCGGGATCGGGCGAGACGAGGTAGCCGCGCCGCTTCAGCTCAACGGCGCGCTCCAGGGATTTCACCTTGATCTCGCCGCCGATGCACTTGGCGCCCTGGCCCCACTTCAGTTCGATGGTGTCGAGGTTGTGCTTGGCCAGCACATACTCGGCAACGCCCAGCCGGGTGTCCTCGACGTTCATCTGGACCAGGACCTCGCCGTAGCCTTCGTGGAACCGGCGGTAGGTCTCAATGCGGCGGTCCATCTCGGGCGAGCAGGCCACCTTGCCGTCGGCGTTTAGCTCCAGCTCGGGGTCGATGCCGCAGACGTTCTCGCCGCAGACCAGCGTGATGCCGGAGATGGCCGCGCCGATGGCGAAGTGCTCCCAGTTCTTCCTGGCGATCTCGGTGGAGCCCAGGGCGCCGGTGAAGATGGGCACCCGAAGCGGCACCTTCTTGCTCCACCCGTAGGAGGTCTCCACGTCCACGCTCGGGAACACGGCCGTATCGGGGTCGGCGGGCACGCCCTCGGGCAGGCCCACGGCGCCCACGGCGTAACCCTGGATGTTCAGGTGCGAGTAGTCGATAGGGTACTCCTTGTCCGAACCCGCGGTGACATGGCCGAATGGACCGGGATAGAGTACCTCGCGACCTCGGAACGAGGAGACGAAGACATCGCAGTTGCCTTTGCAGCCATCCAGGCAGGTCGTGCAGAGGCCCGAGGAATGGACGACATTGCGGGATCGGTTGGTGGTGCCGGTGGCGTCATTAGAGTTCGGCTTACGAAGGTTCACGCGTGGCTCTCCATTGGGATGAATACTGAGGCATCGTTACCTCATGGGTTGTTCGTGCCGTAGAACCGGCCCGGGCCTACCAGTGCCGCTCGTGCATGCCCAGGCTTATGGCGTAGGCCATCCCGATCAGCGGCAGGTGCTGGAGCGTGGCGCTGACCTCCGCGCCCATCTCCTCCGGCCCCAACTCCTCCTGACGCTCCAGCATGGCCATCTGGAAGGCCTCGTAGTAGGGCTCCATCGCCGCCATGCACTCCAAGACCTCATCGATGAGTTCGTTGGGGAGCGCCAGGTTGATCGACCCGCTGAGCAGGTCGTCCATGCTGAACTCGACCTCGATCTCGCCGTCGTCCGAGCGGGCCCAGAGGAGCGCGGCCTCGATCGACTTGCCCCACAGGTACTCGCAGGCCAGGCGCACCAAGCGGTCCAGGTCGCCGGAATGGTGGGTGGCGACGGTGCGGCGGACGTCGGCCTGCGTCGCTTCGAAGGGCTCGACCGCGCCTTGCAGGCAGGGCAGGTCGTCATCGCTCTTCGATAGGCCGTTGCGGTGCGCCTCCCGTAGCATGGCCGCCACCGAGTAGCCCAGCCGGGCCGTCGCCGGACTGAGCGGCGCCGGCGCCTTCTCCATCCGCAGGTCGGTGAGGCCCTCGATGCCCAGCTCGGCCACCTGCCGCATGATGGCCTGGGCTTCGTCGGCGTCCACGCAGACGGCCGCCGCAGCATTGGGCGACATATCGATGCCTTCCGAAAGGCCGGCGAAATAGAGCTTAACCTTCCGGTCCGAGCCCGGCTCCGCCAGCATCCACGTCACGACGTAGGGCCCCATGGCGTCCTCCTGCCGGACCGGCTCCGCGGCCCGCGCACGCTCCGGCCCGCGTCTGCCGGCACATGCGGCGGCGCACGTCGAGCGAGAGCACTCAGGATACCCGGCGACGCGTGCGGGTACGGGACCAGAAGAGGAGGACGCGCCGTCGGCGTCGAACCTGTAGTCAGGCCCACCGGCCAACACGGGGAGGCGCACCATGTCTCACAGGCCCTTGCTTCGCATGGAGTGTGACGTCTGCGGGTACGTGTACGACGAGCAGAAGGAGGCCGCCGGCTGGGATGACCTGCCCGACGACTGGACCTGCCCCGTCTGCGGCGCCGGCAAGTCCGAGTTTGTTATCCTTGCCTCCCCGGCGCGGACGGAGTCGGAACCTGGTCCGGACGCTGCGCAGGATGCCCCCCAGCCCTGGGCATCGCGCACCGCCGACGACGTGGAGCGCGCCATGGCCGACATCCACAGCATGGCGGAGACGGGCCGGTCGATCATCGAGCCCATGCGCGCCCGCAGTGCCCTTGTTGAGTGGGGCGACATCCTCATCCTCGGCGCGCAGTTGGCCCGGTTGCCACTGAACCGCGACGAGCCGGTCAGCACTCGCACCGTCATCGGCAAGGGCGCCGCCAAGCCCATGGTCCTCGATACCCCGGTCTACGTGACGCACATGTCGTTCGGGGCGCTCTCGCGTGAGGCCCAGGCCGCCATGGCGCGGGGCGCGGCCGAGGTCGGAACTGCCATCGGCTCGGGTGAGGGCGGCGTCTCGCCGGACACGCCGGCGGCCGCGCACCGGTTCATCTACGAGTATGTGCCCAACCTCTACAGCCTGTCCGACGAGATGCTGCAGCGGGCCGACGCCGTGGAGATCAAGATCGGCCAGTCCGCCAAGCCCGGCATGGGCGGCCTCCTGCCGGGCGCCAAGGTCACCCCCGAGATCGCCGCGGTCCGGGGCTTTCCTCCGGGGACCGATATCCACAGCCCTGCCCGTTTCCCCGGCATCCGAACCGCAGAGCACCTGCGTGAGAAGGTGCAGGAGCTGCGATCCCGGTCGGGCGGCCGGCCCATCGGCATCAAGATCGCGGCCGGACGCATCGAGGCGGACATCGAGTTCGCCCTGAAGGCGGGCCCGGACTTCATCACCGTCGACGGCCGTGCCGGCGGCACCGGCGCCGCGCCAAAGGTCATCAAGGCCGCCTGCTCCGTGCCCACTATCTATGCGCTGCACCGCGCCCGGGCCTGCCTCGACCGCCTGGGCGCGTCGCACGTATCGCTGGTCATCACCGGCGGGCTCAGGCTCTCGTCGGACTTCGCCAAGGCGCTGGCCATGGGCGCCGACGCCGTGGCCATCGGCACGGCCGCCATGATGGCCTGCGGGTGCCGGCAGTACCGCGTCTGCAGCCAGGGACGCTGCCCCGTGGGGATCGCCACGCAGGACCCGGAGCTGCGCGCGCGCCTCGACGTGGCGGCCTCGGCCCGGCGCGTGGCCAACTTCCTTCGCGTCTGCACCGAGGAGCTGCGCGACTTCGCACGCCTCACGGGCCATGATGATGTGCACGCGCTCAGCGTCGAGGACCTCTGTACGCTGAACTCCGAGATTTCAGACCACACCAGCATCCCGCATGCGGGCCGCAGGCCGTAGGAGGATTGACCATGGTCTTGCAGCTCTGCGCCGCCCTGGCAGGCATCGTCGCGCAGGCATCGCCGTCGCCGGCACCGTCGGATTGGACGCAACGGCAGTTCACTATCCCTGTGGCCGTGGTGAGCTACTTCCCCACGGCCGGCGACCGCATCGACATCTCCGTCACCGGTGACTGGGGCGCTCCCTACGAGGAGACCCGCGCCAAGTGCCGCCGCATGACCCAGGAGACGATCCAGGCGCTGCAGGAGGGCTCCCGCTTCCGAGGCTACAAGAACGCAGCCGCCAAGCCGGCCCTGCTCTACAAGGTCGCCGCCGAGTTCGAGTTCCGCGAGCCGCTGCCCACCTGCCCGCTCAAGCCCGGCGAGGGCGCTCCCATGACGGACTACAACGCCATCATGCGGCGCATCGGCATTCGCGACCTGCTGGCCAGGGGCGTCAAGGAGGTCTGGGTCTGGGGCTACCACGGCGGCAAGGTGGGCCTCTGGGAGAGCAATATGGCCTCCCCCACCGGCGACATCAGCAACTCCAATCGCGACGGCGCCGACCTGCCCGTGCTCGACCGCACCTATACCGTCTACCACTACAACTACCAGCGCGGGACCGGCGAGGCGGTCGAGGACCACACGCATCAGCTCGAGGCGCTCCTGAACTTCGTCGACGGCCGCGACAGCGCACCCCGCGGCAGGTGGCCCGAGCTCCTCTTCTGGGGCAAGTTCGTGGGCAGCGACATCAGCCACAAGATCGTGACCCAACCCGCCCGCTGCGGCTGGACCCACTACGCGCCGAACTCCCAGGGCGACTACGACTGGGCCAACCAGCGCCGGGTGGAGACCGACATCGAAGACTGGCGGCCGGACGCCCCCGGCAAGACCCAGCTCATGAACAGCGACCGCTGGGGCGGCGACGGCCTGAAGTGGAAGGTCTACTGGATGCAGGCCATCCCCGGCCTCGGCTCCGGCCTCACCTATCGCGGCGCTCCCCTCACCAACTGGTGGGCCTTCGTGGCCGACTGGGACCGCTGCATGCGCACCAAGACCAAGCTGGTCGCCGCGTCACCTGCGGCCGGCAGGAAGTGAGACAGACACCATGACACGCCGATCCGCCGCTTCCCTGGCCGCCACCGTCGCCGCCGGGATCATCACAGCCGTCGCGCTCGCCGTTCCGACCGGGTCGGGCCGGCAGACCCCGGCGCCGCCGCAGAACGTCAAGCCCGTGGCCAAGCGCCTCCACGGCCCGGGCCTCCACCACATCGCGATCAAGGTCGCCGACTTCGACAAGTCCCTCCGCTTCTACCAGGAGGGCATCGGCATGAAGAAGGTCTTCGGCTGGGGAACCGGCGACGGCCGCGGCGCCATGCTCGACATGGGCGACGGCAACTACTTCGAGGTCTTCGCCGGCGGCAAGCCCCGCACGGCGGAAGTCGACTCGCCCATCCTGCACGTCGCCCTCCGATCCGGCGACCCCGACGGCGCCTACAAGAAGGCCATGGACGCCGGCGCCAAGTCGCAGATGAGGCCCACCGACATGACCATTCCCGGCGACCACCCGCTGAAGATTCGCATCTCCTTCGTGGTCGGGCCCGACGGCGAGGTCGTGGAGTTCTTCAAGAACGACGAGTTCTAGCCCGCCGGCGCCGGTGCGCTATCCGCCGAAGATCTCCCGGATGCGCGCCACGCGGTAGTCGAAGATGCCTTCCACCTGCCGCCGGATCATCAGCCGGTGCAGGATGACGCCGATGGGGCCGAAGGGCACGCGGTAGCGCACCTCGTCGCTGAGGCGCACTCCGCCGCCCTCGGCCTCGAAGGTGTGCGTATGCCGCCAGAGGATGTAGGGGCCGTTGACCTGCAGGTCCACGAAGCTGCGGCCCGGCTCCCACTGCTCGATCAGGGTGCGCCAACGGTACGGGACGCCCATCCACGCCATGCGGTAGGTTATAAGCGTCCCCCGGCGGACCTCATCCGGTTCCATGTGCGTCAGATGGAAGCCGAGCCAGCCGGGCGTGATGCGCTGCAGGTTGCGCGGCTCCGCGAAGAAGGCGGCCACAGCCGCCAACTCCCCCGGAACCCACTGGCTCCGCGTCAGCACGAACTCCGGTGCGCCCCATGCCAAAGCCCTGTGCATCGCCCCTCCTCCCGCCAGCCGCTCCCATCGGTCCCATACGTCCTTTCGGTCGCATAGGTCTCACGCCGCCCTCAGCCGAAACCGCGGCACGGCGCCGGCGCGTAGTAATACTGGCGCCCGTCGTGCCGGCTGTCGGCCATGGACTTGAGAGCGCCATTGGAGGATTACCGAACATGAACGCCATGAGAACCACGGTGCTGATGGCGCTGCTGGTTGGTCTATTCATGATGGTCGGCGGCGCCATCGCCGGCTCTCGCGGCATGATGATGGGCCTGACGTTCGCTGCGGTCACCAACCTGGCCGCCTATTGGTTCAGCGACAAGCTCGCCTTGATGATGAGCGGCGCCCAGGAGGTCTCGCCCGCCGAAGCCCCGGACCTGCACCGCATGGTCGCCTCCGTGGCCCGGCAGGCCGGCGTGCCCATGCCTCGCGTCTACATGATCCCGCAGGAGCAACCCAACGCCTTCGCCACAGGCCGCGACCCGCAGCACGCCGCCGTTGCGGTCACCGAGGGCCTCCTGCAGCTGATGTCCCGTGAGGAACTGGAGGCCGTGCTCGCCCACGAGATGGCACACGTCAAGCACCGCGACATCCTGATCAGCAGCATCGCCGCCACGGTGGCCGGAGCCATCTCCATGCTGCCGAGGATGATCTTCTTCTTCGGCCCGGGCGACCGGCGCGACGACGACGGCGGAGGCATTTTCGGCGTACTGGCGGCCATGATCATCGCGCCCATCGCCGCGGTGCTGATCCAGCTGGCCATCTCCCGGGCGCGGGAGTTCGAGGCCGACGCCGGCGCGGCGCGCATCACCGGAAACCCGCTCGCCCTGGCCTCCGCGCTGCAGCGGCTGGAGGGCATGGCGCGCCGCGCGCCCATGAACGTGAACGCCGCGGCCAGCCACATGTACATCATCAATCCGCTGGGCGGCGACATCCTGCGGGGCATCGGCGGCCTCTTCCGCACGCACCCGCATACCGAACAGCGTGTGGCAAGGCTTCGCCAAATCGCCGGTATCCGGTAACATCGTGGGGCCAGGCCCCGGTCGTACGCAGGCCGGGGCCACTCCAGATAGGAGCGCCCCATGAACCGCATCACCATCGCCTTGCTGCCCCTGCTGGTCGCCGCCTCACTGGGCGCGTCGGGCCTACCCGCCGAGCCGACCGGACCCATGTGGGACCTCAAGGCGCTGAGCCGGGCGCCCCGCGTCTTCGATGCGCCCGGCTACTCCGAGCCCGGCGTGCGCGCGCTCTTCTTCGAGGGGCCGGCATTCAAGGGCAGGCCCACGCGCATTTTCGCATGGATCGGCTTCCCCAAGCTGGAGCCGGGCAAGAAGGCGCCGGGCATGGTGCTCGTCCACGGCGGAGGCGGCACGGCATTCGCCTCCTGGGTGCGCCTCTGGACCGAGCGGGGCTACGCGGCCATCGCCATGGACACCTGCGGCTGCGTGCCCAGCGGCGTCTACGCCGCCTGGGGGCGCCACCCCGACGGCGGCCCCAACGGCTGGGGCGGGTTCGACCAGATCGACCAGCCGCGAACCGACCAGTGGACCTACCACGCGGTGGCATCGGCGATCCTGGCCCATTCGCTGCTCCGCGCGCAGCCCGAGGTCGACGCCCGCCGCATCGGCCTCACCGGCATCTCCTGGGGAGGCTACCTCACCTGCATCATCGCCGGCGTCGATCCGCGCTTCCGCTTCGCCGCTCCGGTCTACGGTTGCGGTTTCACCAACGAGCACACCTTCGCGTCGGCGGTCACGGGCCTCGGCCCCGAGCGCGGCGGCCGCTGGATGCGCTGGTGGGACCCCTCCGCCTACCTCGGCGCCGTGAAGATGCCCATGCTATGGGTGACGGGCAGCAACGACTTCGCCTACACCTTCAACGCGCTGCAGAAGAGCTACCGCCTGCCGAAGACGCCCCGCACGCTGGCCATCCGCCTGCGGATGCCCCACGGCCACGGCCCCGCCGGCGAGGCGCCCAAGGAGATCTGGGACTACGCCGACAGCGTGCTGAAGCAGGGCCTCCCGTTGGCCCGCATCACCGGCCAGGGCAGCGACGGCGACACAGTCTGGGCCACATTCCAGACCGGGCGGACCATCGTCAGAGCCGAGCTCAACATCACGCGCGACCTCGGCCTCTGGCCCGACCGGAAGTGGGACGCCCTCCCCGCCACGATCACCAAGGGCAAGGTAACAGCCACCCTCCCGCCCGGCGTAACGGTCTACTACCTGAACCTCTTCGACGACCGCGACTGCGCCGTCAGCACAGAGCACATGGAGGTGAGGTAGGAGGCGGAGCGCGGACGTATAATAGGAAGTTACGAGCGGCGGAGCCCATCCGGCGAGGTCCGGTCGGGTAGCGTAAAGGCAGGGAGCGCGACGATGACGGTTAACGGCGTCGAGATATCGCAGCCGAGGTTGGCGGACTTCTGTCAGCGCAACCATATCCGGCGCCTGTCCCTGTTTGGCTCAATCCTGCGCGATGACTTCCGCAGAGAAAGCGATGTGGACTTCCTCGCCGAGTTCGAGCCCGGCAAGACCCCGAGCCTGCTGACCATGGCAGGCCTGGAGGCCGAGTTGGCCGCGATGCTCGGGCGGCAGGTGGACCTGCGAACGGCCGGCGACCTGAGCCGCTACTTCCGAGACGATGTCATAGCAGGGGCGGTGCCGCAGTATGCTGCCCAGGGATGATCTGGTGCGCGTTCGGCACATGCTGGACGCCACCAATGAGGCCATAGGGTACGCCGCAGGACGATCGCGACACGACCTTGACACCGACACCATGCTCGGGCGAGCCTTGGCCAACTGCCTGGCCGTCGTAGGAGAAGCCGCAGCGCGAGTTGGCGCCGAGACGCGTAGCCTCTACTCGACCATACCCTGGAGCCTGATAGTCGGCATGCGAAACCGGCTGATCCACGCCTACTTCGACATAGACCAGGATGAGGTCTGGATGACGATTACAGGCGACCTTCCCGAGCTGGCATGTCGCCTGCAAGCGATGCTCGATGAGCAGGAGCCCTGACCACATCGGCCAAACCCTCACCGCCGTTGCCGTTCTGGAGTGCCCGAAGGGGCACTTCGTGCCTTTCGTTGCCGCGACTTCAGTCGCCCGGGCCCCCCAATGTCCTCCGAACCCCGGCGGTTGAAACCGCGGCAACCAACGGCGGGAAGTCGCCCTTCGGCGACTCGGCCAAACCCTCACCGCCGTTGCCGTTCCTGAGTGCCCGAAGGGGCACTTCGTGCCGTTCGTTGCCGCGACTTTTGTCGCCGGGCTCCCCCCCGAAGCGCTCCGCACCCCGGCGGTTGAAACCGCGGCAACCAACGGCGGGAAGTCGCCCTTCGGCGACTCGGGAGCCCCTCACCGCCGTTGCCGTTCCTGAGTGCCCGAAGGGGCACTTCGTGCCGTTCGTTGCCGCGACTCCAGTCGCCGGGCTCTTCCCCAATATCCTCCGGACCACAACCTGCACGCACCGCCGCAGCCGCCCCCTGCCGGGTATGCTGCCGGAAACGTCCCCGGGGGAGCGGCACACATGGGCAAGGGTAGCGGGTTGCGCGTGGCGGTGGTGGGGCTCGGCTTCGGGGGCAGCTTCCCGGAGATCTACCGGGCGCACCCGGACGTGGCCGAGGTGGCCCTCTGCGACACCAATGGAGACCGCCTGGCCGCCTTCGCCGACGAGCACGGCTTCTCTGAGCGCTACACGCGCCTCGACGACCTGCTGGCGGATGGGCGCTGGGACGCCGTCCACCTGGTGACGCCCATTCCGCTTCACGCTCGGCAGGCCGCCGCCGTGCTGCGGGCGGGCAAGCACTGCGCCTGCACCGTCCCTGCCGCAACCAGCCTCTCCGATCTCCACGCCCTCGTGGCCGCCCAGCGCGAGAGCGGCCGCAACTACATGATGATGGAGACCGCGGTCTACACCTACCACTACCTGATGGCCGCCGCCATGCGCGATGCCGGCGAGCTGGGCGCCCTGCAGTTCCTGCGCGGAGCCCACTACCAGGATATGGAGGGCTGGCCGCCCTACTGGGCCGGCCTCCCGCCCATGCACTACGCCACCCACGCCGTGGCGCCGCTGCTCGCCCTGGCCGACGCCCGGGCGGTCCGGGTCCACTGCTTCGGCTCCGGCTCCATGCGCGAGGAGCTGCGCGCGCCCTACGGCAACCCTTTCCCGGTGGAGACCGCCATCTTCCAACTGAGCCGCCCCGGCCTGGCCGCCGAGGTGACGCGCTCGCTCTTCGAGACGGCCCGCGACTACGTGGAGAGCTTCACCGCGCTGGGCGAGAGGGCCTCGCTGGAGTGGCACCTGGAGAACGAGCTGCCCGTGGTCTTCCGCCTCGGTGACCGCACGCCCGGCGGCTGGGGCCGCCCCTGCGCCGTGGAGCGCGTGGCGCCGCCCTCGCGCAACGACCTGCTCCCGTCGGAGCTGCACCGCTTCACCCACCACAGCGTCCTCATGGACCAGCAGAGCCTCCACGGTTCCGTGCTGCACGGCGGCGCCCACCACGGCTCGCACCCGCACCTGGTGCACGAGTTCGTCCGCAGCATCGTGGAGCGGCGCCCCCCGGCCATCGACGCGGTCCGAGCCGCCGACTGGACGGCCGCGGGCATCTGCGCCCACACCTCAGCCATGCGCGGCGGCGAGGCCGTGGAGGTCCCCGCCTTCGGGTGAGGCGGGCGCCGGCCCTGTAACACGGTCGCCCCGAAGTTGCCCACCGCGTAGAACCTGAGGGCAATGCAGAACCCCGCCCCCGGCCTCCAACCTTCATCCGGTGCGGCAACCTAGCGGTAGCACCAGACCCATGGCGCGCTCTAAGGCGTCATTGGGAGGCCGACCGGCTCAACCATCGGCCACACAATTGAACCACGTGAAGCCGAAAATGAATCTTTCTTGTCACCAGTTGCTTTGTACGATCGTATTCTCAAGTTGTTGTCGATCGTAAATACTTGCCTGGCATTGCAGAAGTCCCAGTTCAAGTCGATTCCTTTCCTAGTGACATTCAGGTTAGTGTCTTCTCGCGGCTTGCTGAGCCCCTTACCGTAGGTCTCGCCGGGCCGTACCCTGCCGCTCCTGACCTGGCCGCCGCCCGACCCCTCCTGCCGCGTCGGTGTCACGGTCTGTTCCCAGACGCCATCTCCCAGGGTGGCATTTCGCCACCGAACCGTCATCCTCGAGAGACTCCGGTCCGCCTCGCGCACTGGCTTTGCACTCCCGACCTCGCCAACGTCTGGGGGTGCATCTTTCACCACCTCAAAGTCAAATTCGTCGCGCCTGAATCTCCATGTCTCTTGTCTGATATCTGACTTAACACACCTTTCCCATACGGCCGGAGACACATGCTTCGATCCAGTAACTTTCAGCTTAACGCATCGAGCCTGCATATACAGTGGATGCTTCTCTATTCTATACCCGCCACATGCCGGGTCATCTAGCAGGCCGGCTGGCTGGTTATCTCGCAGAGGTGCATGTACCAAAATCCCCATATCGACGTTACACTGTGCATCAACAGATAACGTATCCGTTTGCTTATACTCAGAACAAGTCCATATCTGATCATACTTGTACTTATATGTGACAGGTATAGTATACTGAACGCACCAACCAAGTGTATAAGGCACATTGTTGATCATGAGAACAATTGGGCCAGTGGGTGGCGTGCTCGACTCATATACAAATATGGGTTTATGTAACCATTCAAAGCCATTTGCTTTGGTTAACTCAACTTCGCCAATGAATGCTTTATAAAACCCACCTTGTGACTCGCTGTCTAAGTTTGCGTATGTATATTGGGTGTCAAACGTTTCCGGGTAGGATAGCTCCAATTTATAGCTATACTGTATGTTGTCCGATGATGGAATCATCTCAGTAGGCAAGTAAGACGGTGTTTCATTAGTGACGCATGGATTGTGAAGAGAAGCGTAGCCGAAAGACCCTGCGTCATAGCTGTCTATGACCTGGCGGAGTTTGTGCCCCGTGTCGTCAGTACAGCTAACCTCAACATAGCCGACAGGGCAGTCCGGGACCCGGATGGTACCGTTCGTGATGGTATGGCTGAGCACCTCGCCGGCCTCGCCCGTCTTGCTTGGCGCAACACGAACAACGACCGGGGAGCCCTCTCGTAGCGGGAAATCCACCGCTATCTCTAAAGTCATATATAGGAAG